>CAZEXX010000007.1:30226-31832 GCA_964516885.1 uncultured Anaerolineales bacterium | reverse complement strand
TCACTCTCTTCAACTGAGGCTTCGGCCTCGACAGCTTCTCCGGTCCCGACATCGTCAGCTTCAGGAGCGGCGGCGGCCTCAGCGGCGGCGGCAGCCTCAGCGGCGGCGGCGGCCTCAGCGGCGGCGGCAGCTTCAAGAGCTGCTGCAGCAGCGGCCCTCTTGGCCTTCTCAGCAGCCCTCTCAGCTTTGAGAGCGGCGGCGGCCTCAGCGGCGGCAGCTTCCTCGGCCTCTTTTTCCAGTTGGGTGATAGCCCAATCTTCCCACTCCTCGGGGCGAACCTGGCGGACACTGAGTCCGATACGGCGGCGGTCCGACTCGATACGGATGACCTTAACCAGGACCTTCTCGCCACTCGTCAGTTCATCGCGCTGAGCGACATCGCGCAACTCCGAATTGTGCAACAGACCTTCCACACCAGGCTCCAGCTCGACGAAGACACCGAAGTCCACTACCTGCGTCACCTGGCCCTGCACAAGCTCGCTGATCTGGTAGCGAACGGCTACACTTTCCCAGGGATCAGGCGTCAACACCTTGATGCTCAAGGCGATTCGCTGACGCTCGCGATCAACACTCAGAACCTTAACCTTGACACGCTGACCGGTGCGATAGACCTCACCGGGATTCTCGATCCGGCCCCACGAAAGCTCGGAAATATGGACCAGACCGTCCATCCCGCCGAGGTTCACAAACAGACCGAAATCGGTGATCTGGCTGATGCGTCCACGACGCACCTGATCCGGTTCCAGCTCCGCAAGGAGAGTCTTGCGGCGCTCAACCCGCCATTCTTTCGCTGCGGCGCGCTGTGACAGGATCAAGCGACGGCGCCGACGATTGACCTCGATCACCTTCAGCATAATCCGCTCATCAACCATCGCCTGCAGACGGCGCTGCCGCTCTGCCGGCTGACGAATGCGGTTGAATCCGATCAGCTGTGACATCGGCACGAAGCCCCGGAGGCGACCGAAGGCAACGGTCAGTCCACCACGGTTCGAGCCGGTAACCTCGGACTCGTAGACGTCCTGGCTCTCCAGCAGCTTCTCCGCCGTCAGCCAATCTTCCTGTAGCACTGCCTGGGAAAGCGAGAGCTCTACATTGCCATCAGAATTCTGGGTCCGCGTGACCACAACGGCGACATTATCACCGACGTTGAACTCCCGGCCCTTGATATCCTTGATATCCTCAAGCGGAACAAAACCGTCGCGCTTGGCACCGATGTCAATAACAAATCCGTCCTTACGGCAATCGAGGATCGTCCCCTCACGCAGCTCACCACGCTTCAGCGTGCTTCCGGAGAGTGACTCCTCCAGTTGATCTTCCCAAGAGATCTCGTCCATTGAGACCGGCTCTTCGTCCTCAGCCGCATCGTCCGCGGCAACATCCTCTGAGGGCTCCGTGTCAGCGACGCTCGCGTCAGCCACGGCCTCTTCGGCAACAGCCGCATCGTCCGCGACACCGTCCTCTAGGGACTCCGCGTCAGCGACGCTCTCGTCAGCGACGGCCTCTTCGGCAACAGCATCGTCCACGACATCGTCCGCTGAGAGCTCCGCGTCGGCGACGCTCTCGTCAGCGACGGCCTCTTCGGCAACAGCATCGTCCACGACATCGT
>CAZEXX010000007.1:3079-30126 GCA_964516885.1 uncultured Anaerolineales bacterium | reverse complement strand
GCGACGCTCTCGTCAGCGACGGCCTCTTCGGCAACAGCATCGTCCACGACATCGTCCGCTGAGAGCTCCGCGTCGGCGACGCTCTCGTCAGCGATGACTTCTTCGACAACAGCACTATCCGCAGTTGCTTCAGCAACCGCGTCAGCGGCAGTCTCAGCCTCGGGCTTCTCAATTGGGGTTTCCATTGACTCGGATGGTGCAGAGGTATGATTCAGTTCTTCCACGGCCAACTCCTATTCCACCTAGTATTGCGCGCATACACATTGCGCGCAACTTTAATGGGCTTGGTAGACTCTAAATATTGTATCATACCCACCCACAAAGTCAAACATAGGAAGTAGTCTGGGCGTGCGTCTGAATGGGGGCAGGTACCCGGAATGGGCCTGTCGTCGGACCACAGGAGTGCCCCCTGTCCATTCCGGAACACGCCCGAGCGGTCAGGTTGCACAGTCACATATCTGATCTTTGCCCCTAGAAGCGAGATGTGAGCGGGAGTCTGGGCAATCCGCCTGGAGAGCGCTGCAACGCACCTCACCTAACCTGCAGCGACCACAGCTTCGCTGCCGTCGACCGGTATCACCGCACCCGAGATCCACGTCAGCCGGGGGTCCGCCAGCACCACCAGGGTTTGAGCCACATCCTCAGGCCGCGTCAGGCGTCCGGCAGGGTGATGTGCCAGGACCTGCTCATAGATCGCGTCATGCCCAGGAATGGCACGGAACGCCGGGGTATCCGTAACTCCAGGCATCAAGCAGTTGACCGCGATGCCTCGCGGGGCCAACTCGACAGCCAACTGACGTGTATGCGCTTCAAGCGCAGCCTTGGCGGCCGAGACCGGGCCGTAGTGTGACGACACGCGCTGCGATCCCAGGCTGCTCATTGCATAGACGCGGCTGCCTCGTCCCAATAGGCCGGCCTGCACCAGATCCTGAGTCCAGTAGACGAGACTGTGCGCCATCACATTGAGTGTCATCTCCATCTGGCTCTGGTTGACAGCGCTGTCCGGATCATCCGCGATAAGCGGGCGCAGGCTGCCAAACGCCAGCGTATGGACCATCATGTGAACCATATCGGCAGACCCCTCGCCGGCCTCGCTCGCCTGGACCAAGACCTCACGCATTGATCTCACAACACGTTCGCGGCGTCGCACATCCGCAGCATTCGTGTTGAAGAACACAGCACGTCGTCCGACCGCCTCAATATCTGCGATGACGGCTTCCGCGCGCGCCAGCGTGCGTCGAGGGTCCAGGTGGACTCCAAAAATGTTCATGCCTGCCCGCGCCAGTGCCCGCGCCGTGGCAGCGCCAAAGCCACTCGACGCCCCAAGCACGAGTGCCCACCGCCCATTAAGCATCGTCCCCAATTCCATGCTATGCGCCCTCCACAAACGAAAGCCGGCCAAGCCGGGCTCCGTGACAGTTACGCCGCGGACCGGCCCGCCGAGCAATTATTCATCAGTCGTCAAAATCCGAACCGCTGTAGAGATCGCTGCCGGGAGCACCTGAGCCGCCCAATCCGCCCGGTCCACCGGCAGGCCCATCCCCCAAGAGATCAGGCATGTCGCGCTCGATGGCCTCAGGATCCTGCCCCGCCTCCAGACGATCCACGACTTCCTCAAACTCCGGACCGAGGTCGCCGGCCTCATCGCCAATCTCACTCATCATCTTACGCATAAAGCGCCCCATACTCTTGGGATCATTCTCATCGAAATCGCCCCAAGCGCTGGGATCGGCCATATCGTCGAGCCGGCTCTCCTCAGATCTAACCACGCGCACTTTTGAGACCAAACGGCTGACTTCCTTGCTTCCACAGCGCTTGCAGAGAATCTTGTCGTCATTGACATCGGAAAACGAGCGCCAAAACACCGAAAAACGGCGCCCGCACTCCCCGCAGCGGTACTCATGAATCGGCATTTTTCTCTCCCATTTCAATTGTGGTATAGTAGACGGGCTCAATAGGTAAGCAACGATAGATGGTAGTGTTGAGCGCCTCGCCAACCTGAAGTCGCGTTCGAAACTCTGTAGCACACTCATTATACTTTATACTGTCACCGGGGACTAGGAGCAGGAGTATGAGCCATGATGTCGTGTTCGACCCTTATCATCCGCAGGTTACGCCTCTCTTGGTCGTAATCTCCGGACCGTCTGGGGTGGGCAAAGACAGCCTCGTGGAGCGCATCAAAGCGCGTGGAGCGGAATTCCATTTTGTGGTGACCGCGACCTCTCGGCCCCCGAGACCTGGCGAACGTCACGGTGTTGACTACTTCTTCGTCTCTCCAGAAGAATTCACTACGATGATCGAAAACGATGAGCTGTTGGAGTATGCCGTGGTCTATGGGCAACACAAAGGCGTTCCCAAGCAGCAGATTCGCGAAGCTTTTGCCAGCGGAAAAGATGTCGTCATGCGGCTCGATGTACAGGGCGCGGCCACGATCAAGTCACTGATCCCCGAAGCCGTGCTGATTTTCCTCAGTGCAGCTTCGGAGGAAGAGCTTCTCGAACGCTTGCGGAGACGCAGGACCGAGTCAGACGCGCAGCTCCAACGCCGCATCGAAACAGCGCGCCAAGAGATGAAACGCCTTGGAAAATTCGACTACGTCATAACCAACGGGCAATGCCAACTCGACATCGCCGCAGATCAGGTTCTGAGCATCATTGAGGCAGAACACCACCGGGTCCATCCACGCCAGGTGGATCTGAAATGAGCGAGCCGGCGACCCCCGTACCCTTTGCACTTCCCAGGCAGCCTCCTCGAAGGTTGAAGCTACCGCAGTTCCCATCTCGAGCAACCTACCTGCTGATCGCGATCAATGCGGGGGTATTCTTGCTCAACATGCTCTCAGGCAGCCTGATCACGATCTACGGGGCCCTTGTTCCGATCCTGGTCACCGGCCACGGTCAATGGTGGCGACTGATCGCTGCAGGCTTCCTGCACGTGGATCTCATCCATATCGCGATGAATCTTTACGCATTCTACGGACTGGGCCGGCTGATGGAGCGCTTCTTCGGACTCAAGCGCTTCTTGGCTGTATACGGCCTGTCATTGTTGGGGTGCAGCGTCCTGGTCACACTCTTCTCCAATCCAGAGACGCCCACCGTAGGCGCTTCCGGCGCCATTATGGGTGTCCTCGGCGCACTGCTCATCTATTTCTGGAAGTATCAGAATCTGCTCGTGGGCGCCCAGGGGTTCCTGAGGCAGCTCGGCAGAATGGCCCTGATCAATATCGGCATCGGCTTGCTGCCCGGTATCAGTTGGTGGGGACATCTTGGCGGGTTCTTGGCGGGAGCCGCAGCCGGTGCGGTGCTGCTGCCCAAGTATGCGCATCCGAATTGGGCAGCCGAGTACCTGGAACTCCAGGAACTCAGCGACGGGGCTCACCTCGGCATTGCCGCGGTCGCTGCCGCCGAGCTGGGACTGTTGGCGCTGGCGTTCTGGTGGCGAAGTTAGGGCGACGCGACCAGACAGGATCGACTCCCTAGCAACAGAGGTAGAAGCGACTATGGCTGGGCCTTTGGATCTTCGTATGGGCGACATCGTAGAGCTCCGCAAGACACATCCGTGCGGGGGCAGAACATGGCGAATCCTGCGTGTTGGACTGGATGTCGGCATCGAATGTACAACCTGCCGGCGCTATGTTTTGGTGCCCCGACGCCGGTTTGAGGGTAAGATTCGGCGCTTTGTACAGCGCGGTGAGGTACCGTCCGAGACCGACTAGGATCATCTGGATCTGACAATATCCGGCCTGGAAACCAGGTCGTGACGCAACCCGGAACCAGACGACGATGGTGCCACAATGACCGTAAGGGGGACAGCTGCATGACATGGGATCATCGATTGAGATTGAGGGCTAACACCGCTCCCAAACCCAAGCGATTTCTCTTTCTCTTTTCGGATACTGGTGGCGGCCATAGAGCGTCCTCACAAGCCGTCAAGGACGAGATGGAGCGTCTCTATGGTTCCGCCGCAGCTGTAGAGATGGTGGACATCTTTACGGAAATGGAGCGCTGGCCGTTTGATCGTTTCCCGGCCTGGTATCCGGTCTGCGTCGGCCTTAACGGTATACCTTGGGGTGTAGGCTTCCACCTGTCCGACGGTGTCCATCTGGTTAAAACAATGTCGAAGCTAGTGTGGCCCTATGCTCGCAATCCACTCTGTGACCTGCTGCGCCAACATCCAGCCGATGCGATTGTCTCCTTCCACCCGATCCCCAACTACGCACTCTCTCTTGGACTGCGTTGTATGGGGTGGGAGATCCCGTTGGGGGTTGTAGCCGTGGATCTTGTCACCGTTCACGCCGGGTGGTTTGTGTCCGGTGCGGACACCTATCTGGTACCAACACAAGCGGCCAAAGCCAGAGCAATGCGCTGGAGTATCACAGAAAGCCGCATCCGCGTCACCGGCATGCCCACGCGACGCCGGTTCATAACCTCGATGGACCTATCAAAGAGCCGGGCGCGCGCGCAGTTGAACCTACCCCAGGACCGACCTATGGTCCTTATCGTCGGCGGCGGCGAGGGTCTGGGGCCCTTGGGACAGGTGGTACGATTGCTTGCACGCCGGCGCCCCGAGGCCCACATCGTAGTGATCACCGGCCACAACCGATCCCTCTATCAGGAACTCGCACATAGCGATCACCCAATTCCTATTCAGATCGAGGGATTCGTCGGCAATATGGAGGTCTGGATGCGCGCGGCGGACATTCTGGTCACTAAGGCCGGCCCCAACTCGCTCGCAGAAGCTTTCCTGGCAGGCCTCCCCCTCGTGCTTTACGCCGCACTTCCCGGACAAGAAGAGGGAAACGTCGACCACGTTGTCGGCAACGGTGCCGGCATCTGGGCGCCGTTACCCCGGATTGCAGCACGCGCTGTGCTGCAATTGCTGAACGATCCGGAAAAGCGTGCGGTGATGGCCAAGAAGTCACAGGCCCTGGCTCGTCCTTTTGCCACCGAGCAAATCGCCCGCGAGATCTGGCAACTAGCACGACCTCAGCGAGAGACCAACGTTGGCACGCCCGCAGGTAGCTATCGGACATCCGTGGCGCCCATCGACCGTGCAGGAAACTAGCTCTAGCGCGCACCTAATGTATAATCTTGGTGACCATTTTCTCATATGGATACTTACCTACAACTGTTTCTTCGCTATATGAAGTCTGAACGGGGATATTCACCCAACACGCTGGCAGCATACAAGCGAGATCTCGCGCAGTTCAGGACCTTCGTTGAAGACACCGGCGCAGCTAGTCTTGACAAACTCGATCCTGAGGAGTTGGATGACTTCGTCGTCTCGCTTCAAGACATGGGATACAAGACATCGACTGTGGCCCGCAAGGTGGCCGCAACCCGTGCATTTCTTAGATTCCTCTATGCTGAGGGAGTTGTGGAGCCCGATCTGCTGGATTGGCTTCGCCAGCCGAAGATCGAGAAGCGGCTGCCAAGAACTCTTTCGCGGGATCAGGTGGAGCGGCTGATCCAGGCCGCTTCGCTGGAGGAGACGCCGCTGGCATTGCGTGACCGCACTCTGCTGGAAGTCCTCTACGCGACCGGGATGCGCGCCAGTGAGATTATCCGTGTTCGCATCAACGATGTGGACGCTGAGATGGGCACCCTACGGTGTTTCGGCAAGGGCAGCAAAGAGCGCACGATCCCACTCTACGCCGAAGCGATTCATCAGCTGCAGCGGTACCTGGCAGAAGGCCGTCCGTTCCTGCTACGAGATCCTGCCGAGCGCACGCTCTTTCTGAACAACCTCGGGAGTCCGTTAACACGTCAGGGGCTCTGGTTCCTGGTCAAACACTATGCCGAAGCCGCCGGCATCGCGTCCAGGGTAACCCCGCACACACTGCGCCATACCTTTGCGACCCATCTGCTGGAGGGCGGCGCCGAGTTGCGCGAGGTCCAGCAGCTCCTGGGGCACGCAAGTATTACGACGACCCAGATTTACACCGAAGTCTCCAGTCGCCGGCGCCGCGAGGTGTATAACCGGGCCCACCCACGCGCACGGTTCGCAGGTAGCGGATGGGGGGCATCGGATGATGCAAGTGAAGCCTGTCCGGATGAGGGCGATCACGAGGGAGGTCGACATGAATGAGTTTTTCACGCTGGACGAACTGAATGAGACAGTTGCCAAAGTCCGGCAACAGACAGATCTGGTTCCCGAGGTCGGCCTTATCTTGGGCTCAGGGCTCAGCGCGCTGGCGAGAAGCGTTGAAGATGCCATCGAGATTCCCTTCAATGCCATACCGCACTTCCCGGTCTCAACCGTTGAGGGACACCGAGGACATCTGGTATTGGGCACCCTCGAGAATAAACACGTAATCGTCATGCAGGGCCGGGGCCACTACTACGAGGGCTACAGCATGGCGCAGATAGGCTTACCGATTCGCGTTATGGCCTTACTGGGCGTCAAAACACTGATCGTGACGAACGCTGCAGGGGGATTGAACATGACGTATCATCCCGGCGAGATCATGATCATCCGGGATCACATCAACCTGATCGGGATGGCTGGGCTCAACCCGCTGCGGGGGCCGAATCTCTCGGAATTTGGGCCACGCTTCCCAGGCATGAACAACGCGTACGATCCCGCGCTGCGTCAACTCGCCAAGGAAGTCGCGGTAGAGGCACAGATCGTGTACCAGCAAGGTGTCTATATCTGCCTGGCTGGCCCAAGCTTCGAGAGCCCTGCGGATGTACGTTTCTTGCGTATAATTGGCGCCGACGCCGTTGGCATGTCCACGGTACCGGAGGTCATCACCGCACGGCACAGCGGCCTGCGTGTTCTGGGCTTCTCCGGCATCACCAACACGCTGATAGGCGAGGAAGGAGCACCGCCCCCGAACCATGAGGAAGTCCTGGAAGCCGGCAAGGCCCTAGTACCACGGCTGGAGACGATCATTCGGGGCGTCTTGCGGCGTCTATGACCGTCATTCTGGGCTGGCTGAGTCGGCAGGTCATCTGGATATCATTGATCTGCTTGATTGGATCCTTGGGATACCTCGTCACGGCTGGCATGGCCAAGCGCAAACGTGACCAAGCACAATTCACGCTGGAGCGTGAAGTCTATCATCAGCAAGTGACACGAGCCCGGCTGGTTGCAGCGCTCTTCCTGGCCCTTGCCGCG
Source organism: uncultured Anaerolineales bacterium (assembly GCA_964516885.1). Classification (GTDB taxonomy): domain Bacteria; phylum Chloroflexota; class Anaerolineae; order B4-G1; family SLSP01; genus PWVB01. The sequence continues at coordinate 23,007 of CAZEXX010000007.1, read as the reverse complement.
ATGGTGTTTGGAGTCAGTCTGCATTGGCTGCCGGCCCAGCCGGAGGCTGAGAGCGCTACAGCCACGCCCAGCAGCGGGCTTTATACGCTAACACCTGCGGCGACTCAATCCAACACACCACTCTCAGCCACAAGCACCGTCACACAGGTGGTGGTCTCAGCACCCGAGATATTGGCAACCGTCACGCCGACACCGCTGTCGACACAGGTCCCGCCGGAGCAGCTGCAGCCAGACTGTCCGGATCCCGGCGCGCAGTTGACGTTTCCTGTTGCCGGCGGTACTCTGTCAGCTATCGTGGAAGTATTGGGAACGGCACAGGTGAACGCGTTCTCCTACTACCGGTTCGAGGTTGTCTTCCCCGGCTCTAAGACGCCGAACTTCATCGCACAGTACGATGCTATGGTAGAGAACGGGGCTTTGGGATTGTGGGACGTGTCGGACGCCACACGTTATCCGCCCGGCGGCCCCTACCGGTTCCAACTTGTCGTCGTCGATATCTACGGCAACACGACAACGTGCATAGTTCCTGTAGATATCGTCTCTCAAGCAGAATAACTGAAGGAGGCCATCGTGCTTGTCCGAGCTGTACGTGATGGAGACTGGGAAGGCTGTCTGGGCATCGACACCTCGTATAAGACGCAGTATGCCTGGCAAATGGATGAACTTCACAGCGGAGGAGAGTGGCGCATCTCGTTCCGAGAGATCCGCCTCCCGCGCAGCCTACGCATTCAGCCAGTCGTCTCCAACGACAGTCTTCTGAAGAGCTGGCAACGTCGCGACCAATTCTGGGTTGCGCTGGAACACCGCGAGGTCATCGGCTATCTCGGGCTTGATGTCGACCTGGCTTGCTACCAAGCACGCATCACCGACATCGCCGTGACCCCGGAACACCGGCGCAAGGGCACGGCCTCAACGATGCTGGCACGTGCCACGGAGTGGTGCCTGCGACAGCACATCCACCAACTCATCTTTGTATGCCCGCTCAAGGCTCACCCGGCAATCAGTTTCGCCCAAAAGCACCGTTTCGCTTTCTGCGGGTTCCAGGACAGCTATTGGCCGGGGCAGGAAGTAGCCCTCTTCTTTCGCCAGCGGGTGCGGTAGCAGGGGAGCAGGCGAACCCATAGGATTCGGGGGAGGGAGGGATATTGGATGGTGGGATGTTGGGAACTGGTAACTGACGTTATGGACTGGTTACACTTCGTTAGCGGCGCGAACGATGTGCTCACCGCTGGTCTGGGTGCCACTGCGCTCGCGCTGGCGCTCTATCTGCTTGCTTACAACCGCAGCAGCCGCGTAGCCCAGACATTCATTGGCCTACTGGGCTGTGTCGTTGTGGTCTACCTGTCGGACCTGCTGCTCACCGACTTCATTGGACCGGACAACGCCGAGGGGCTCCTGCGGCTGCAGTGGTTGGGCATCGCCTTCACGCCCCCCCTCTACTTGGAGTTCGTGCGGGCAATCCGCCGGTCCGTTCTTCGGGATCAATATCCCGCCTGGCTGCGTCCGGTGAGCTTCAGCCTGAGCATCTTGGTTGCTGCAGCGGCGCTCTATACCGATCTCGTGGTGCGCAGCGGCGTTGTCCCAGCCGGGGCCTACCATCTGCAGCCCGGCCCACTCTTCTACCCCTTTGCGGCACTCTTCGCCATCGTGGCCCTATGGGGGCTCAGAGAGACGCTCTATGCCCGCAAACGCTGCTACACGCGGACCGCCCGCCGCCGCATGGCCTATCTCTCCATCGGTTTTGTTGCACCGGCTATGGGCGTCTTTCCCTATTTGCTGCTGGCCGGGTGGCCGGCAAGCGTGTCCAGTGGGCTCCTCCACATCTTCCTGATCTTGGGCAACATCGCGGTCGGCGCTATGCTGGCCCTGGTGGCCTACAGTGTGGCCTTTATCAACACCCTCATGCCGGACCGCGTGATCAAACACCGCATGGTGCGTTACCTCCTGCGGGGCCCCATCACTGCCATCTTGGCCCTGGTGGCCTTCGGTGTGGGCCTTACCTTGGAACCTGTCCTCGGATTGGGACAGTACACCCTCTCCTTGGTCGCCCTGGCCATTGCCATCATTCTGTCGCAGTTGGGCATCGAGCTCGCGAAGCCGGTCATCGACCTTATGCTCTACCGCGATGGTGCGGCTGAAGTCACACGGGTTCAGGAACTGAGCCAACGCCTGTTGACGACTGCTGACGTGAAACAGTTCCTGGAAAACGTGCTCGCCGCCGTCTGCGAACTGATGCGCAGCAGTGGCGGCTTTCTGGCCATTCTGGAGGAAGGAGAGCTCCGGTGGGACATTTGGTGTGACCTATCCATGTCACAAGATGAGATCGCCCAGCTCCCATTTGCGCAAGTGACCCATACCAAGGACCAGGACCTATTCTTGCGCTGGAACGGCTTCTGGATCATACCCTTGCGCAGCAAGAGTGGGACCGACCTCTTGGGACTGATTGGCCTCAACGCTCCCGAAAACAAGCCCCCCTTGGAGACAGAACAGAGACAGCGCTTGGACGAGTTCCTACGCCAGGTCTCTGCTGCGCTGGAGGATCGCCGGCTACAACAAGTGATCCTCGCTGCCTTTACGCCACTGCTTCCTGAACTAAGGGATATCCAGATGCGGGGGGGGATGCTGCGTTACGACAGCAACTCGGCTGTCGGCTTCACGCTGGTTCAGTCACCCAAGCTACCACAGTGGGTTCACGATGCGCTGGCCCACTACTGGGGCGGACCGCGGCTAACGGAGAACCCGCTTCTAAGATTGGCGGTGGTGCGGCAGGCCGCGGAAGACCACGACAACAACGTTGTCAAAGGCTTGCGGGAAGTCTTGGCCGACGCAATTGAACGGTTAAGGCCCGATGGTGAGCGCAAGTTGACAGCACCGGAGTGGTTGTTATACAATATCCTGGAGATGAAGTACCTTCGGGGCCAGAAGGTGCGGCAAGTTGCTATGCGCCTGGCCGTCAGTGAATCCGATCTCTATCGCAAGCAACGTGTGGCAATCGAGAATCTGGCTGACATCCTGGCTGAGATGGAGAAAGATGCCCATGCCTCATCATGACGCCACCGGGACACCTCCTGGTTTATGAATATCGTTAGTCCAAGGAGTGGCTGAATGGAGCACTATATTCCCCCATATTGCGCCCCATGCGAGCTTTACTGGCAAGCGCTGCTGGCTGAAGGTCCGGTAAGCTACAGCGCATCACAAAACCTATGGGAATGGATTGAGTCCCCTGTGATTCGCCTGGAGGTCTGGGAGGAGGCAAGCGAGCTGGAACGGCGCCACACGCCCATAGAGCTGATTATCGATGATTTCAATCGTGGCGGGCTCATCGCACACTGGAAAGGCATCGAGTGCTTTGTACCGGCCTCGCACCTTATCGCCTATCCATTCCCGGCCGATCCCGATGCACGCGAAGCGTACTTCGTCGAGTACCTCAACAAGACCCTGCGTCTCTGCCTGATCGAAGTTGAGCCGGCGAGAGACCGGATCCTGCTCTCCGAGCGTCAGGTCGCTGAGTGCGAGATGGCTGAGCCTGAATGGCCCGATTGGCTATGTATCGGCAATACCTGCGAAGGAACCATCACTAGCGTGCGCCCCTTTGGCGCCTTCGTGGATATCGGGCCGATAGAGGGCATGATTCACATCTCAGAGATCTCGTGGGGGCGGGTCCGCCGCTCTCAAGACTTCGTCACACCCGGTGACAAGGTCAAGATCAAGATCCTCAACATCGATCTGGATAATCAGCGGGTTGGGCTAAGTCTGAAACGCCTTAAGCCCAATCCCTGGGCCACGGTGGAGTCTCATTTGAGACCGGGCGACGTGGTCACAGGCTCGATTGCCGGCGTGGAACGATTCGGAGTATTCGTAGAGCTTATGTCGGACATTGAAGGGCTTCTGCATATCTCAGAGTTGCACGAAGCTTCGTGTGCCGAGGATCTCCATGCGATCTACGCGCCCGGCGAGACGATTGCCGTGCGGATCGTCGACATCACCCCAACAGAACACCGGATCGCACTTACCCTAGCGTCAAGCACCAAGCCCCATGCCACAGCGTAAGTATCACCGTATGGCCCGTCCGCGCAGCAAGACCGCACGTCAACGCGGCACCACTGCAGCCAAGTCCAAGAACCACGATTCTTGGCTCCAGAAGCTCGCGCAAGCAGCGCTTGCGTGGCTCACAGGCCCCGCCGGGCAGCAGATACTGGCGCTTATGCTGATCGGGATCGGCATCGTCACATTCATCACCCTCATCCCCGGCATCAACTCCGGGGCACTCATCGGCGCCTGGATTCGCGCTTTGGTCTTCGCCTTCGGCTGGGCAGCGTATCCCGTCGCGGGCACGATCACAGCCCTTGGGCTGCTCTGGCTGCGCCACCTGGTGCACCGTGTCACAGCCTGGCGCTGGCGACCTTTCCTGGGATTTGAGTTGGCCCTGATTGGCCTGCAAACCCTCACCTATTCCCTGATCAGCCAGCATAGCTGGAAGCTGGTCGAATCCGGCAAAGGGGGTGGCGTCATCGGATGGGCGCTCTATCTCTTCTTTAGCGACTATTTCGGCCCGCTGATCACGGGGATCTTTATGGCCCTGATCGTCGTCGTGGGCATCGCCTTGGCTTTCGATCTCACGCGCAGAGATCTCCAGATCGCCTGGCACCGCATATCGGAGGTAGGGCAGGCATGGCAGGCGGAGCGTGCCTCGCAGCGCACAGCGCGTCAAGCTGGCCGCAAAGCACAAGAGTCCGAGAGTCAGACTTCGACCTACGTCGCCGGCTCCGCCGGCAGCCGATCTCCGACACTGGCATCAGAGCCGGCGCCCAGAGTTGGCCGTGGCCGAGAGACAAGGTCCAGACCCAAAATTCACCAACCACAACGGATCTCGAAGCCCCGCCGATCCAAGTCCGCTACGTACCTCTGTCCGCTGACCCTGCTCAAAGAGACCCGGACCGCGGGGATGAATCCCCAGGAGATTGAGCGCAAGAGCCGCGTTATTGAAGAGACCTTGGAGCAGTTCGGCGTCCCCGCCGAGGTAACAGAAGTGCGCCTTGGCCCCACGGTGACCCAGTTTGGGGTCTCACCGGGCTATATCAGCCGCGGACCCGACGGCGCGCGCCAGCGCAAAGTGCGCGTCAGCCAGATCGCGTCCCTCTCCGATGACCTGGCCCTGGCGCTGGCGGCACGCTCGTTGCGTGTCGAGGCGCCGGTCCCCGGACGTGCGGTGGTGGGCATTGAGGTACCCAACGCAGCAACCAGCCTGGTCGGTCTGCGAGCCGTGCTGGAGAGCGATGCCTTCCACAAGTGCGGCAAGCCGCTTTGCTTTGCCGTAGGGCTCGACGTGGCCGGTGCTCCCATTGTCGCCGACCTCTCACGCATGCCCCATCTCCTGGTGGCAGGCACAACAGGCAGCGGTAAGTCGATTTTCGTCAAGGCGCTGGCAGCCAGCCTGGTGATGCACAATTCGCCCGATGACCTGCGCCTGATCGCCATCGACCCGAAGATCGTTGAACTGAGTCGCCTCAACGGGCTGCCCCACCTGCTGGGCAGCGCAGAGACCGATGTCGATAGCGGCCTCCGTGTGCTGCGCTGGGTCGCTCACGAGATGGACGAGCGCTACAAGCTATTTGCCAAATCCGTAGCCCGCAACCTGGACGACTACAACGCCAAACTGGCACGCCGCAAGTCCTCTGCCGACGAAGAGCAGAAACCGCTGCCCCGCATCGTCGTCCTTATCGACGAACTTGCGGACATGATGATGTCGGAAGGCGAGGAGACGGAGCGCACGCTGACCCGGATCGCGCAGATGGCACGTGCCACCGGTATCCATCTAGTTATGGCAACACAGCGTCCCAGCACCGACGTGGTAACGGGGCTCATCAAAGCGAACTTCCCCGCCCGGATCAGCTTTGCCACGGCGAGCAGCGTCGATTCACGCGTCATCCTCGACAAACCAGGCGCCGAATCCCTGCTGGGCAAGGGAGATATGCTCTTCCTGCCGCCGGATGCGTCCGCGCCTATGCGCATCCAGGGGTGCTACATCTCGGAGGACGAACTCGAGGCTGTCATCAGCTTCTGGCAGAAGGAAGCCGGCGCGACCCCGGCAAAGGCACCGTGGGAACTCCTTGCCGAGTCAGAGAGCCCAGACCAATGGCGTATCGAGGGTTTGGGAAAGGATGCCGATCTGCTGGAGCAGGCGATCGCCTACGCCAAGAGCAGCGGGAAAGTCTCCACATCCGGCATACAGCGGCACCTGCGCATCAGTTACCCGCGCGCGGCACGGTTGATGGAGCAAATGGAGAAGATGGGACTTGTGGAACCCCAGGTCAGCGCGGGCCGCAAACGCCGCGTGATCCTCGGCGGCGACGAAGACAACGGCTGACCATCAGCTAAGCTACAGCACTGGAACTATCAATGAACTGGATCGCAATTCTCGTTGGCGCCGTTATCCTGGTGGCTTTCGCCGCCATCATGGGCCTGGTCAAGAGCGTGCTGCGCCTCGTCATCAGCTTGGTGGTTGGCGTGTTGGTCAGTGGGCTGGCCTACTGGGCCGTGCAGAGCCTGGGGCTAGCAGAGACCGTGCCCGACGCCGTCATCCTGATCCCAGGTGCACTCGCCGCGCTGACCGTACTCATCAAGCGCCGGTAGCCACCGAGGTGGGCACTGCTCACCCGGGCACCAGAGATACCTAGAGCGCGCGCAGGCGGCGCAGATGCACCGGATAACGACTGCGCAGCTTCCCTCCGCCGCGCTTGGCCCACCCCAGGGGGAACCCATCCACGGTCACCAGCACAAAGCCGGGGGCCCCACGATCCGGCCAGAGACTGCCGTCGAGATATCGCTGCAGCCGCTGATCATCAGCCGCCAGACTCACGGAAGCCCTCACGGAGTCGGGCGCCAGGGTCATGGCCAGCGCATGGTCCGGGAGGACCTTGTCGTGACGCAAGGAGGCCACCCACCACCCTGGGCGCAGTACCGGCATTCGCGACCACAGCGCCGGCTCCATCGGCGTGATGTAGAGATGATCGTCCTTCGACAGCATCAATCCCTCCTCGGGCGGATCGACCGTCAGCGCGTCCCCCAGGGTTCGCCGGTAGAGTTCAAGGATCCGTCCGGGTATCTCCTGGTCCGTCCAGCGGGCAGGTAGATCCTGCGGGGGCTCACCTGTACGCCGCAGCAAAGCATAAAAGTGGCCGTGACCAGGGCCCGTATGAGGCCAGAACCGCCCCGTTTTCCGCAGATCGTCTGGCGCGCCGATCCATTCCGGGTGCCCGCGGTTCAGACCCGGCACAGCCGGGAGATCCAGTAGTTCGAACTCAGGGTGATCGCCGAGAAAGCCAGCAATGACGCCCTCATCTTCCTCAGGAGAAAACGTACAGGTGCCGTAGAGGATACGTCCACCGGGACGCACAAGCGGAGCTGACTGATTGAGAATATGCCGCTGCTTGGCCGCGTAAGCCTGCACACTCCTCAGACTCCAATCGCCCAGCGCGTGACGATCGCGAGAGAACGTGCCCTCTCCGGAACACGGTGCATCCACCAACATCGCATCAAAGAGGCCGGGCCAGGCCTCGGCCAGCTTGTCAGGATAGACGTTGGTCACCAAAGCATTGGTCACCCCCATCCGCTCCAGATTCATGGCCAGCACAGAGGTGCGGCGACGTGAGACCTCATTGGCGACCAGGAGACCCTCCCCCTTCATCCGCGCCGCTATGTGCGTCGCCTTGCTCCCGGGCGCCGCAGCCAGATCCAGCACCCACTCCCCCGGCTGGGGATCCAGCAGTACAGCTGCCGCCATAGCACTTGGGTCCTGAACGTAGTAGACGCCTGCCGTGTGGTAAGGATGCGCACCCAATGACTGGTCGGCGATGCTGGGGCCGGCATCCGCTCGCGCGGGATCCAGCCAGAGCCCATCCGGACACCAGGGCACCGGTCTGGTGGCCCACGGGAGCTTCGCCTTGAGATCCTCACGCGCGCCGCGCAGCGGGTTGAGACGGATCCCGTAATCTCTCTTCGAAAGGGCTGCAAAGAATGCCTCGGCCTCATGCCCAAGCCATCCCTGCATCCGGCTCACAAAGTTATCAGGCCACATACACACCGCCGTCAGCTCATCCAGCTAAATGCAACTGCCCGGCACTTCAACGCGTGAGGTGCCGGGCAGCCACCAAGAATCCCAATTGCCCGCAGCTCAGTTCTTCTCGTAGGGGATACCGTCAGCAGCCGGGGGCCGAGACCGGCCCACAACGCCGGCGAGGGCAATTATCGTCACGAGATAGGGTGCCATCAGCAGGAACTGCGAGGGAATCGGCACAGCCAGGATCGCCAACTTCGTTTGCAGAGAGTCCGCAAACCCAAAGATGAGCGACGAACCAAAGGCGCCGATGGGGTTCCATTTGCCGAAAATCATGGCTGCCATACCGATGAAGCCCTTGCCGGCCGTCATCAACTCATCAAAGCGCGCCACGGAACTCAGCACCAGGTAGGCCCCCCCCAGTCCGGCAACCAGTCCGCCCAGTATCACATTTGTGTAGCGCATCAGGAACACGTTGACGCCCAAGGTGTCAGCAGCGCGAGGATGTTCGCCGACAGCCCGCGTACGAAGTCCCCAGCGCGTGTAGTAGAGCATGATCTGGATGACGACAACCAGGATCAGCGTCAGATAGACGACCACTGTGTGGTTGAAGAGCGCCGGACCGATGATCGGGATCTTCGATAGCCCGGGAAGCGCCATAGGAGAGAAAGTCGCCGGGCTATTCAACTCCGCGTACTTCTGCAGATACCGGGAGCTGAGATAGCTTGTCAATCCCGTTGCCAGGATATTGATCGCCGTACCTGCTATGATCTGGTTGACCTTGTAGCGGATGGCCAGAACAGCCAACAACGCAGCCATCAGCCCGCCGCCGACCATCGCCGCCAGGAGCCCCAGCCAGACACTATCTGTGATACTCCCAAACAGAGCAGCCAGGAACGCTCCCGCCAGCATCATCCCCTCGATGCCGATATTGACCACCCCACACCGCTCACACATCACACCGCTCAGCGCGGCCAGCGTGATCGGTATGGCCCGCAGAAGCGACGACTTGATCATCCCGGTCATATTCATCGACTGGCCACGCGCGGCCCAAGCCAGGAACGCCAGCACAAATGCCCCGGTCACCAGGCCCAGAACAACGTTCACGCGCTCGAACCCTTTTGTAAGCTGCCAACCACCGGCAAAGATGGCCACGAGAGCCATCAGGTATAGGCCGACGCGGGTGGAAAACACCAGGTTGGCGATCGAAAACGCGTCACTGTTGCGTTCAGCAAAAACGAAGGTGGTGACCTCTCCCGTCTGTGTACTCGGCATAAAGAGAAGCAAGATAGAGAGCGACACCAGACAGAAGAAGATGCCCATCGTCCTTGCTCGACGTTGCGAACTGCGTGTTGCTTGTGCCACGGTCATGAGTTCCTCCTGCTGACTTCGCGAACCGGCCTGCCGTCAGATTCGCGCTGCTGAATGAGTGGTCGGCCCGCCGGCACTGCCTCAACCTTGGGCAAGCGCCAGTTCCTCGTTCTCTTTGGGCTCTCGCATCCGGTACAACACACGGATGATCTCCGGTGCGGCGACGAACACAATGATCAAGCCCTGCAGGATGGATGTGATATCGATAGGCACGTGCGCTATGCCCTGCATATTCCGCGCCCCCGCGCCGATGGCTCCAAAGAGCAGAGAAGCCAACACCACGCCCACCGGGTGACTGTTGCCCAGCAGTGCTAGCGCGATCGCATCAAACCCATAGCCGGAGAAGAAAGCGTTGGGCATAAAATGGAGCACACCCAAGATGTCGGTAGAAGCGGAAAGCCCGGCCAAAGCACCGCTCAGCGCCATCGTGATCACCATAATGCGCGGCACACTGATACCGGCATATCGAGCCGCATCAGGGTTCTTGCCGACCGTGCGGATCTCAAACCCCAACGTCGTCTTGTACAGCAACCACCACACGACCCAGGCGACGCCCAGGGCGAGGAATATCCCTGCGTTGACGCGCACATCGACGCGATTTGGGAAGAACTGCGGCAGAAAGGCACTGGGCTGAATCTCCGGGCTCACAGGCCGCCCATCACCGCGGGCCATAGGCCCACCAACGTCCAGCAGGAACTCAGCCAGACGATAGGCGACGTAGTTCATCATGATCGTGTTGATCACCTCGTGAGCACCGGTCTTCGCCTTCAGATAGCCGGGAATTGCGCCCCACAAAGCACCGCCGACCATGCCGGCCAACAACGCCAACGGCAGGTGAATGATCTGAGGCAGCCCCGTGATGCTGTACCCAACAAGAACCGTGATCAGGCCACCGACGAAATACTGTCCCTCGGCACCGATATTGAAGAGCCCCCCCTGAAAGCCCAAGGCCACGGCGAGCCCGGCAAAAACGTAGGGGGTCGATATCCGCAGCGTCTCAGTGATAGGATAGACAGCGCGCCGGATCTGGTTAGCATCACCGGAGAATAGTGCCTCGACGATCTGTGCCGGGTTGCCAAAAGCCCCGGTAAAGAACGCCCAGTAAGCCCGCCCGATTACGGAAAACGCCTGGACAGTGCCTCGCCCAATCCCGTCCCGATAGGCCGCATAGACCGACTCGTCAGTAAGAACGATAACCAGTCCGCCGATGACGAAGGCTGTCACGATCGCGAGCAGTGGCACCAGGAGGCTTCTCCAGGCCGCATCACGCCTCTTGTGCGCTTTGTCACGCGGCGCTGTCTCAGTATGGGTCGCGACTGAGTTGGTGTCTTCCGACTGCTTTCTATTCATAGATACTCCTTTTTCTGCTTCCCGGGTCCCGGTTCGTCCAGCAGTTGACCTACGAATTGCCGGCTAGAGTATTGCAGCAGTCGTCGCGGACTCCACGCCGGCCATCAACAACCCCAACTCCTCTTTCGTCGCACCATCGGCCGACACAGTCCCTATGATCTTGCCATCGAACATAACTATGATCCGGTCGGACAGCGACATCACCTCGTCCAACTCCGCCGAGACGACAAGAACCGCCGCGCCCTCATCTCGTTTTCGGATCAATTGAGAATGAATGTACTCGATGGATCCCACATCCAGCCCGCGGGTCGGCTGAGAAGCGATGAGCAGGCGCACCGACCGGCTCAACTCACGTGCCACAATGACCTTCTGCTGGTTGCCACCGGACAGATTCCCCGCCGGTGTGGAGATGCCGGGCGTGCGAACATCGTATTCCGCGACCAGCCGTTCCGCCCGTTCGGCTATCGCCATTTCCTGCATCACCAACCCCTTCGCCTGTGGCGGGAGGTAGTAAGTATTCAAGATCAGGTTATCAGCGACCGGATACTCCAGGACCAGGCCATCGCGATGCCTGTCTTCGGGGATGTGTGCAGTGCCGGCCTCGGTGATCCTTCTGGGCGTAGCATTCGCCATATCCTCTCCGGAAATCACAATGCGGCCATTTTCGACGGATCTGAGCCCGGTGAGGGCCTCAACCAACTCCGTCTGGCCGTTGCCCTGCACACCGGCTACGCCGAGAATCTCGCCGCCCCGCACCTCAAACGAGATGCCATTGACGGCCATCTTCCTCTGGTCTCCTCTGACATAGAGGCTTTGTACGCTGAGAACGACATCCTCGGGATCTCGAGGTGTCTTCGGCACAGAGAGGATAACATCGCGGCCGACCATCATCGCAGCCAGATCACGCTCATCGCTCTCGTCAGGAGTTGTGGCGCCGACCACCCGTCCACGACGCAACACGACGATCTGATCCGAGATCTCCAGTGCCTCTTTCAGCTTATGGGAGATAAAGACGACGGACTTCCCCTGCGCGACGAGGGAACGAATGACCTCAAAAAGCCCGTCAACTTCCTGCGGCGTCAGGACCGCAGTCGGCTCGTCAAGAATCAGGATGTCGGCGTTGCGGTACAGGAGCTTGATGATCTCGACACGCTGCTGGATACCGACAGGGAGATCCTCAACCACAGCATCAGGGTCCACTTCGAGACCGTAGCGATCAGAGATCTCGCGAATCCGGCCGGCGGCGGTCTCACGATCCAGGAAACCGGCACGCTTCATCGACTCCATCCCCAACATGACGTTCTCGGTGACCGTTAGGACCGGCACTAACATGAAGTGCTGGTGCACCATACCGATGCCCTGACGGATAGCGTCGTTGGGCGCATCAATGTCGACCTTTTCTCCCCGAATGTAGATATCACCTTCATCCTGGTCATAGAGACCATAGAGGATGTTCATCAATGTGCTCTTGCCGGCACCATTCTCACCAAGAAGGCTCAGGACGTGCCCTTCTTCGAGGCACAGGTCAATATGGTCGTTGGCCAGCACGCCCGGGAAACGCTTTGTGATGCCTTTTAGCTCCAGAACTGGGGGCATAGTCCCTCCTTAGTCTTCTTGAAGTAAGAAGTAAGAAGTAAGAAGTAAGAAGCAAGGAGTAGGGAGCAAGATCAACCACGTGACGTCTTACTTCCTACTCCTTGCCTCATACATCATATGCTAGAGGAGGGAGCGTGGATCTTCACGCTCCCTCCTCTGCAGGTTGCGATCAGTTCAGGCTGGACAGATAGTCAGCCCAACCGGTGTTGATCGTACCATCGATGATGCCCTGGCGGATATCATCCATAGCACTCTCAACATCCCCGGAGATCGTGCCGTCGGCGATGACGCCAACACCGACACCGTCGTTCGCCAGCGTACCCACGTACGTGTCGCCACCGAAGCCGTCGAAGCCATCCTCGATCACCATCTTCACAGTGTCGAACACGGCCATATCCATGTTCTTCAGAACGCTGGTGAAGATCACGTCCTTGTAATCGGGCGCGCTGACGGTCCAATCGCTGTCCACGCCGATGAACCAGACATCGCCTGCCTCCTTCACAGCCTGCGCCGAGCCCAGACCCACAGGGCCGGCAACGGGCATGATGAGGTCGGCGCCCTCAGCTATGAACTCCTCAGCGACGCGGCGGCCGTCATCGGTCGAATCGAAGTTGCCGACGAAGACGCCGTTGTTGTCCGCTGTGTTCCAGCCAAGGACCTCAACACTGGTGCCGTTCTGCTGGTTGTAGTATTCAACGCCCTTTTCGAAGCCGACCATGAAGATCGTAACGGTGGGAATGTTGATACCACCGAAGGTGGCAACCTTGCCGGTCTCGGTCGCCGCAGCTGCAGCATATCCGACCAGGAAAGCGGCCTCGTCAGTCGCGAAGACCAAGCCACGGACATTGTCGATCGGCGGATCATAGGCGAAGTCGACGATCGCGAAACTGACATCGGGGTTCTCAACCGCAAAGTTGGCCGTGTCATCAGCCAGCATGAAACCCACCGTGACGACCAGATCGTAGCCCTGGTTGACGAACTGGGTGATATTCGGGGCATAATCCGTTTGCTGCTGGGACTCCAGATAGTCACCCTGAACGCCAAGTTCTTCTTCGGCCATCTCGATGGCCTTCCAGGACGTCGCGTTGAAGGACTTGTCATCGATGCCGCCCATATCCGTGACCATACCGACCTTGACGTCACTCGCGGCACCGCCACCACATGCGCTCAACACCAAGCTAACGAGCAATACAGACACCAACACCATAGACAGACGCTTGTACATTAACGACCTCCTCCTAACTAAGAAATCAGCTGCTGGTTCGATAGCTTGCCCCAAACACAGACCAAAGCTCTCCGGATTCAGGGAAGCCCAATGCAGTTGGACAGCACGGCTCTACGACTACGTAGATTCCAGCGGAGTCTGACCTCCTTTCACCACACCTCGTTTGGGTGTGATCTCACACAGCGAGATGGAACCGGTACCCGGATACCCCGTTGCTGTCAAGGGGGGCACTACAAAACCAGTTATAGTCCATTGACAAAAATCCGCAAGTGTCAGACGCCCCGAAATGCCGAACAAGCATCAGTTCTGCAGTCAGGCATCAATGTCAACGATGGCCTCCACCGATACGTCCTCGGGACCTGGCACCTCTTCGAACGTCAGCGAATCGTCCTCAAGATCAACCCGCACCTTCGCGCCGTCAGTGAAGTTGCCACGCAGGAGTTCGACGCTCAAGGGACTCTCAACATAGCGCTGAATCACCCGGCGGAGAGGGCGCGCACCAAATTGCGGATCATACCCCTGCTCGGCCAGCCAGTGCTTGACCTCATCAGTCAACGAGACATCAAGGCCGTGCTCCAGCAGTCGCTCGCGGATCTCGTACATTTGAAGATCAACAATCAACTCAACATCCTCAAGTCCGAGGTTGTTGAAGATGACAATCTCATCGACACGATTGATGAATTCTGGGCGGAAGGTCTCCTTCAGCGCGGAGAGGGTCCGGCGGCGATTCTGTTCATCCTCTTGATCGCGACCGCGCGCAAACCCCAGCGCGCCGCCGCGGGTCAGATAGTCGGTGCCGACATTCGAGGTCATAATCACCACGGCGTTCCGGAAATCAACGGTGCGTCCCTGCCCGTCAGTCAGCTGTCCTTCGTCCAGAATCTGCAGCATCGAATTCCAGACATCGGGATGGGCCTTCTCGACCTCATCAAAAAGCACGACTTGATACGGTCGACGGCGCACAGATTCGGTCAGCTGCCCGCCCTGATCATAACCGACATAACCAGGAGGAGCACCGAACAGGCGGGAAACCGAGTGGGCCTCTCGGTATTCACTCATATCAACCCGTAGAAGCGCGTCCTTATCATCAAACAAGAACGCGGCCAGGGCCTTCGCGGTCTCGGTCTTGCCCACACCGGACGAGCCCAAGAAGAGGAAACTGCCAATGGGGCGACGGGGGTCCTTGAGCCCTGCACGGGCGCGCCGGATCGCATCCGCAATCACACCGATGGCCTCGCTCTGGCCCACGATATGCTCGCAGAGTGCCTCTTCCATCCGCAACAGCTTGTCGGCCTCTTTCTCCATCACCTGATAGACCGGTATACCGGTCCACGCCGAAACGACGTCGGCAATATCTTCCGCCTCCACCGTCTCATCCAGTTGATGGCGATTCAGCCACGCCTCGCGCTCCTCGGCGAATTCCTGCTCCATCCGCAGGCGCTGCGTCTTGGCTTCAGCAGCCCGCTCATAGTCGCGCATACTGCCCGCGGCCTCTTCCTCAACCCTCAGGCGATTGATCTCTGCCTCCTTGACCTTCAGATCAGGGGGCAAGGTGAAGAGCGTCACCCGCAGCTTGGCAGCAGCCTCATCCATTAGATCAATAGCCTTATCCGGCAGGTGACGATCTGGCACATACCGCTGCGAGAGCCGCGCCGCAGACACCAAAGCGTCATCGCTGATGTGTACTTTATGGTGCGCCTCATACCGATCCCGCAGACCACGTAGCATCTCAATGGTGTCTTCGACCGAGGGCTCCTCCACAAACACGGGGGCAAACCGGCGCTCCAACGCGCCGTCCTTCTCGATATACTGGCGATACTCATTCAGCGTCGTGGCCCCGATGCACTGCAACTCACCGCGGGCCAGAGCCGGCTTGATCATATTGGAGGCATCCAGAGCGCCCTGAGCGTTGCCGGCGCCGACCACAGTGTGCAGCTCATCGATGAAGAGGATATTCTCCCCCTGAGAGCGCTGAAGCTCCTCAAGAATCGACTTCAGGCGTTCCTCGAATTCTCCCCGGAACCGCGTCCCGGCCACCAAGGCACCCAGGTCCAACAAGAGCAAGTTCTTGTGCTTGAGGATCTCGGGCACATCATCGTTGGCGATATTCTGCGCAAGCCCTTCTACAATCGCCGTCTTCCCCACACCCGGTTCGCCGATCAGCACAGGATTGTGCTTGGTGCGGCGTACCAAGATCTGGATCACCCGCCGGATCTCCTGCTCTCGCCCAATCACCGGGTCCAGCTTGTGCTCCCGGGCGGCCTGGGTGAGATCCCGGCTGAAGCGGTCCAACGTACGGAACTTCGATTCAGCCTGCGGGCTGGTAACCCGTCGCCCCCCGCGCATACGAACGATCGCCTCGCGGACCCGCTCGCGCGTGACGTTGTTGTCGCTCAGCAGCCTCGAGACCGAGGTATTCTGCTCACCCGCAATGGAGAGCAGCAGATGCTCCGTGGAGATATACTCATCCTTGAGCTCCGTGGCTTCCTCTTGGCTCAGGTCGAGGATACGTTTCATCCTTGGGGTGATAAAGACCTGTTGATTGCCGCGAGCCCCGTAGATCCCCGAGCGGGGATTGTCACGCAGCAGTGCATCCAGAGCCTCACTCATCTGAAGCGGTTCGGCGCCCAGTTCCTTCAGGATGGCGGGGACCGTGCCCTCCTTCTGCTGGATGAGCGACAGCAGAAGGTGTTCTACATCGACCTGGCTATGGCCATAGCGTGTCATCAGCTCCACAGCCCGTTGGGCTGCTTCCTGAGCCCGCTCGGTGAAACGATCAAAGCGCATCATAGGCAACGTACCCCTTACGAGCTAAGCGTGCCGTTCGTATAGGTGACCAGGGCTACACCTGCAGCGGCCTGCTCCGCCATACGTTTGCTCGCGCCGGTTCCCTGTCCGGCAACATCCACGCCGACCAGAACCTGGGCGGTGAACGTCTTCGCGTGATCGGGACCGACCTCGTCAACAATCTGATAGGCCGGGGTCTTGCCGAGCTCGGCCTGGGCCCACTCCTGGAAACGGGACTTTGCGTCAACATAGGACTCAGCGTCAAGGATCGCCGCGGCCTTACGGGCAAACCACGGCTCCAGCCGGGACCAGATGACCCCCAGCCCTCCGTCAAGATAGAGTGCACCGACAGTAGATTCCAAAGCATCACACAGGTTTGCCGCACGCTCACTGCCTCCGCTCTCCTCCTCGCCACGCCCAAGCCGGAGAGCAGAGCCAAGCTCCAGTTCACGAGCCAAGCTCGCCAGCGTAGTAGTGCGAACCAGAGTTGCGCGCAGGCGCGTCAATGGCCCTTCGGGGAAGTTCGGATAGGTACGATACAGCCAGACGGCGACCAGGAAATCCAAGACTGCATCTCCCATGAACTCCAGACGCTGGTTGTGATGCTCTTCACCGCCCTCGTCAGGATGTTCGTGAGCATACGAAGGGTGCGTGAGGGCGAGCTCCAAGAGTGCCGGGTCACGAAATGCGTGCTGTAGGTTTGTTTGGACTTTGAGTAAGGGATCTTCACTCTTACCCATAAGCTCTCCCAAGAGATCGTGCACGGCAGAGGTGGATTTCCACGATCTTCCCACGGATTATAGCATACTCAAGACCGCGCGGGTAGTCCGAAAGGCATGCGATCGTCATAGACCGTAGTTGCTCATCAACAGCTTCTCAAACAACCGACCGGGCAGAAGCCGGTTGGCAATAACTGCCAGCTTCTCATAGAAAGGACCGACCAAGTAGCGGGGACGCGGCGCACTCAGATTGACGATCCGTACTAGCGCCGCCCCCACGACCTCTGGAGAGGCACCATTCCTCTCATCTGACTCAATCTTACTCAAAGCCGTCGCATAGCTGGCTTGGTAGACCGGGCTGGTCTGTGACGCTGCAGTGTGTCGTCGATTGGCAGTGAACGGTGTATGAATGTCGCCCGGCTCCAGCAACACGACGTTGATGCCAAAGTTCTGCACCTCCATGCGCAGCGAGGCGGTGAGACCTTCCAGAGCGAACTTGCTGGCGCTGTACAGCCCCTGATAGGGCAACCCCATCAAACCCCCAATGGAGCTCACATTGACGATAAGGCCGCTGCCCTGTTCACGCATCGTCGGAAGCACCGCCTGGCAAACACGCATGGGGCCGAAAACATTCGTCTCAAACTGAGCCTGAGCTTCCGCTACCGAGGTATCCTCAACGCTGCCTCCATAGCCAAAGCCCGCGTTGTTGACCACCACATCAAGCCGCCCAGTCTCTTCGAGCACCCATTGGATACCGGCCTCGACAGAATCCACATCATCGACATCCATCGGCAAGAATCTGAAGCCGGAGATCTCCGACGGTGGGGTACGACTCGTGCCAAAAACATGATGACCCTGCGCCACCAAGGCATGGGCACAGGCCCTGCCGATGCCGCTACGAGCACCGGTGATGAGCACGACTTTGCGTTCCGATCTGTTCATCTTGGATATGCTCCTCACTACCTGATTATTCGCTTCATCCTAACGCAACAAGAGATAAAGCGCAAGAAAGCTGCACCTGGCTGTGGTATACTTACGGCAATGAACACTATCAACGAACAGCTTGATCAGCACGATAACGGCCACGAGTTCAGCGCCGTTGCTGTACCACGACCGGAGACAGCCGGCGAACACGTTGCCTACTGGGTTTCGCATCTGGGTAGCCCGCCGGCCGCCGGCATCGCGGCATCATCCATCACCGTTGCACGGTTAACAATGTCAGGGCTCTGGCAGTGGGTTTCAATCTACATCCTCCTGGCCTTGGTAGCGCCCCTGGGCTTTCTGATCTGGCAGGTACGCCAAGGACACGTCACAGATCTTGACGTCTATTTCCGCGAGCAGCGGAAGAGGTCCCTCCTGGTGACCATCGCTGGATTGGCCCTCACGTGGCTGTTGATGAACCTGGGCGGTGCCCCCCCCATCTTGCGGTTTATGGTGGGCGCAGGACTGCTTATGTGGGTGGCGATCTACTTGGTTACCTTGCGCTGGAAGATCAGCATCCACGCTGCCTCCATCTCTGAAATGGGCTTCTTTCTTGTCTGGGGGCTTGGATTGAGCGCGGCACCCGCCCTGCTCGTGATTCCGGTGGTCGGATGGTCCCGCATCAAGCTCCGCCGGCACACACCGGCACAGGTGATTGCCGGCACGGGGTTGGGATGTCTTGCGGTCGCTGTGGCCGTGCTCTGCAGCCCCGGCCTTCACACACCGGGATTCCTGACTCGCTGACGAAGGAGAGTCACACGTGACCCCGGAAATGGGTAGACGTGCGTCTATCGCGAGGTCTGTTAGCCCTACAGAACGGGGATATTAGGTTCGAAAGCCAACGTGGCCGCGGGTCCACCCTCCAGGTAACCCGGGCCGCGTCCCGCCGGGCCAGAGCGTCCATCACACGCAAACCAACCACCACCGGAGAAACAGCATGCGCTTCTGGACAAAGGTGCTCACAGGGATCGGCGTAGCCGCCGTGCTGAGTGCTACCGCCGGCACCCTCGGCCGGCACGGCTTTGGCGCGGCGGCGTCCGAGACGCCGACCGTCCGACACACGCCGACGCTGCCCTCCGAAGCTCCGGTTCCCGCGCCGGTACTTCTCAGACTAAGAATCGGTTCATTCGATCCACTGCTGAATCCACCCAAGGTGCCGGCGACGTTGCAGCGTAACCCTGCGGCAGGATCTCCGACGCTGCGGTTGGTGCAATTCCCAGGCCCTATTGAGGACAGCTGGTATGCCGCACTACTGGACGCGGGATTGGACGTCGTCCTCTACATTCCGGATTACACGTACTTGGTCTGGGGAACTGAAGCTGCCGTGCAGACACTGGCCAGCGGTTCGCAGATACGATGGACCGGCAGCTACGAAGCAGCCTATGCACTGCACCCTGGACTTCAGCAGTCGCTTGACGCATCATCGTCCAGACCCATCGTCGTACAGATCTACGACCATGCCGGCGCAGAGGCGACTCTCGCCACGATCCGGGAGCTGGCCTTGGAGGTCGTGCGACCGGCCCAGACCATCAGACATCTGACCAATCTGGGTGTCCGCGTAACGGAGGGCAACCTCTCACAGATTGCGGCGCTCCCCGATGTGATCACCGTCGAACCGCTGATCACGCCGGGCCTCCTGGACGAGATACAAGGCCAGATTATGGCCGGGAACCTGACCCCTGATGGGAGCCGACCAGCAACAACCGGATACCTGACGTGGTTGACCGCGACCGTCGGGTTCACCACGACCCCGGCGATCTACCCCATTGTCGATATCACGGATGATGGTATCGATGATGGCGATGCGACACCACAACATGCCGACTTCTACGAAGACGGCGAC
>CAZEXX010000007.1:0-2979 GCA_964516885.1 uncultured Anaerolineales bacterium | reverse complement strand
CCGGCGGCGCCCGTATCATCTCGAATTCCTGGGGGGACACGAATGGCGATGGCTCGTATCTGGTTGACGATCAGACCTATGACGCCTTGGTGCGCGATGCCGATCCTGCCAGCGCGGGCGAGCAGCCGGTGACCGTCATCTTCTCCGCCGGAAATTCGGGCGATGGGGCCACCACCACCGGATCGCCGGCCAACGCCAAGAACGTCATCACGGTCGGCGCGACCGAAAGCTATCGGCCCACGTGGACCGATGGCTGCGGAATCAATTCCGCAGCGGCAGACAACGCCAACGACATCGCCAGGTTCTCCAGCCGCGGTCCTACCGCAGATGGTCGTGTGAAGCCCGAGCTGGTTGCACCGGGGACCCATATACAGGGCGCTGCGTCGCAGACGGTGAACTACACCGGCGATTATGTATGTGACAAGTACTATCCCAGCAGTCAGACGCTCTACGCGGCCTCCTCCGGCACCAGCCACGCAACCCCTGCGGTCGCCGGCGCAGCGTCGCTGCTGACCTACTTCTACCAGGATCGAGTCTCAGCCTCCGCCCCCAGCCCGGCGATGGTCAAGGCTTACCTGGTCAACGGCGCGCGCTATCTCAACGGCGTCGGCTCCGGTGACACGCTCCCCTCAAACAACCAGGGGTATGGCGCCGTGGACCTGGGGGTCGCCTTCGATGACACTCAGCGGATTGTGCGCGACCAAGAGACCGTGCTCCATACAACAGGGGGATCCTACGTTATCCAGGGCTTTGTCGCCCAGAGTGACAAACCCCTCCGGATCACCCTGGCCTGGACTGATCCGCCGGGCCCAACCAGTGGAGCCGCCTACGTCAATGATCTTGATCTCGTCGTGACCGTCGAAGGGCAGACCTACTTGGGAAACGTCTTCTCCGGTGCCCACTCGATCGCCGGCGGCAGTGCCGATCCCCGCAACAACCTAGAGAGCGTCTTCTTGCCTGCCGGCGTTCACGGCAGCTTCACGATCACGGTTGCGGCGACCAATCTGGCCGGCGACGGCGTGCCGGATGATGTCGATCCCACCGATCAGGACTTCGCGCTGGTCTGCTACAACTGCCTCCAGGAGAGTCCCTTTTCTCTATCGGTCACGCCGTCTGAACTTGCCATATGCCGGCCCGACACCGCCGTTTTCACGGTGGCGACCTGGCCGGTGACCGGATTCGCAAACGACATCGCGCTCGTGGCGACAGATGCGCCCAGTGATGCCGAGGCCCTGTTTGCCCCCAATCCGGTCACAGCCGGCTACACCAGCCGACTCACAGTTGGCGTGATCACAACCACTGCCACCGGGACCTACCAGCTTGCCATCGCCGGCACCACGCAAACCCAGACCGTGACGACAACCGCTACACTGAACGTCCTGGCCGCTCCAGAGGAACAGGTGATCCTGATCAACCCGGCCAGCGGGACAACAACCACCACCTCCTCGCTGGCACCGCTGGCGTGGGCACCCACCGCAGGCGCGACACACTATACCGTTGCCGTCGCCACCGATCCTGGGTTGTCGATGGTGGTCTACATGACCACCACCCAAGCCCTTACGCTTACCATACCGCAGGATCTGGCGCCGGACACAACCTACTATTGGCAAGTGACCGGCTCGAATCTATGTGGACCAGGCATCCCTTCGTCCATCTTCAGCTTCACCCTCGAACGCCGAGAACTCCTCTATCGCTACTACTTCCCCCTGTACTTCATCCCCCCTGCCGACGAGACCCAACCAACCGCCAGATAGCAGCATAGTAAGGCAGCCGACAGCCTATACGACCCGGCGCTCCCACAAACTGCCCTTTGACACATAGGCCAATCCCGGTAGAATTGGGTAAGCACGTCACGTTGTCTTGACAGGTGAGGATCTATGTTGATCTCAATAACCTTGAATGGTAAGAAGCGTCAGTTTGATGTCGCTCCGCAAGAGACGCTGTTCCGTCTTCTGCGGCGTGAGGGACTGCGTGGCGTGAAGTTTGGCAGCGAAGACGGCTCGGATGGCTACAGTACCGTGTTGGTCAACGGGCGCCCGTTCAGCAGTGTCGTGTTGCTGGCGGCCCAGGTCGACGGCGCGGAGATCGTCACCGTGGAAGGACTGAGTGAGGGTCGTCATTTGGGTTGGCACCGTCAAAACGCTTACCATCCCCTGCAGATGGCCTTTATCGAAACCGGCGCCATCCAGAGCGGTTACGATACCCCGGCCCTGATGCTCGCCGGTCTGGCACTCCTCACGCACACCGCCAACCCCACCGAAACCGAAATCCGCGACGCTATCAGTGGGATTGTTTCCCGCGAGACAGGGTATGTCAAACCCGTGGCTGCCATTCTCCGCGCGGCGGCCTATTTACGTGGTGACACACCCCCACCGGTCGGCGGAGAAGCGGGCGCGGATCTCTTCGTGATGCCGGATACGCTGCTGCCCCCTGGCGGCGAAGCCATGCTTGGAGGCTCACCTGCTGATGAGATCGGGCCGCTTGAGTCGGGGAGTGCCGCGAGCGGCGGTGTCCAAACGCGGGTCAAGACCCAGCCCGCGGTCTTTGTGACTGCGGAATCTCAGAAGTTCACCGTCGTAGGGCAGCCGCTGCCCAAGGTTGATGCCCCGAAACTGGCACAGGGACATGCCGCATTCGTCGCCGATTTTGAGCGACCGGGCATGCTTTACGGCAGGATCCTGCACAGTCCCCACGCGCACGCGCGGATCAGAGATATCGACACGCACGATGCCGAGGCCCTGCCCGGCGTCCGTGCTGTGCTCACATACAAGAACGTGCCCCGCGTCATCTACTCCACTGCTGGGCAATCCTACCCCATACCCGGGCCCCTCGATTACGCCAGCTTCGACAACAAGGTGCGTTACGTCGGCGATCGGGTAGCAGCCGTGGCAGCTGATACCCCAGAGATCGCTGAAGAGGCACTCGCGTTGATCCGCGTGGACTACGAGGTCCTCCCTCCTGTGCTCGACCTCGACGCCG
>CAZEXX010000006.1:3079-36371 GCA_964516885.1 uncultured Anaerolineales bacterium | reverse complement strand
AGTGGGATGTGCTTCACTTTCTTCGGCAAGCAGAACGCTGGATACTACCAGGTCGTCCGGAATATCCCGGCCGGCTCCCTGGTCGAGGCTTCCTTCTATGCGCAAGCCTGGTCTTGTAGCGATGATAACCCTCCGCTCTCGTGTGGCGATCCCTATTCGTTCTCCTTCCTGGTAGGCATCGATCCTAACGGTGGTACCGATCCCTTCTCCGCGAGTATCGTGTGGAGTTCTCCCTACTACGTCTACGATGTCTACGGCAAGGTCGGCCCCGTTCAGGCGTCGGTCGGTGGTGCTGGTGCTGCGACGATGTTTGTCAAGGCCTACGGTAAGTGGTCGCTGAAGCACAATGATGCCTATTTTGACAACATGGCCCTGACGCTGCTGACGCCGGCAGAGACGCCCACGCCGACGCCCGAACCTCCTCCGCCGACGTCAGAAACTCCACCCACACCGCAGACCACGCCGACTCCGCGTCCCGATGGGGCCATCGTGCATGAGGTGGTCTCCGGTGACACACTGTTCGGGCTTGCGATGGCCTACGGGATTGATGTGCAGCAGATCTACGATCTGAACAACTTGGATTCGAGCAGCCTGCTCTCTATCGGCCAGGATATCGTGATCGCGGTGTCGGGTGATATCGTGCCGACGCCTACGCCACAAGCACCTGAGCAGACGGTGGAGGCTGAGCAGCCGGCAGAACCTGCAGCGGACCAGCCCGCCGACGGAAACGGTGGTCTGCCCGTTTCGCCGGCCGCTGGGAAGGCCGCGGTCTGTGTGTTGGCCTTCTATGATGACAATGGTGATATGTTCAGGCAGCCCGCAGAGGGTGAGATGCTGCTGCCGAATGCACAGATCAACATGCTGGCGCAGAGCGGTCCGGTGGACAATTACACGACGGATGGCATCAGTGAGCCGTGGTGTTTCGACAACCTGGAGCCGGGGAACTACATCATGCGGCATACGCCACCTCCCGGATACACGCTCACTGATGGCGGGCAGTGGAACTTCGTGCTGGGGGCGGATCAGGTGCTGAACGTCGAGCTGGCTTATTCCCGCGATGACGGGGTGGCTGATCCCGACGCGACTGAGATCGCACCAGATGACGAAACCGAGAACGCCGACGGCGGTTCCGGCGTGACCAATGTGCTGAACGTCGTGCTCCGCGTGAGTGGCTTTATCGTCCTCGCGCTCGCGATTGCGGTACTTGTCCTGTTCGTGCTTTCCCGACGCTCCGCGTAATACCGTCTCCAAGCAAGGCTGTAGTGAAGCAGGCCATCGGTTTTCCGATGGCCTGCTTTGTTGGTGTTGGCGGTTCTGAGGCCAAGAGCTCAACGGAGGAACCTGGCCTTATGGTCTGCCTTCAGCTGGATGCGTATGGATGGCCGTTCACTGTTTGGGGGTGCTTACCTACCGTTCGTCGTCATCGTCGTCATCGTCGTCATCCACATTCTCATCCTCATCGCTATCCTCGTTCTCATCCCAGTCGATGTCATCTTCAACCAGATCACCATCATCGTCGAGATCATCGTTGAGATCGCGAACGAGTTCCTCGTCCTCGAATTCGAAGACGGCTTCCAGCTCCAGCGGCATAGAATTCAGGACTTCCAGCTCAGCATGACAGGACTCGCAGTAGATGTGATCCCAACGCTGCAAGCCCTCACGGAACGTCAGCTTCTGACCACATTCCGGGCAACGGGCCATAGTATGTCTCCTTAGCCAAGTCTGATTTGGTCTCACTATATCGAAAAAAAACGCCGAAGTCAACAGCTTTGACATCTTCACTGACTGTGATAGGATTTCAGACAAATCAGGTTGTGGTCTTATTCTCACATTGTCTCCGTTTTGGGCTGCAGACCGCTTGCGCACCAGACGCCGTTATACGATCTTCGATTATCAAAGCGTTGGCGCGTAGGGGGCTGTTGCTTTTGAGATGGCACGCACCTTCATAAAGGGGCGACCTTCCAAGGTTGCCCGTGACTATATCATGGAGTACTTATTATGGATTCTAAGCAAGTCAGGACTCTTTTTCGGATCGTCGGTGCTCTTGTCCTTGGTTCTTCCGGCATCGCTCTGGGGTCGCAGCTGGAGCATTTTCCTGTAATTCCTGGATCAGCCTACCTTTATATCATGGCGTTTGCCGGTCTGGCCGGTGGTGTTCTGGGCTGGATATTCACGCCACGGTTGGTACTCAGGCCGTTCAACCGCTTTCGGCGCTTCATTGATCAGGTTGACAACGTTCCTGCAACGGTGATCCTGGCGGGTGCCGCCGGGCTGTTTGTCGGCCTGGCCTTTGGGGCCATGGCCGCTTACCCGGTCTCTCACCTCCCCGAACCGTTGGGTCAGTTCTTGCCTTTCTTCATCGCCGCTGCCTTCGGCTATGCCGGTCTGACCATCATGGTCGCGCGTCCTGATCTCCTACAGGGCCTTCGCGATCGGTTTTCATCCAAAGAACCCGGACCAGAGCCCGGGAAGGAAGAGG
Source organism: uncultured Anaerolineales bacterium (assembly GCA_964516885.1). Classification (GTDB taxonomy): domain Bacteria; phylum Chloroflexota; class Anaerolineae; order B4-G1; family SLSP01; genus PWVB01. Next base: position 33,892 of record CAZEXX010000006.1, on the reverse strand, counting down.
TCACAGCCACGCCGATGGGGATCTTGCTGGATACCAGTGTCATCATCGACGGGCGTATTGCCGATATCTGCAGAACGGGGTTTGTTCAGGGGGAGTTGGTGGTGCCGCTCTTTGTGCTAAACGAGCTGCAACATGTGGCCGACTCCGCAGATACGCTGCGCCGCAATCGTGGTCGCCGTGGCCTGGAGGTCCTCCGGCAGCTACAGGAGGAGTCACCGGTGCCGGTGCGCCTTGTGGACGAGGACATGCCGACCGTGCGCGAGGTCGACGATAAACTGATCGCGCTGGCCAAGGAGATGGATGCGGCCATTCTCACCAACGACTACAACCTCAATCGCGTGGCTGAACTTCAGTCTGTGCGGGTTCTGAATGTCAATGAGCTGGCCAATGCCGTCAAGACTGTATTGCTCCCGGGAGAGACGTTCACACTGCACGTGCTCCAGGAGGGGAAGGAATACAATCAGGGAGTCGGGTATCTGGATGACGGTACGATGGTCGTGGTAGAGGATGGTATCTCCTATATCGGCGCGACCATTGACTTGACGGTAAACAAAGTCCTGCAGACAGCGGCCGGTCGGATGATCTTTGCGCGCCCGAACGGTTCCGAGTCCTAGCCACCCATAAGGGATCTGACGTGGCCCTCAGGGTTTACAATTGCCTCTCTCGAAAGCTTGAGCGATTCCGGTCCATTGATCGTGAGCGGGTCAGCATGTACGTGTGCGGCCCGACTGTCTATGATCATGCTCACCTGGGGCATGCGAAGACATATGTGATCATGGATGTTGTCGCCCGGCATCTCAAGCTGCGGGGATATCAGGTGCGTTACGCCCGTGGCTTCACCGACGTCGGCCATATTGCGGATGGGGAGGAAGATCGCCTCGCATCGGGAGCCCGGCGGTTGGGCATCACGCCTATGGAGTTGGCTGATACGTATATCTGGAGTTTCCACGACGACATGGATGCTCTAGGGGTGCTGCGACCCAACATCTCCGCGCGTGCTTCGTGTCACGTCCCCCGGATGATTACCTGGATCGAGGATCTTATCGACCTTGGCTGTGCCTACGAAGCCGGCGACTCTGTCTATTTCTCTGTCGACCGGTTTGCTGATTACGGCAAGTTGTCGCAGCAAGCTTCCGGCATGCAGCAGGGCAGCGTCGACCTCGATAGGGGGCAAGATAAGCGCAATCTAGCGGACTTCGTGCTGTGGCGGTCGGTAGATTCTGAGAACCCTCTGCGCTGGCCGAGTCCGTGGGGGCAGGGGACTCCTGGTTCGCATGTCGCCTGTTCGGTGATGGCGAACAGCTATCTGGGCAAGACCTTCGACATCCACGGGGGGGGACTGGGCGACCTCGTGCCACACAACGATTGCGAGCTTGCCCAATCTCAGGCCCATAACGGCGTGCCTTCTGCCAAGTACTGGCTCCTGGTGGGCGATTTGCGTGTCGCCGGTCAGCGGATGAGCCGGAGCCTGGGTAATCACCTGACCATCAAGGATGCCCTCAAGCTCTACTCTCCCGAGGCGATCCGCTACTTCCTTTTGTCTAGGCCTTACCGGGAGTCCGTAGATTTCCGCCGCGATGAGCTGCAAGCTGCCCAACGTTATGTGGATCATTTGCATCAGACGGTGCGGCACCTCCGGTGGCGGATGCAGGAGACGCTTCCATCGATGGGGTCAGGCACTGCAGCCTTCTCGAGTTTTGCATCGCTACCGGACTACCGTGAAGACTTCTGCGATGCTATGGACCATGACTTTGACACGGCACGAGCCCTGACCGTGATCTTTGATCTGGTCGAAGAAGTGGGCCGTACGCTGACGGCCGACCGTGAAGCCAGCTTGGGCACACTGTCGACAATGGATAAGCTTTTCCGCGATCTAGCCGGTGATGTTCTTGGTATCCTGCCTGAAACGGTGGGGCTGTCAGGGGAGGGGAAGCTTGTTGAGCAGCTGATTGAGACACTGCTGGAGCTGCGATCCGATCATATAGCTGCCAGGCAATGGAGCCAGGCGGATGCTATTCGTAGCAAGCTGGATGAGATCGGTGTAACTATCCAGGATGGTCCGCAGGACACATCTTGGCGGTTGAAGGGCAGCTGAGGACGTGCGAGAGACGCTCTATGGTCGCCACGCTGTGTGTGAGTCGCTGCGAGCTGCACGGCGGCAGACTTACCGACTGGTGATGGCCAAGGGCATCGTGCAGACAGCCATCACCGAGGAGATCATATCCCTCGCGCATGCCCACAATGTGCGCGTCAATACGGTGCCCCGCAAGGAATTGACCGAGATCGCCGGCAGCGATCAGCATCAGGGCGTTGCTCTGGAGACCTCACAGTATCCTTACACCAATGTTGACGAAATGCTTGACCTGGCACAGGCGCGCGAGGAACAACCACTGCTGCTGCTGTTGGACTTGCTTCAGGATGTTCACAACGTCGGCACTCTTATCCGCACGGCTGAGGCTGTGGGTGTGCACGGTGTGATTGTCCAGGGCCGCCGGGCCGCCGGAATCACTCCGGCAACTGTGAACACGTCGTCTGGGGCAGCCGAGCACCTGCTCATTGCCCAGGTCACCAACTTAGCGCAGGAGGTCGAGCGGTTGAAAGCGGCTGAGATCTGGATCGCCGGCCTGGAAGATGTGAGCAGTGCGCAACTCTACACTGAGGCCTCTTTGAGGGTTCCACTGGGCATTGTGGTCGGCAGTGAGTCCGATGGGCTGCGGCGACTGGTTAGGGATCGCTGCGATTGGCTGATGCGCATGCCGATGCGTGGCCGCATCAACTCACTCAACGCGGCCATCGCCGGATCAATTGCGCTCTACGAAGTGCTGCGGCAGCGCATGATGGAGTAGGCTGCATCTCGATCCAGGTGCGTCCTTGTGCTTTTGGATAGCCAGTGACCACACGTGGATGCTTGAACGCGACGTCACGGCGAGCGGGGAGGTACCACCGCTCGCTGTTGGTTGTGGAGGGGGTATGCTCTACATCTTTGACCTGGATGGGACACTGGTCGAGACTTATGGTGAAGGTGTGCTACCGGGTGTCACGGCAAGACTGATGGCGCTTGCGGCGCGGGGTGACTCGTTTGCCGTGGCGACAAACCAGGCCGGTCCGGCCTGGCGATTGGCCACCGGCGAGGGGAAATATCCGGATCCTGCCGTGTTGGGTGCACGCCTGGCGCGAATCGCCCAAAAACTACCTCTGTTGATCTCGGAACCTTGGTATGTGGCGATTGGCGATGGCAGACTTGAGCTATCCTCCAAGGAGTACCAGACGATAAAGAGCGCGATGTGCAGGGCCGCGGAGGCGCTCAACCTGCATATCGCCGCTGATCTTGCGTGGCGTAAGCCAGGGCCAGGGATGCTGCGTGCGGCTTGTGCTCAGCACAGGATGGCCGAGTGCCAAGCGCTTTTCGTGGGCGATTCCGATGTAGATGCCGGGGCTGCCAAGAATGCAGAGGTCCGTTTTGTGTTCGCTGACCGTTTCTTCGGATTGGGCGATGTTGTGAGCCTGGATCTCGATCTCCAGGGCGACCGCTGCGGCGATAAGAGGACGAACTAGAATTCGAGGATCATCTGCTGTAACGTGCGGTGGCGTTCGAATCCGATCGCTGTCAGACGAGGAACCAGTGGCGACTGCTCTGGGATCATCGCAATGGCCGGCCAAGGCGCGAAACGCACCATCCGGTCCAGACACTGATCCACGATCTCTTGCGCATCGTAGTCGGTGAGTTCAGGGGCTGCGAGCAGCTCCCAGACGTGGAACCGGAAGCGGCGATCTGTCTTGAGATGGATCGCCATGGTCACGGCGCCGGCGTCATCCTCGTGAAGGAATGCTTGTTCTCTCTGGCGACCCAGCCACAGGCTGAGGCTGTGATGAAGTCCGCCGAATTGGTAGGGCTGTGCTGAGATCTCCAGCACCAACCGCTGGTCATAACCGTGCATAGTGGCAGCGAGGCGCTTCCATTGCGTATCATCTTGGGGCCTTGAGCGACGCCATGCCAGGACTGGCTGGGGGGGCTGGGGCCAGTCTATGCCGTCAGGTCTCAGCAGATGCTCGGTTCTACCAACCGGTCGGAAGCCGAGGTGTTCGTAGAGTTGGCAGGCGACGACGTTGCTGTCGCGGACCTCGAGCCCTACCCACCGCGCGTCCTTTTCCTGCGCAGCTTGAATGGCCCGCTCCATCAGGGCTCGCCCGATCCCGTGCCCGCGCCAGTCGGGGTGAACGACGACATTGCCGATCATTCGACCGCGATGGCTACGAGGTTGGGCGTGACGCAAGGAGAGGTTGCCTATGACTTGGCCATCTTCCACCCACACGAATCCAACCGCGTCAAGACCAGTGCTGTAGACCGCACGGCTGAGTGTGTTGGACCGGGCAATCTGACGCATCTGACGCAGCATCTTCCAGCCACGTGGATCCAGTTCGGCCCGAAATCCGATCTCGATAAGGTCCAGGACAGTAGGCATGTCGCGTCGAGGATCGATCGGCCTAATGTGCGGTTGTGTGAGCCCTATGATGTTGGGCCTCCTGACGTGAGTATCGCGTGTCTGATCGGAGTCCTGCTGGCGGCGGCTGCTCCGGCGACCAAGTATCGAGTGTCTCGGTGACCTTGTGTGCTTGGCATCACAGGTCCATGCGATTGTAGATACAAACGCTGTACGGGTCAAGGCTGTATTGAATGGTGGGTACCACAAGGCCAAAGCGGTTATCGGCCTACAAGCAGTGCGGGTTCCTATCTGCTTCTTGTTCTGAAGATGGAGCGCGCCTTGGGTGGTCGGCATTGCGTAAACTGTTCCCAATACTATAATGGGATGGGAAGATACCCTACTTGGGAGGAGATTCATGAAACACACAAAGCTGCTGGTATTGGCGCTACTTGCACTCTTGGTCGCGGTGACCGCTTGTGATTCGATGTCCCCAACCCCTGCGCAGGCACTACCAACGGCGACGTCGCAACCTGAGGCCACTCCGCTCGAATCAACAGCGACGCCAGTCCCTGCCCCGACAAGCACCTCGGAACCTCTGGCCGCTGTGGTGAACGGACAGCAGATTCTGCTGGAGGAGTATGAACGTCAAGTCGCGCGCTATGAAGCTTCCATGGTTGCGGCGGGGCAGGATCCCAGCACGCCCGAAGGACAGAGCGCGTTGGCTCAGGGGCGGCAATGGGTGTTGGACTTGATGGTGGAGCAGATGCTTATTGAGCATGCGGCGACCGCAGAGGGCCTCGCTGTGACCGATGCTGATGTCGACGCCACGATTGCCGGGCTGCGCGCTGATATCGGCGATGAGGCGTTCGATGCGTGGTTGGTCCAGGAAGACATGACGGTGGAGGAGATGCGGGAGCGACTCCGCGGTGATATGTTGGCCACTCAGATGGCCAATCGCGTCGCAGAATCCGTCCTGGCACGCGCGGAGCATGTGCATGCCCGTCACATTGTTGTGGCTACCGAGGAAGAAGCCCGTCTGATTCTGAGCCAGCTGCAGGCCGGCGGTGACTTCGCTTCATTGGCGCGTATGTATTCCCAGGATATCAGCACCCGCGATGTCGGCGGCGATTTGGGCTTTTTCCCGGCCGGGGTGTTGACCTCCAAGGAAGTCGAGGCCGCAGCTCTTGCGTTGCAGCCTGGACAGTTGAGCGACGTGGTGCCGAGCAACTTGGGTTTCCACATAGTGCAGGTTGTGGAGCGGGTCCCGGACCGCGAAGTTGATCCTGAGAACCTACGTCTGCTGCGGGATCAGGCCGTACGCGCGTGGCTGAACGGTCTAAAGTCCTCTGCAGACATTCAGATCTTTGTAGTTCCTGAATCCTAGGAGGAGACCATGGGGCAGCGGGAAGGTATCTTCAATCTGTTGAGCTTGGTGATGTTGGGATTGACGGTCATCACGCTTGCGTGCTTAATCTCGATCGCCATCAATCCGTACTTGCCCTTCAACCCCTTCCCGCCTGAGCCAGAGATGGTTTTGGTGGCTACGACGACAGCAACCCCTATCCCCACAGATTCGCCGGCATCGACGTGGACGCCGACGGTCACGCCAACGGTCACACCTACGCCGCCGGCGAGCTTCACGCCGACGGTCACGTCGACGCCCGAGCCCACCACGCCGCCGCCGACAAAGGCCCCTACAGCGACACCGACGCCACGTGTCACGCGCTCTCCGTATCCCTTCACGTATGATATTGCCTATGAAACCCCCTACTATGGTTGTGCCTGGATGGGCGTAGCCGGCACGGTGGAGGATATCGATGGGAACGCGCTGGTAGGATACCCGATCCATGTCTGGGGTGGTGGGATCGACATGGTGGTCACCTCAGGTGACAAGCAGCTGTATGGTGATTCGGGGTGGGAGCAGTTCTTCGATAACTCCCCGAAGGAAGTCCGGGGTGTCTTCCGGGTCCAGATCCATGCCAAGTATGATTCTCGTCATCCGCCTGTTTCCCGGGAGATTGTGCTCGATTTCGAAGGCTACTGCTCTCGATCCTTGGCGCGGATTGTGTTTGTGAAGAATCACTAATGCCGACGCTTTACATCGTAGGCACCCCCATCGGGAACCTCGAGGATATCACGTTACGGGCCTTGCGGGTGCTCAAAGAAGTGCGGCTGATTGCTGCTGAGGACACTCGTAAGGCCGGTATTCTGCTGCGCCACTACGATATCTCAGCCCCGCTGACATCATTCTTTGAGGCCAATGAGCGCCGCAAGGTCCGCGAGATCCTCGACGCCCTGGCTGAAGGTGATGTAGCCTTGATCTCCAATGCCGGTATGCCCAGTATATCTGACCCGGGCTATCCACTGGTGCGCGAAGCCATCGAATGTGGCTATCCGGTCGTGCCTATACCCGGCCCTTCGGCACACACCGCTGCATTGGTGATCTCCGGTCTGCCCACCGACCGGTTCATGTTCTTGGGATTCCCGCCGCGTAAACATCCCGAGCAGTTGTTTGAGGGTTTGGTTGGGATTACGGCGACGTTGGTCCTCTATGAAGCCCCTCATCGCTTGCTGCAGACCCTTGCGGCGATGCTGCAGACGTTGGGGGACCGTGATGTTGCGCTGTGTCGCGAACTGACCAAGGTGTATGAAGAGGTCTGGCGTGGGCGTATCAGCGATGCAATCACATGGATCGACGAGACCCCACCGCGCGGGGAGTTCACCTTGGTGGTAGCCGGCGCTTCGGGAGAGTCTGAGCGTTGGCGCGAGGCACGCGTATGCGAGGCGCTGGCGACGCGCATGGCTGAGGGATTGAGCCGGTCACAGGCCGCCCGCGAGATCGCTGCTGAGTCTGGATGGCGCCGGCGCGTGATCTATGATCTCACGAGATCGTAGATCTCGCATAACCATAGATCGCGCGCCTAACTGAGCTCGGGGCATTCTCTGACCGGTAGATGCGGTGTTGTTGCTGCCGTGGTCGAGGGCTAGCGGGCCTTCGGGCAGACGGGGTGACGTGCCCGGGGGGACTGATCCGGTTGCCTCAACCAGCGACGCGCAGTGACTTCGTCCTCGGTCATCTGGTGGATCAAATCATCCACTGAGTCGAACCGCCTCTCGGGCCGCAGTCGATCCAGGAAGTCCAGCCGCATGGGTTCCCCGTAGATGTCCTCCGAGAAATCCAGCAAGTAAGCTTCCACGGTCCGCGTGCCATTATCGAAAGTCGGGCGTGTCCCGACATTGGTGAGGGCGTCGAAGGTGCCGGACTTCAGATGTGCTTGGCTGATATAGACGCCATTTGCCGGCAGCAACCGGGTGCTTGGTACGCCCAGGTTAGCTGTCGGGAAGCCCAGGGCGCGCCCGCGTTTGTAGCCGTGCACGATCTTCCCGCGCAGGTGGAAGGGATACCCAAGACAACCGTTGGCTTCGTGGATGTTCCCCTCACTCAGTGCCCTGCGAATGCGGCTGCTGCTCACCGGCTTGTCCTCCCAGCGGACGGTGCCCTCGAAGACGTGCACGCCAAAGCCGAAGCGCTGACCGGCGCGTCGTAGATAATCCACATTTCCTTCCTGGCCCCGGCCCAGTTTGAAGTCCGGGCCAACCCACAGGCCGCCCAGCTGGGCGTGGTCCAGAAGACCCTGGACGAAGTCTCCCGCTGATGTCTGCGTCAGAGCGCTGTTGAAAGGGAGGACGACAAGCCCCTCGACACCTAGGGATTCAAAGAGCGTCAGACGTTCCTCCAGCGCGGAGAGCAGCCGGTAACTGTCAGGCTGGAGAACCTGTCCCGGCAAGGGATCAAACGTGATGACCAGCGGCAGTAACCCCCGTGAATGGGCACCTGTCACCATGCCGCGTATCAGGGCTTGGTGACCCAGATGAACGCCATCGAAGGCTCCAATGGTGACACCGCTGGGTCGGATCAGTTCGAGTTTCTTGATGTCATCTCGGATCCACATAGTCCTTAGCTCTGGATAGGTCTCTATTTTCGCACAAACAGGGCTGTGCTGTTGCCTTTGCCCCGCTTGCGTTTCAGGGTTCGCAGATGCCGCCCCACGTCTTTCGACTTGATGAGACGGGTGATTGGCGTCGACCCGCCCACCACCAGGATCCGATCTCCCCGCTGCAACCGGGTGGCCGCGGTGACCAGCGTGTGTTCCAGCGCATCGGGACCTTCGTCACGCCTGAGCTTTCCAACCACCAGGGTCGGATGGCTGTTCTCCGGAACGAACGAGGTCTCGTGATGCAGCTCAATGGCATCCTGCGAACAGCCATTGTCGATCAAGTTCTGTCTGGACGTGCGTAGGGCCAGCAGGTCTCGCCCCACCAGATCCAGCCGCTGAGGGGCGAACCGCCGCCAAAGTAGGGCAGGAAGGATGCCCTGCCCAGGGTTGAAGACGCAGAGTCTGTCGACCTCATCATCGTCAAGACCGTGCAGGATGGGATCCTGAAGTGCCTTGTAGGCCAGAATGGTTGCGTAGCTCAGCGTGTCGAATTCCGCGAGCCCGCGCATCGTCCGCAGTGGCAGTACGGTCTTATCTAGGGTAAATGTAATGGTCGCGCGGTCGTATAGTCCGTCATCCCAACTCAACGGTATGTCCGACGCATCTTGTTCACCTGTGAATCGGTAGTGGAAGACAGCGTGTGCCGCCGTGGTCCGGTGCAGGAGCGTCTCAATACCGGGACCTGACAGCGTCTTTTCGACCAGTTCCTCGAGCGGCGAGACCACAACAACTGCGATCAGCCCGCTTGTCGAGACAACGCGTTGTGCCCTGAGGAGGAGGGCGCGGATCACGGACTCTCCGGCCTTGCCGGGGATATTGGAGACCACCACATCAAAGTCCCGTTCTGTCACGTCGTCGTAGCCCAGGCTGCCGTATGCCCTGACGTTGGGGATGTTGTTGAGGGCGCCGTTATGCCGGGCGAATGCCACGGCCAGCGCATCGCGATCCACGAGATGAATCTCACTTTCGGGGGCGACCTGCGCCAGTGCGAGTCCCAGCGGACCGTACCCGCAGCCAAGGTCCAGGATCTTCCGAGCATGACTCAGGTCGATGTCAACCAAGCTCCTGAGAAGATGCTGTGTGCCAATGTCGACCTGGTGACTGCTAAAGAGGCTTTGAGCTACGGCAAACCGCAGCGCCGTCCCGGCATAGCGGAAATCAACCGTTTTCTTGGTGTAAGGATCTAGCATGCTCGACTCCATTTCGCGGCGTGTGCTGGTGACGCTACCCGTCAGAGGACGGCAGGACCAGAGTCGGTCGGTACTGCGTATCCGATGCCCTGGTCAGCACCGCGATCAGGTTGCCCTGCTGATCGTGGGCTTGGATAGATTCCGCGGCTTTGCTGGCCTGTAGGTCGATCTGTTGCCCATAGCGAAGTGCTCGCTCCTGCTCGGGCGTCATGATGGCTGCAGGCATCCCACTGAGTGTTGTCTGGGGGGGCAGTAGCGCCTCTGCCAGGTTGCCCACCGCATACAACTCCTCGAGCTCTGCCAGTGGCCGTGCCTGCGCGATTGCGAATGGTCCGCTGACCAGGCGCCGCAGCTCTCGGATATGTCCGCCGCAACCGAGTTGCTGTCCGAGATCGTGGGCCAGGCTCCGAATATAGGTTCCAGATGAACAAGCAACATCCAGCGTCAGATCCGGTGGCTGCCAATCAAGAATGTCAATGGAGTGGATCGTGACAGCACGAGGTTCGCGCTGGATCTCTTTTCCCTGACGCGCAAGCTCATAGAGCTTGCGCCCCTTGACTTTGATGGCCGCATACATCGGCGGGATCTGCTCGATGGGACCCACAAGAGCGGTGAGCGCGTCCTCAATAGCGACGCGGTCCACGGTGACGGTTCTGCGCTCGGTGATCTCTCCGTCGGCGTCATAGGTGTTGGTGGTCTCGCCCATCCGCACGACACTGTGGTAGCGCTTGTCGCCGCGCATCGCGAACCGTGAAAGCCGGGTGGCCGGTCCCACCAACACGACCAAAACACCGGTTGCCATCGGGTCAAGTGTGCCGGCGTGGCCGACACGGCGCGTGCGCGCCAACCGCCGCACGACATTGACGACATCATGCGATGTCATCCCAGAGGGCTTGTCGACGACAAGCACACCACTAATCATGGCTGTTGAGCGTCTCTCTCACCATCGCCAGCGCACGTTCGACCGCACTCTGCAGGGGGCCGGCCACGCTGCATCCGGCTGCCTGCCGGTGGCCTCCGCCGCCAAGTGCGTGCGCGATCGTGGCCACGTTATAGCCAGGTCGCGCACGGAAGCTGATTTTGACGGTGCCATCGCGCATCTCGATGAAGGTGGCGATGACTTTAGCCTCCGCAACCCGGCTGATGAGGTTGCCCAGGTTCAGGTCATCGTGATCCTCGATGTTCAGCGCGATCTTCTCGGCAAGCGGGAACGTCGTCCAGGCAATCTCTCCGTCGAGGTGCAGTCGCTGGAGAGCGGTGCCCCAAGCGTGCATCTGGTCGAAAGGTACGGCGTCTAGGCTCTTCTGCATGACGCCCAGATAGTCGCCTCCGGCCTCGACAAGCTCGCTGACGGTCCGCAGGACGTCGGGCGTCGTGGTCGTGGTGCGCAGCCCGCGTGTATCGGTAAGGATGGCTGCCAGGAGACATGTAGCTATGTCGCCTGTCACCCGCACGCCCAAGGCGTTGATGACTTCGATGATGGGGAGAGCGGTTGCTGCCGCTTCTGGGCGAACCAAATTGACATCGCCGAAAGCGTTGTTAGTCTCGTGATGATCGATGACGACCAGCGGTAATCTGCCCCGCCAACTCTCTCTGTAGATGCCACCGGTTCGTTTCAGATCACTCATGTCGATGGCGGCGATGAGATCAATGTCAGCATCATCTGCCACGTCGGTGGCAAATGCCTCAGCTCCGGGGAGATACGTCAGGCTGCCTAGAGGATGCACACAGACCACCGTGGGCTCCTTGCCAAGCTGGATCAGTGCCAGGCGCAGGGCCAGCGCTGATCCGACTGTGTCGCCGTCCGGTCTCGGGTGGCTGATCAGGAGCGGGTGCTCACTCCTGTGCAGCAGTGATGCTATCTGTTTCGCGGTATTCGATGGTGTTTTCGACTGGGTCATCAGGCTGAGCATCCTTGTTATGAAGTTGCTGCAGGATTTCATCAATCCGTGCACCGTGCGCCATGGATGGATCGTAGACGAAAACAAGTTGTGGTAGATTGCGCAGTCGTAGGGTGGGTGCCATCTTGCCCCTCAGCCACCCGGCAGCGCCATCCAGCGCTGCCTGAACTTCCATGATCTCATCCTGTGTGCCGATGATGCTGTAATAGACCTCGGCACGCGTCGTGTCCCGGTTGACGCTGACACCGGTGATGGTCACCTCAGTGAGCCGCGGATCGTTGCTCTCTTCCATCAGCAATTGCGCAACCATACGCCGGATAAGCTGATTGATGCGGTTTATGTACTTCTTACCCATAGGATTCCCTCCAAAGCGGCCTATTCCGCTTCGACACGCTCCATAACATAGAACTGCAGGCGATCTCCGACCTCTAGGGCGTTGTATCCGTCGACTTTCACGCCGCACTCGAAGTTCTGTCGTACCTCACGGACATCCTCTGTGAATCGCTTCAGAGATTCGATGGTGCCGTCGTGTAGGATCTCCTTATTGCGGATCACGCGGATCTTGGCATTGCGCCGGGCGGTACCGCGCGTGACGAAGCACCCGGCGATGGTGCCGATGCTTGAGATGGTGAACAACTGGCGGACCTCGGCTTCACCGATGAGCACGGGCTGATAGGTGGGCTCAAGCATGCCTTTCAGGGCTTTTTCGACGTCTTCGACCAACCGGTAGATGATCTCGTAGATCTGGATCTTCATACCTTCCATATCGGCCATCCGCTGTGCGGCGTCATTGGCAGAGACACGGAAGCCCAAAACGATGGCGTTGGACGCCAGAGCAAGGTTCATGTCCGACTCGCTGATATTGCCGGCTGCGGCGTGAATCACGTTGATCTTGACGTCCGCATGGCTCAGCTGCTCGACGCTGTTGACAATCGGTTCGATAGAGCCCTGAACGTCGGTCTTGAGCACGATGCTAAGTTCCTTGATCTCACCCTCGCGGATCGCTGAGGAGAAGTCATCCAGCGACAGCGGGCGGCTCGTGCGGGCCAGCTGGCGTTGTCTAGCTTTTTGACTGCGCTTCTCGGCGATGGCACGGGCCATGCGCTCGTTCTTGACGGTCTCCAGAAAGTCGCCGGCCACCGGCACGTCGTGAAGGCCGATGACGACAGTCGGGGTTGCCGGCGGCGCGGTCTGATGCCGGACATTGTTCTCGTCTTCCAGAGCGCGGACCTTGCCCCACGTCTGCCCGACGACCAACACGTCACCGATGCGCAGGGTGCCATTCTGGATCAAGACCGTGGCCAATGGGCCACGCCGCTTGTCCAGGCGGCCTTCGAGGACGGTGCCCACGGCCTCTCGGTCGGGATTGGCCTTGACGCCGACCTCATCCGCAACCAGGATGATCGCTTCGAGCAAGTCCTCCAGGCCCAGTTTCATCTTCGCGGAGACCGGGATGACCATGGTGTTGCCATCCCATTCATCGGGGGTGAGTCCCAACTCTACGAGCTCCTGCTTCACCGCCTCGACGCGTGCATTGGCCTTGTCGATCTTGTTGAGTGCCACGATGATCGGCACGCGCGCGGCACGCGCGTGGTTGACAGCCTCGATGGTCTGAGGCTTGACGCCGTCGTCGGCTGCCACAACCAGGACGGCGATGTCTGTCGTATTGGCACCGCGGGCGCGCATCGCTGTGAAGGCCTCATGACCGGGCGTATCCAAGAAAGTGATCCTCTGGCCCTCGTGCTTGATCTGATAGGCACCGATGTGTTGGGTGATCCCGCCACTTTCCCCGGCGACTACGTCAGCGTGCCGGATAGCATCCAGCAGGGACGTCTTGCCGTGATCGACGTGACCAAGAATCGTGACAACGGGAGGGCGGTCCTTGAGATCTTCAGGCTTTTCGTTCGCCAGCAGGATCTGCCAAGCGGAAAGCTCGGTCTCGCCCTCCTGCTCGAGCTCCGCATAGGGTTGTTTGGCCTCGAAGCCAAACTCGGAAGCGATGATGGCGGCAGTGTCAAAATCCACTGTCTGGTTGATGCTGGCCAGCACACCGTTGCTCATCAGGGATTTGATCAGCTTGATGGGGGTCTCCCCCAACAGATCCGCAAGATCCCGTACTGTGATGACCTCAGGGATTGTTATCTCGTTTTCTGCCATATGTCTTTCTCCTTTGCCCCGTTCTTATGAGCTGTGCACCCAAGGTGCCAGTCAGTTCTCTTCACATAACACCTGAAGCGACTCTGCATACGCTCGCAGCGCTGCAAGCGCCTCGGGCGCTAGTTGTATGCGCAGTGCGCGCTCGAGACTACCCTGCTTGAGCGCCGTCTGCCAGCAGCTGTGTTGACGGCATAGATAAGCGCCCCGACCGTTCTGTTTGCCCGTTTCATCTACTCCTATGATCCCGTCAGGCAGGAGCACGACCCGGACAAGTTCACGTTTCGGCTTTGTCTCTCGACACGCCACACAGGTTCTCAATGGGACATGCCTCTGTTTGAGCTGACCTTTTTTCTTCACCATAGTCACAATCCGATTCTATCCGGCCATGATAGACACAAGAAATGGGACGCCTAAGATACCTTCGGCGTCCCATCATCCAGGGCCAGAGTGGCCTGTGAGATACTGCTTTCTATCGTTGTTGCAGTCGTCTCAGCATGATGTTTCGTGCCCAGATTGAAATCCGGGAATCGCGACAGGACCCACCAAAGGATTCATGACACTGTGCCAATCAGGCTAGTAGTCTTCGTTATACTCGCCCCAGGAATCGGACCCGGTGCGGTGTTTCCGCACGACAAACGTTTCACCGCTCGCATCGTCCAACATGACCGTGCGCCGGCGTCGTTTCTTGCCCTGAGGTTCACCCGACTCTGAGATATCGGCGTCTTCTTCGTCATCTTCGTCTGCAAAAACAACATCGTCTAGACTCGCCGCGAAGTCCTCGTCGAGCTTGTCAACATCGTCCGCCGGCGCTGTTTCGGCGACCGGCTCGTCCGTCGCTGCCACGACTTCTTCGCCTGTCTTCTCTTCTGCTACCAACTCCTTGGCGAGGATCGGTTCCTCACCCTCGGCGGCAGTTTCTGGTTCTGCTGTGGGTTCAGCGACCTCAGCCTCTACAGCGGTGTCAACCGCAACTTGTCCATCTTGAGTGTCGCCCTGGTCCAGCAGCTGGAGCCCACTGGTCTCCACCGCATCTTTGATCTCGCGTAGCGCCTTGACGCCAATCCCGTTGATCATAAGCAGCGGTTCATCGCCGACAGCCAGTTTCTCCATCACTTCGCCGATATTTTCCAGTCCGCTGGCCATGAGGTGATTATAAACCCTCTTAGACAGACCGAGTTCCTCCAGCGGCATCTTGTAGGCGCCCCGAGGCACTCGGGCCTGCGCTTCTTGTTTCGCCTTCACACGCTCGGTGTCTGCGTCGCGCTGTGCAAGCTGCCGTGCCCTAGCCTGGCCTGAGCCGGGGCGCTCAGCATTCCGTCGTGCGATGACTGCTTCGCGGACTGCCTTGATCACCGTGCCGATGATGTTGCGCTCCTCATCGGTATAGGGATAGCGGTCTGCCTCGTGGGTGCGCATGATCGCCGCAAGACGCGGGATCAGCGCTGCTTTGCTCCTCAGCGCATCCAGCAAGTCGGGTGTCTGATTGACTTGGGCAAGGGCCCACATGGCTGCCTCTGTCGCGCCCTGAATATCAATGCGCCCTTGCGTCAACTTGGCGGCGAGGCGGGCGTTCTGTCCCGAGCGCCCGATGGCGAGGGATAGATGCTCGTCAAGAACAGCGACAGATGCGGTGCGCCCGCCGGGGTGGTGTTCATCCAGCGTCACATTGACAATCTTCGGAATGCTGAGCGCATTGCTGATGAATGTCTCGGGATCTTCATCCCACTGCACAACATCGATCCGCTCACCATGCAACTCGTTCGAGATTGTCTGGATGCGCATCCCGCGCATACCCACACAGGCTCCGACGGGGTCGATGCCCGCCTGCCGTGAGGAGACGGCAACCTTCGCCCTCGTCCCAGCTTCACGCGCTACGGCGTTGATCTCCACCTGACCGCTGCGGATCTCCGGCACCTCAATCTCCAGCAGTCGGCGCAGCATCAGCGGGTGACTGCGGCTGACAATGATCTCAGGGCCTCTCGATGTGCGGCGCACCTCCAGAACGTACACACGGATCTTCTGATGCAGTACGTACCGCTCTCCGGGGATCTGTTCGCGGCGCGGCATGTGCGCCTCTTCCGTGCGCTCCAGATGCAGGGTCACCCCTCTTGGGTTGACCGACTGCACGGTTCCAATGATGATCTCGTTTTCCTGCCGGCTGAAGCGGTTGAACTGGCTCTCACGCTCCGCTTCCCGCAGTCGCTGTGTGATCACCTGTTTGGCCGTCTGTGCGGCAATACGGCCGAAGTTGCTCGGCGTGACATCTACCATCAAGATGTCGTCGACCTGCACGTCCGCTTTTCGCTTGAGCGCCGCCACAAGTCGGATCTCGATCTGGGGGTCCTCAACTTCTTCCTCTACGACGACTTTGTCGATAAAGATACGCGCCAGCCCGGTCTCCAGGCTGATCTCAGCGTCTATGTTTTGGGTTGCAGGAATCTTCCAGTCACGTCTGTACGCAGTCGCCAAGGCAGCCCGAATCGCATCCAGGACGACCTCTTTCGGCAAGTTGTACTCAGCACAGACCTGGTTAAACGCCAGGGCGAACTCGCTCTTCATTAAGAATCTGCCTCCCCGTTCTGTTTCAAGGGTATCTACAAAGAAAAGTGGGGCTCGCCCCACTTTCGAGTGTTACTGTACTCCACTCCTTTTGAGCGGATTATAGCATAACCAAATCGATTAGACAAGGTTTCCTGGAACCCACCCCACAAGCCTATAGGTCAAGGTAGCGTGCACGCCGCTACCTAATGGATACGGGGCCGGGCCAGCAGCACGATGCTTGATCTCGCCGCAGCTTCGTAGGTGTTCGATGTGATAGCGGGTGCTTCTCCGGCGCTGTGGATGTCGTCGGGCGCAGCCAACGATGTATCGATGATGCGATGCCAGCGTGATTCCGGATGGTCCTCGAGCGTCGGTGCTGGAAGCTCAAAGGTCAGCGGCTGCCAATAGGCGTTCAGAATGATGTGGAGGTGCTCGCCGTCGTGTGGTGCTTGCAGTTCAAGCGCCAGACTGTGAGAGTTGTACGCCCAATCGGGCTGATCGAGCTCTACGCCGTGCCAGATCAGCCGCGGAACTGAGTTCCCCTCCGAAGTGTGCCAGAATGCCTCCTTGCGGAAGACCTCAAGGCCTTGTGTGAACGTGATGAGCCGGCGAACAAAGCGCAGGAAACCTGGATAGAGGTCGGGGCGCTCCCAGTCGAACCAGCCAATCTGGTTGTCCTGGCAGTAAGCGTTGTTGTTGCCCTGTTGCGTGCGCAGGCATTCATCTCCCATCAGAATCATCGGCGTTCCCTGGGCGATGAAGAGAATGGTTAAGAAGTTGCGAGCTTGTTTCTGCCGCAATGCCTTGATGGCGGTGACTGTGGTCGGTCCCTCCAAGCCGCAGTTCCAGCTGTAGTTGGCGTTGTCGCCGTCGCGGTTGTCGTCCAGGTTGTCCAGATTGTGCTTATGGTTGTACGAGACCAGGTCGCTGAGTGTGAATCCATCGTGGGATGTGTTGAAGTTGATGCTGCGGTTGGGCTCTCGGTCCGGCTGTTTGTAGAGATCCGGGCTGCCGGTGAGGCGAGCAGCCAGGTTCTGAATCATGCCCGGGTCACCTCTGACAAAGCGGCGGACGTCATCTCTGAACGGTCCATTCCACTCTGCCCACCGGTGACCGATGAAAGATCCGACCTGATACAGCCCTGCGGCATCCCAAGCCTCGGCGATGATTTTGGCCCCAGCCAGAACGGGGTCCGACTCAATCTGCCAGAGAATCGGCGGGTTCGCCATCGGTTCGCCGTCCTCGTCACGCGCCATCACTGACGCGAGGTCGAAGCGGAAGCCATCGACGTGCATCTCTGACACCCAGTAGTGCAGACAATCGATGATAAGCCGGCGCACGACAGAGTGGTTAGCGTTTAGGGTGTTGCCCGTGCCGCTGTAGTTGGCGTAGGTGGCGCGGTTGTCCTCGAGGATGTAGTAGGCCCGGTTTCCCAGTCCTTTGAACGAGAGAATCGGCCCGTTCTCGTCACCCTCAGCGGTGTGATTGAAAACGACGTCCAGGATGACCTCGATCCCTGCCCGGTGCAGTGCCTTGACCATATCGCGGAACTCATTGATCGCGCAGAGCGGGTCTTCCTGCTGGGAGGCATAGCCATGATGCGGGGCGAAAAGCGCGATGGGGCTGTATCCCCAGTAGTTTGTCAGGTGATCTGGGCTATCCTGTGTGTCGTGGTGTTGCACGGGCAGCAGCTCCACCGATGTGATCCCCAGCGACTGGAGGTAGGGGATCTTGTCGATCACGCCCAAGTAGGTGCCCTGCCTGTCCGGTGCGACATCCGGTGCCGACTTGGTCAGCCCGCGCACGTGCATCTCGTAGATGACCGTGCTGGCGTAGGGCTCGTTAAGCGGCTGGTCACCTTCCCAGTCGTAGGTGTCCGGATCGGCGACGACGCTCTTGATACCTTGGCCGAGATTCGCGCCGAAGACCTTGGCCGCGGCCCGGCTGTAGGTACTGCTGGGGGCTACCGCCCGCGCATAGGGATCCACAAGGAGTTTGTCACCGTCAAAATAGAAGCCACGTGTGGGGCGGTAGGTGCCGTGCGCACGGTATCCGTACAATTGACCGTGGCCGACGTTCGGCACAAAGACGTGCCAGTAGTAGAAGGTGTGGTTCTTCCGGCGGTCCAGCGGGATTACGCGGCTGGGCTCCTGATCATCCGCATGGTCAAACAACACCAACTCGATAGCATCAGCATACTTGGAGAACACGCTGAAGTTCACACCGTCGGGGTAACAGGTGGCTCCAAGTGGGAAGCTCTGGCCCTCCGCTTTCACTCCAATCATCAAACCACTCCTTGCGCCAATCGTGATATGTCGCATCCAACTCAATGTGCGACCCATCGCATGATTGTACGAGGAGAACCGCTGGAGGCAATAGCGAGAGGGGAGCCGGGCTTGGCCCTGACGATGGTCGGCATGGTGAAGGGTCACGGGCCAAGATCGTTCCCGCGTGGTCAAGTTGCGTAGAACCACGTCTGGTCACTATCCCCAAAAGTGAAACACGCCTGGGACGTCAGCGGGCCGGCAGCCGGTTCAAGGCGATCCATCTCTTGTTGTTGTACATCTGCCCCTGTTCTGAAGCGTACCCGCCATGAGACATAGTTTGCGCCGACGCATGTGCTATGCTATACTTCTAGCGGAACGCGGTATTGTTACCCGATGCTGCGCCATGACGTGCGCCGACACAGCCGGCTGTAGTCGTGATCCATAGCCCGTGATCACCATTACCTCGTGGTTGTTTCGGATTGCCAGGTCGCGCACGCTGGTGGGGCATGGGCGCGCCATCATCGACGAGAATCAGGCAGTGACTGAGATGCTCTACTTCAATGGTGTCAACGGAGAGACGGGGCACTACGGACTCCAGCCGATGTCGGCGGAGGCTTTAGTTGACCACGTCCTCAAAGACCGCTACAGCGCAACTCGGCAGCTCCAGGATCTGCAACGTGAGCTCATCGACCGCACCCTCAACGAACAGAAAGTTCTGGACATTGTGGCTTCTCTGGTTCAGGACGTGCTCCGTTCTCCGTCCCAATTCCCCGACACGACCGCTGATTGGCCCAACAGAGCGGCGCGCAAGATTCTGGCGATCCTCCTCGGCGACGATGCGAGTCCGTTTGTCGAAGACGTGCAGGCTTTGGCTGCGCGCCTGGCAGATGAGCCGGTCGAGACAGTGGTTCATATCGTGCGGTTGCTCAACGGTGGCCAGGGGATTTTCCTGGCCCAATGGTTGTTCCGCCGCGATGCCCTGTTGCCTGATCATCTCCGTGGAAATCTCACATCGCGGTTTGATCAAGCGTTACATATGATCCGGCGGACGTATCTGACGGGTGATGGTGTGGTCGCCGGGGATGCAGACCGCCTGCTGCGTCTGGCATGGATTGAGGGAGTTACCAACTCACTGGACCGGTTGCCGGTGACGTCGCTGCAAATGCTGCCCGGCACGGATGGGGTGGTTGGTCCGCTGCGCAGATTGGTGCGTACACTTCGCGCACTGTCGCGGGGATGGGACGCTGCGGCGTCTGATGCCCTGGCTTCGGATACCGGAGACTTCGGGCAACGTCTGGCTGCTTTGTCGTCGCTGGGCGCTAACGCTTCGTGGCACGGTGTTGTGGCGAATCTTCGTGGCGTGTTGCTATCCCTGCGGCGAGATTCACCGCCGATTGGTGTGGATGAGATTCAGGCGGCACTGCGGGACTGGCTGGATGAACTGCAGCGCCGTGTCACCGGTCAGCTGGGAACTGTGCCCTGGGTGGACCCCGGTGATCTCTCCGAAGCCGGTTGGGGCATCATATTTCCCGCCACGTGGCCGATCGCCCGCCAGAAAGCGCTTGAGGTGGCGCTGGCGCCATTGCTGAAGCTGCGGGCCAGGCAGGCTGGGGGGCTCTACCGGGTTTATGCAGGGGCTGAAGGGTACCGGCCCGGGGACACGGTCAGAGGCTTTCTGCACCGTCCACCGCGGCACGCTGATGCTGCTAATCCCGCGGCTCCGGATGAGACGGGTGTCCCTTACTATCTCCTCCTGGTGGGAAGTCCCGAGGAGATTCCTTTCGAGTTTCAGTATCAGTTGGATGTCCAGTATGCTGTGGGACGCCTGGACTTTGGTGAAGATATTGCGGCCTATACCAACTATGCTCGGAACGTGGTGACGTCGGAGGCCGCGCCGACTCGCGCGCATCCCCAGGTGGTGCTCTTTGGGACGGAGAACCCGGGTGATGTCGCTACGTCTCTGTCGGCCAAGCATCTGATCACACCGTTGTACCGGCACATCCGGTCCAGGATCGCCGGGTCTGCCTGGCAGGTGTTGAGCGTTGCGCCGGCGCACGCCACCAAGGCCAATCTGGCGCGTATTCTGCGTCTGAAGACGCCGCCGGCACTGCTCTTCACGGCGACGCACGGTATGGAGTTTCCGGTTGGGGATCACCGGCAGCGGCCTGATCAGGGGGCCCTCCTATGTCAGGATTGGACAGGTGAGGCCGGGGAAGTATCGTCGGACGCCTATTTCTCTGCCAGTGATGTAACTGATGACCTCAACCTACGTGGTATGATCTGGTTTGCTTTTGCGTGCTTCGGCGCCGGCACGCCTCACTATGATGAATACCACCATTCCGCATTTAGGGCGTCGTCGCAGACCATCGCGGAGGTGCCTTTTGTCGCGGCTCTTCCTAAGGCGATGCTGGCGTTGCGGGATCGCGGGGCGTTGGCTGTGGTGGGGCACGTCGAAAGAAGCTGGGGGCTCTCTTTTCTCTCTGAGGTGCAGAATCGTCCGGTGGGGATGGTGGGGCGAAAACGCGAGCACGTCGAGGTCTTTGCGGCGGCGATTGAGCGCATGCTGTCGGGGCAGCCGGTTGGTGCTGCCCTGGACTGCTTCGATATGCGGCACGCGGCGATCGCGACCGAGTTGGCCCATCTCTACGACCATATGCGAGATCCGCCCACGGTTGAGGATATCTATCGGCTGGCTGAGCTCTGGACCGCAAACAACGATGCGCGTGGCTACATTATTATCGGTGACCCTGCTGTTCGTCTCGGTGGCGCCACGCTTCAGGAGCGGGGGGGTAGCTGATCTGGCGAGACCTTCGATCTGGCGAGACCTTTGGTCTCGGGAAACCTTCGGCTTCGGGAAACCTTCGGGTTCCATGAGCTTGTTAAGCCTGTTGGGTGGCTAATCTTCGACCCCAGGCGAAAGGAGTCTGGCTATGCCTGACGATCTGAAAACACACTTCGAGGAAGATCTGGTCTTCAACGGCATCAATGCTATCACGGGTGAATATGGCCAACCCCCGATGTCCAGTGAAAAACTGGCGCGACTGGTCCGTGGTGCGCCCTTGCCGCAGGACTACCGCGATTTTGTCGAGCGCCAGAAGAAGCTGGCCGACCTAGCCCAAGTGGACGATCGACTCCAACCTGTGACCGATGCGCAGTCAGATCTGCGGGTCAGGCTGGAAGAGGCCCGACTGAGTGAATCGCGCTTCAAGGTTCAGAACCCTGCCGCGTGGCCCACGATCCCGGGGGCTGGGGATCCCGCCGATGTCGCGAATGTCGGCTGGGGGGCGATCTTCCCTGCGGAAATGCACCCCAACGTTCGGGAAGAGATCAAGGAAGCGCTGCAGCCTCTCTTCGACATGCGCCGAGAGCGGGCGGGCGATCTTTTCCGCATCTATGACGGCGGGAGTGCCTACCGTTCGGGCGAGCGGAAAGGGCAATTCTTCGAACGTCTAGGTGTGGGGCCGGGGCTGGCAGACCCTCGGGAAATGCCTTTCTACATTCTGCTTGTGGGAACGCCCGAGGAAATCCCCTACAGCTTCCAATACCAGTTGGACGTCATGCGCGCTGTCGGTCGTTTGGATTTTGGCAGCGATATCGAGGCTTATCAAGATTATGCGTGGAGCGTCGTGGCTGCAGAGAGCGGTGACATCGTCTTGCCTCGCCAGGTGGCGTTCTTCGCGCCCACCAACCGCGGCGACAAAGCGACCCAGTTGAGCGCGCAGATACTGGTGCAGCCCCTGTATGAGAATCTAATTGTGGCGGCTCCGGACTTCGATATTGCCCTGGACCATGATTGGGATGTGCTGTCTCCCTTTATGGGGGAGGGACAGGCGACCCATGACCAGCTACAGCGCTTGCTGGGCGGTGATTCGGCCCAGACGCCGGCGCTGCTGTTCACGGCCAGCCACGGAATCGAGTTCCCGCCAAATCACCGGGCACAACTACAGCAGCAGGGCGCGTTGCTGTGTCAGGACTGGCCGGGTCCCGGCTCCGATGTGCTGAGAAACCACTACTTTGCAGCCGAGGACGTCGATACATCGGCGGATCTCACCGGTATGATGGCGTTCTTCTTCGCCTGCTACGGCGCTGGGACACCGCAGCTGGATCAGTTTGCGTCCCAGGCTTTCAAGGTGCGTGAGAAGATCGCACCGCGCAGCTTTACGGCGGCGTTGCCCCAGCAACTTCTGAAACAGGGGGCCCTGGCCGTGATCGGGCATGTGGAGCGCGCATGGGGCTATTCGTTCATCTCGCCGCAGGGGCGTGGCGAGAACCAGGCCTTTATCACGGCGATGCGCACCTTGATGAATGGTGATCCCATCGGGATGGCGACCGATAGCAGCTTTGATATGCGCTATGCGGAGCTCAGCTCTGATCTCAGCGCCGACCTCGAGGAACTGAAGTGGAATCCCTCGTATTTGAGCGATTATGAGTTGGCGTATCGCTGGACGGCTAACAACGATGCGCGGAGCTACATCGTGATCGGCGACCCCGCTGCCCGGTTACCAATCGCTGAGCGAGAGCCGGCGCCGATTCTCGAGACCAAGGTGCGGCAAGAGGTCCCGGCGACTCCGGTCGTGGAAGCTGTGCCCGAATCTGTGTTCCAGCCTGCAGCCCTGGTGCCCGTTGTGCTGAGTGATCATCCTGCCATCGGGTATGGGCTGGAGGACCAATTCGAGAAACTGAAGACCTCGCTCAAGTCCTTCACTGATCAGCTGGCCACGTCGCTGGGCAACGCAGCCGAGGACATCATGACGTTGGATGTCAGGACTTACTCGACCGCGGACATCGCTGCTGTGGCGGAGGCGTTGGATAGCCGTCAGGAGGTGTCCGCGACTTTGCGCGCGCTCACCCGCGTCGCGTTCGACGGCGACCTTCAGGTCTACGTCCCCGAGAAGAGTGATCGGGGTGTGGATTCGGCACTGTGGTCGATTCATAAGGCGATGGTTGAGGAAGCTCAGGAAAGCCGGGCGAACTTCCTCGCGACGATGGCGGATCTGGCCGCCAGGTTGCTGGACAGCCTCAGAATTGGGCCCTGATGACTGCATCGCGATTCACGCTCACAGGCTTAAGCCTGCTGGAGGGGGCGGCAGCGTTCCCTGCCGATGATCTTCTGGGGATCTGGGAGCTGAATGCTTCCCAGACGATTGCCTTTGCTGCCCCAGCAGAAGACGCTGCTGCGACATCCTTGCCGGCCGGCGAGGATGAGCCGGGACTGATCTGGCGGGTTGAGCTCCCGGCGTCGCGAGGCGAGGCTAAGTCTGAGCTTGATGCGCGTTTGGCCGCAGCAAGGGTCCGTCAGGCGTATCTCAAAGCAGCCGAGAAGCGGCTATCCGATCTGCAGGTGGGGCCGGCCTACAGTGCCCAAATAGCCGACGCGGAATCCGCGTTGCTCGCCGAGGTGATGGCGCTGCGGGGCTCTGCTGTGGCCTATGACGCAGACGATACAGGGGCGGTTTCTCTATTGCATCTCTATGAGCAGTGTGAGGCCCTGGTCGCTCGATTCCGGCGGTTGGTTCAATACTATGCGCGTGTGGAGACCAGCGTTGGCGGGCAGCCCGTGGCGTTGACGATCGTCGACTGGTCGGGTGACCATAACGTGACCTGGCAAGATGGCATTGGGCCATTGGATATGGCGCTGCATATGGATTCTGTGCGCCTGGTACTGGCAACACGTCAGGCGTGGCTGCGGTTGATCTCGATTGTCACGTCCGGTGCTCTGTCGCTGTCGGTCAAGGCATCGGTTCCCGGGGGGCAGTTCTTGCTCTTCCCGGCAGTCTACAGGTTTGTGCGTGATGTATTGGCAGAGTTGGAGCAGGTCCAGGCTAACCAGGAAGCACTAGGTTAGGGACCGGGAGATCCCCTCGATTGCGCGCGGTTCGGCGCCTAGGGTTGACGAGTGAACTATCCTGTATGGGAGGAGAATGAGATGGCTGAGAGCGATCTGAGGCTGGCGATTGAGAAGTTTGCGAAAGACCTGGCTGCGAAGGCGGAGACCTTCGTCGAGGATATCAGCACCCTGGAGGTGCGCACCTTCACCACACCGAGCGCGGAGATCGCCACATTGGCCGGGGGTGAGTTGGACTTGGCTGACCCGACGTTGGCGCGACAGCTACAGCTGCGAGCCTATACGAAGATCGACTTCGACTGTGACACGACGATCTGTCTGCCCGTAGATGCAAATGACCAGGTGGATCGCTCCGTGTGGGACATGCATCAGACGATGGTGATGCAAGCTTTGAAGACCCGCGAGACTATGTTGAAGTCGATGGGGACTGCCCTGACCTCCGCTCTGGACGCACTTCAGCGCGTGGTCGGCTAGGTCTTGTTGTGAGGGGTGTGTTCCAGTCCGGGGGCAGAAGCCAGATGGAAGTCCACGCAACCTGAAGGCCGATGGCAATTCTGGTCCATAGACGTTTGCCATACTCACCATCGTCAGGGCCTGAACTGCAAGCCGACTGGTTGGCCGCGTGCTCTGGAATGCGTATGCGGCCTTGGTGACTGTCCAGCGACGGGCTGTTGTTGGGCATTCGCCTCTATGCCGAAACACGCCCGTTGTGAAAGCTGCTTGACAAAGACGGCGATGCGGCTACACTAGAGTCAGGACAGCAGCAAGCACTATTGGGTGGGTGTTATTTCTATGGAACAACGCAACTTGAATCCTGCCAAGACCTACACCTATTATTACTTCTATTTTAGCGGACCCTCCCGGGTCGGTCGCTTCGCGCTGCTGGAAGGATGATGTAGGTCAAGAGATCCCAAGAGCAACCTAAGACGTGGAGCCGATCGGCTCCACGTCTTTTTCTTTGTGCCAACCAAGGAGGGGATGGATGAGGTGTTTCGGTGTGAGGGGGGCGACAACGGTCGCGGACAATTCACGCGCGGCGATTCTGGAGGCGACCTCCGGACTGCTGACCGAGATCATCACGGTGAACCATATCACGCTTGAGGATGTCGCCAGCGCGATCTTCACGGCAACGCCGGATCTGGATGCTGCCTATCCGGCGGCGGCGGCTCGTGAGCTGGGGTGGACTCAGACACCGCTGCTGTGTATGCAGGAGATGCAGGTAGCGGGCAGCCTGAGACGCTGCATCAGGGTCTTGATTCATTGGAACACAGAGCAGACCCCTGGTGAGATTCAGCACGTCTATCTTCGGGGAGCTCAGGCACTCAGACCAGACTTGATGGGGGAGAAGAGATGACCAAGATTGCATTCCAGGGCGTGGCCGGGGCCTATTCAGAGGAAGCTGTCAGAGAGTATTTCGGATCCGGTGTTGAGGTGCTGCCGTGTCGTTCGTTTGAGCAGATGTTTGTTGCGGTTGAGGACGGCAATGCCGACTACGCGATGCTGCCGGTGGAAAACGCGGTAGCGGGCTCCGTAACGGGCGCCTACGAGCTTCTGATGCAGCGCGACCTGCGCATCAACGCCGAGGTGATCCTGCGTGTGCACCACATGTTGATGGCTATGCCTGGTGTGGAGCGTGACGCGATCCTCTGCGTGCGTTCTCATCCCCAGGCCCTGGCACAATGCCGGCGCTATCTCGATCGCTATGGATTCAAGCCCGAAGCGACGTTCGATACAGCGGGCAGCGCCCGTGACCTAGCGACGAGCCCTGAGCCCGATGTGGCGGTGATCGCCAGCGGTTTGGCTGCCGAGCTTTACGGGCTGCAGATCTTGGATCGCGGCGTTGAGGATTTTCCCTTCAACTACACGCGGTTCTTCCTGATGGGTCTGGAAGATCCGCCGCGTGCACAGCGGTCGAAGACATCCATTGTCTTCACAACCCGCCACAGCCCGGGTGCCTTGTACAAAGCTATGGGGGAATTCGCGAACCGCGGGATCAACTTGACCAAGATTGAGTCTCGCCCCCGCCAGAATGAGCCCTGGCGGTATATGTTCTATGTGGATTTCGAGGGGCACTGTCAGGACCTGCCGTCTGAGGCCGCGCTGATGGGACTGCTGCGACATACGTCTTTCATCAAGTTGCTGGGCTCTTATCCTGCGGCTACGACGCCGATGCCTGAGGCTACGACGCAATGGAATAGCTCGGCGGAGGTTCATCCCGGTGCGATGGGAAGATTGCCACCGGAAGGGGAATAATGCAAAAGGAGGGAGTGGCGATGATTATCATTATGAAGCACGGGGCTACACGGGGCGAGATTGACAACATTGTAGCTCGGGTAGAGCAAATGGGGTGTCAGGTTCATCTCTCGGAGGGGGAGGAGCGAACCATCGTCGGCATCATCGGTAACGGACGCCCCATCGACGGCGAGCGATTCTCGCGTATGTCGGGGGTGGAGCGCGCCGTACCGGTGCTGCGCCCCTTTAAGCTGGCGAGCCGTGATTTCCACCCTCAGGATTCTGTGTTCCCGATCAATGGTGTGTCGATCGGTGGCCAACAGATCATTATGATGGCCGGACCATGTGCCGTGGAAAGCCGGGAACAGCTGATGTCAGCGGCCCACTCGGTCAAGGAAGCCGGCGCTCACGTCATCCGCGGTGGGGCTTTCAAGCCGCGCACCTCGCCCTACAGCTTCCAGGGGCTTGGACAGGAGGGGCTGAAGTTGTTGGCTGAGGCCCGCCAGGCGACGGGATTGCCGGTGATCACGGAGGTCATGGCGCCGGAGCAGGTGCCGTTGGTCACCACCTATGCCGATATCCTCCAGGTCGGTGCGCGGAGTATGCAGAACTACGCGCTGCTTCACGCGGTGGGGGAGTCGCAGCGCCCCGTGATGCTCAAGCGTGGGATGATGTCGACGATTGAGGAACTGCTGCTGTCGGCCGAGTACGTCCTGTCGCACGGCAACAATCAAGTGATCCTCTGTGAGCGGGGCATCCGGACCTTCGAACCCTACACGCGGAATACACTGGATCTCAGCGCTGTCCCGCTGTTGAAGCAGTTGAGCCATCTGCCGGTGGTGGTGGACCCGAGCCACGGAACCGGTAAGTGGGAGCTGGTCGCGCCGATGGCCATGGCGGCTGTGGCGGCTGGGGCGGACGGCCTGATCATCGAGGTCCATCCCAACCCCGAGACCGCGCTGTCGGATGGTGCTCAGTCGCTTAAGCCGGCGCGTTTTGTTGAGTTGATGTCCTCGCTGCGTTTGATCGCAGCGGCCATCGGACGTACGCTGTAGGTGCGCAGATGAGACCTCTTTCTGAGTGTACCGTGACCGTTGTGGGGCTGGGCTTGATGGGTGGCTCTCTTGCGGGGGCCCTTCAGGGTCGGTGCGGACAGGTCATCGGCGTGG
The DNA here is from genome assembly GCA_964516885.1 of uncultured Anaerolineales bacterium. Classification (GTDB taxonomy): domain Bacteria; phylum Chloroflexota; class Anaerolineae; order B4-G1; family SLSP01; genus PWVB01. The sequence continues at coordinate 6,168 of CAZEXX010000006.1, read as the reverse complement.
ACCGTGATGCGCATACGCTGGGGCGCGCGTTGGAGCGCCGTTTTGTCGATCAGGCGACCGCGGACTTGGAGGCCGGGGTTCGCAAGGCCGATATCGTTGTGCTGGCGACGCCAGTGCGGTCCATCATCCAGCTTGTGGGCCAGATCGGGGAGTGGATGCAGCCCGGTTCGTTGTTGATGGATCTGGGCAGCACAAAAGGCTTGATCCTGGCGGCGATGGCGCAGCTGCCGGATCACGTTCAGCCGCTGGGCGGACATCCGATGTGTGGCAAGGAGATCTCCGGCTATGAGGCTGCGGAGCGCGAGCTGTTCGATGGACACACGTTCATCCTCTCGCCGCTGGCGCGCACATCTGACGAGGCTCTGGCGCTGGGCAAGGCATTGGTGGAGACAGTGGGGGCGCAGCCTCTGGTCATCGATGGCGAGCGCCAGGATTATCTCGTCGGCACCATCAGCCATCTGCCCTACCTTCTGGCGTGCTCATTGGTCAGCACAGCCGATGCGACGACGTCGGCAGATCCGCTGGTCTGGCGGATCCTCGCCGGTGGCTACCGTGACACCTCCCGGGTGGCCGGGAGCGATGTCACGATGATGGTCGATATCCTGATGACCAATCGCGAGGAAGTCGTCAAGGCTGCCCGTGTCTGCGGAGAGCAACTCGCCTATCTCGCTGATTTGGTCGACCGGGGTGATGAGGACCTATTGCGGGAGAAGTTGGTCTACATCCGCAACACGAGGAAGGAGCATTACCCATGACCTGGTTGACTGTCCGTGGCCCATCTGAATCGCATCACGTCGTCCTGCACGGCGTCGCCGCGGTCCCCGGCGACAAGTCGATCTCGCACCGTGCGCTGATGCTGGGAGCGCTGGCGGAAGGGACAGGGAGGATAGAGGGCTTTTTGCCCTCGGGTGACTGCCTGGCGACCCTGGGCTGTATGCGCCAGCTCGGCGTTGAGATCGAGCACGCTACCGCGGGTAGCGCAACCACGCTGATCGTTCATGGGCATGGCCTGCGTGGTCTCAAGGCGCCTGTTGCACCGCTGGATTGCCGGCGGTCGGGGACCACGATGCGGTTGTTGGCCGGTATCCTGGCTGGGCAGACCTTCGACAGCGTGTTGACCGGTGATCCGCAGCTTCTGCGCAGACCTATGCGCCGCATCACCGAGCCACTTTCCGCGATGGGGGCCAGGATCGAGGAGACCGACGGCCACGGGCCGCTGGTTATTCACGGGCAGGGCAAGCTGCGCGGCTCTGAACATATGCTCACCGTGGCCAGCGCTCAGGTCAAGAGCTCTATTCTATTGGGCGGGCTCTATGCGGATGGCCCGGTGACGGTACAGCTCCCGGGGCCGGCGCGTGATCATACGGAGCGGATGGTTGTCGCACAGGCCGAGTGTCTGGCCGGTGGGCCAAGTCCACTTACCTATGATATGTGCACCGCCCGGCTCTATCCGGCCAGGATCAGGCGGCTGCGTTCAATCAACCGTGTGGTGCCGGGTGATATCTCGTCGGCGGCATTCCTGATCGCCGCAGCTCTAGTGCTACCGGGATCGGAGGTGACAATCGTTGGGGTAGGGGTGAACGAGACTCGCACCGGACTCCTGGATGTGTTGGTCGAGATGGGGGCTGACCTCAGGCCGGAGAACCGGCGTGAGCAAGGCGGTGAACCCATCGCGGATATCCGCATCCGGGCGTCGGAGATCCGGGCGTCGGAGATCCAGGGAAGTACGGTCGTGCGCATGATCGACGAATTTCCGATTCTGGCCGTTCTGGCGACGCAGGCGGAAGGCACGACTGTGGTGCGGGACGCAGCGGAACTGCGGGTCAAGGAGACTGATAGAATTGCGACGGTGGCTGTGGAGTTGTCCAAGATGGGCGCGAGCATCGAGCCGCGGCCGGATGGGTTCGTGGTCAAGGGCCCGACTCAGCTTACAGGGGGTGAGGTGGACAGCCATGGGGACCACAGACTGGCCATGGCCCTGGCCATCGCCGGTCTTGTCGCCAAGGGCAAGACGACGGTGTTGGGGGCTGAGTGCATACCTGATTCGTTCCCGGGGTTTGTTGAGACTCTGAACTCTTTGGGCGCAGAGCTCAGGCACGGGATCTAGGGTATGGATAGGGACCGAGAGATGGGGATGGGGGCCATCCCGGAGAGTCCTGAGTTGGACGGCCAAACGCGACTGGTCGGCGTGATCGGATGGCCGGTCGCGCACAGCCTTTCACCGGTGATGCACAATGCCGCGCTGCGCCGTATGGGGCTCAATTGGCACTACGTTCCGCTGCCGGTGCACCCGCGCGGGGTCGGTGATGCCATCCACGGGGCAGCTGCCCTGGGCTTCCGTGGTGTGAATGTGACAGTGCCGCACAAACAGGCGGTGATGGCGCTGATGGATCGTGTCGCGCCTGAGGCGTCAGCTGTGGGGGCTGTCAACACTGTTGTGATGACGCGCGACGCCGGTGGGGGCGTTATCCTGGAAGGCCACAACACGGATGTCGACGGGTTCCTCGGTTCGCTTCGCGCCGGTGGCTTTGAGCCTTCCGGCGGCGGCAAGGGTGTCGTGATCGGGGCTGGTGGCGCGGCTCGGGCCGTTGCCTATGGGTTGTTGACAGCGGGCATGGTGGAGATCGTCGTATTGAATCGTACGGTGAGCCGTGCGCAGGCGTTGGTTGCGGATCTTCAGCGAGCGGGCGCCGGTCGCCGGGGCGTTGGACGCCCATCTCGGGTTCGTGCAGGGGCACTTACGCCGGAAGGGCTTCAGGCCGAGACCCAGGGCGCCACGCTGTTGGTCAACGCGACCACGGTGGGAATGTGGCCCAAAGGGAACGGGTCAGTGTGGCCGGACGAACTTCCGATGCCTGTCCATTTGACTGTGTATGACCTCGTCTACAATCCACTGGAGACACGACTCCTCTGTCAGGCGCGGGATTCAGGGTCGCGTGTAATCGATGGCTTGGGCATGCTGGCACGCCAGGGTGCTTTGGCGCTGGCACTGTGGTTGGATACCTCTGTGGATGTTGAGGCGATCACAGTCGAGATGCGGCGCGCATGTCTGACCGCACTGGAACTGCGGCAGCAGTCGCCGCGGCAGC
>CAZEXX010000006.1:0-2979 GCA_964516885.1 uncultured Anaerolineales bacterium | reverse complement strand
GCCTGCTGACGAGATGGTAGAATAGACTTACGCCAGAGTGATTCGGCACAGAGTGGAAGAGGGAGGCACCATGGCTTTTGACAATGTATTTGATGACTTAAAGTGGCGCGGTCTGGTCTATGACTGCACGGAGGGGCTTCCCGAGGTCCTGGCAAGAGAGAAGGTCACGGTCTATATCGGGTTCGATCCCAGCTCAGACAGTCTTCAGGTCGGCAATCTGCTGGCCCTGATGGGGCTGGCGCGTCTTCAGCGCTACGGACATACCCCTCTCGGTTTGGCCGGTGGCGGCACGGGGATGATCGGCGACCCGAGCGGCAAGAAGGGCGAGCGCCAGATGCTCAGTATCGAGCAGGTGGAGGCCAACGTTGAGGCCATCAAGAAACAGCTCGCGCGTTTCCTGGACTTCGAGGTCAAGGGCAACACGGCCCAGATCGTTAACAATGCTGACTGGCTGCGGTCCGTCACGATGATGGAGTTCCTCCGGGATGTCGGCAAACATTTCACCGTTAACTATATGATAGCCAAAGATTCGGTGAAGACGCGGCTTGACCGGGAATCCGGTATCTCTTACGCTGAGTTCAGTTACCAGCTGCTGCAGGCCTACGATTTCCTGCAGCTCTACGACCACTATGGTTGTACGCTGCAGTCCGGCGGCAGCGATCAGTGGGGCAACATCCTTTCCGGTGTGGCGTTGATACGGCGCAAGCGCCGTGAGCGCGCCCCCGCCCACGGCTTGGTCTACCCATTGGTGACCGATGCGGAGGGCAACAAGCTGGGGAAGACAGAGCGCGGGACGATCTGGCTGGATGCTGAGAAGACGTCTCCTTACCGCTACTACCAGTTCTGGCTGAACCAGGGCGATGCCGAGGTCGTGGACTATCTGAAGTACTTCACCTGGCTGGGACGTGATGAGATCGAAGATCTGGCGCAGAAGACGGCGGAGCGTCCGGAGCGACGTGAGGCTCAACGCGCATTAGCTGAGGCGATGACCCGGATCACGCACGGCGAGACCGCGCTGGATGAGGCCCTGAAGGCCTCCTCCGTGCTCTTCGGTGGCGATATGGCGGGGCTTGATTCCGCGGATATCCAGGATATCTTCGCCGACGTTCCGTCCAGCGACGTCGCACGGTCGAGGGTTGAGGGCGCAGGCGTGGGCATCGTGGACTTGCTGGATGAACTGCAGGTGACGCGATCCAGGGGCGAAGCACGCCGCCTGGTCAAGAACGGCGGCGTCTACCTAAACAACGTGAAGGTTGAGGATGCGGCGGGCTCTGTCACCCTGTCCGACGCGGTCGATGGGAAGTTTGTCGTGTTGCGCCGCGGTAAGAAGTCTTACCATCTGGTGCGCTTGATCGATTAAGGGGAGGATGTGCTCAGCGGGCCGCACAATCCTGTGTGGCCCGCTGAGAGCTATCTCAAGATGGGCGCAACCCACAGCGCTGCGGCTGTAGTGGGCGTGGCGCTGGTATCACGAGGGGGAGATGATGGAGATCTTGGGCGGGCCTGCTTTTGCAGTTGCCGGCGCCGGTGAATCCCACGGCCCAGGCTATACAACAATCGTCTTCGGGTGTCCTCCTGGGCTGTCCTTATCGCGCGACCAGATTCAGGCCTATCTTGATCGACGGCGACCCGGGGGCAGCCGGCACGGGACGTCGCGTCAGGAGGCCGACCAGGTTATCTTGCTTTCCGGCCTGTATGATACCGATCTCGCGGTCCTGACCTCAGGACCGAGTGTAGCGGTTGGCTCCGGCAGCAAATCGTGCGCAACACAGACCTATGCCGGCGGCGTCACAACAGGGGAGCCAATCTCGGCGGTCGTGCTTTCCGCGTCGAAGCGTTCGGGGGACTATGGGCAGTTCACGGGCCCGCACGGTGAGGCTCGGCCCGGCCACGCCGACCTGGTCAAGTATCATCAATCCAAAGGTGCAACGGACCCGCGTGGCGGCGGACGCGCCAGCTATCGCGCTACGATCTCAGATGTGATCGGCGGCTCGATCGCCCGGATCTTCCTGCGCGCGCACTTTCAGACGGTGATCCTTTCATCAGTGCTTCAGGTTGGCCCACTGACATCCTCCAGACGGCTCTCCGATGAGGTCGATGCCCTGATCCAGCGAACCTCGTTGGCCAAGACGGTGGACCTGTCTGAGCTGGTAGCGCTCGGCAAGACGTTGGCGGAGGCCGAGATCCCGACGCTGGACCCGTCGTTCGCCAGGGACGCCGCGGCTCTTGTTGAAGAGACGCGTGATACCGGAGATTCCCTCGGGTCGATGGTCGAGGTCGTTGCCGTGAACGTCCCGTCGTTGGTCGGTAGCCCGCTCTATGGGAGCCTCAAGCTGCGGCTGATGGGGAGTCTTGGCGGGCTTAACGCGGCACGGTCGTGTGAGGTGGGGGCCGGCATCGACGTTGTCCGGCGCCGCGGGAGTGAGAACAACGATCCGATCCGGGCGCATGGCTTCGAATCGAACCATCACGGCGGGATGTTGGGGGGCATCACCACTGGCATGCCGCTGGTGTGCCGGGTGGGGTTCAAACCCACCTCGTCGATCCGGATGCCGCAGCGATCGGTCCGCAAGGACCTGGAGGAGATCGACTTCGTGCTCCGCAAGGGGCGGCACGACCCCTGTGTGGGCGTGCGCGCGGGAATCACGCTGGAATCGCGGCTGGCGATCGAGGTGCTGAACGCTGTGCTGGTGCACCAGACGCGATCCCTGGATCCTGGTAACTTCAGCTTGTTTCGAAAATAGCCAACTACACGCTGGGGCCGGTGTCAGTCCAGACGGCGTGAACCCCAGGGTTCGCGGAATCCCTGCCTTCCTCGCTTGGGACAGGGAGACAGAGCTGGAGGGGGTGCTGAATCGCTGAACCACTGAGGCAGATGAGGTCGCTGAAGGGGAGTCCACCACTTCGGAAATAGCTTCCGCTCCCGGGCCCAAAGGCTTTCATGCTGCCGTAGTGTGGCAGCCCAGGCCTTGGGGCCTT
>CAZEXX010000005.1:0-37990 GCA_964516885.1 uncultured Anaerolineales bacterium | reverse complement strand
CCAGATAGCTAACGGTTGTCTGCTTTTCGTCTCATGAATTGGTGATTGGCAACTTCCGATTAGGAGAATATCAAGTGGAAAATAGCGACCTACTTGTAGAAATCAAAAACCTCAAAACATACTTTCACCTGGACGAAGGCATCGTGCGCGCCGTGGATGGTGCAGAGTTTGACATCTACCGTGGTAAGACGCTGGGCGTTGTTGGGGAAAGTGGTTGCGGCAAAAGCGTGACTGCACGCTCAGTGATGCGCATCGTAGCCAAACCGGGCAAAATTATGGGCGGGCAGATTCTCTATCACCGCCATCCCCGTGGTAACAACGGCACCGGTCATTCGGAGGATATCCTTGACTTGACAGCGCTCAAACCTCAAGGAGATCAAATACGCGCTATTCGTGGCGCTGAGATCGCGATGATTTTCCAGGAGCCAATGACGTCGTTAAGCCCTGTGCATACAATCGGTAATCAAATATCCGAATCCGTGCTTGTGCACAGCGACGTAACCAAGGAAGATGCGCGTGAACAATCTATCGAGATGCTCGATTTTGTAGGCATGCCTCTACCCAGTCGTACCATCGACATGTATTCCTACGAGCTGAGCGGCGGTATGCGGCAGCGTGCAATGATCGCTATGGCGCTCTCATGCAGACCTAGTCTGCTCATTGCCGATGAACCGACCACAGCATTGGACGTGACTACCGAAGCGCAAATCCTAAAACTACTGCGCCGTTTGCAGTATGAGTTGGGGATGGCCATAATGTACATAACACACAATCTAGGCGTCATTGCGCAAATGGCCGAAAACGTAGTGGTGATGTACATGGGAAAAGTAGTGGAGCAAGGGTCTGTGGATACTATCTTCCACCACCCGTTGCATCCTTACACTCAGGCCCTGCTGCAGTCCATCCCACGCTTGGGGCAAGGGACGCGAGATCGGCGACGTCTGGCTTCCATATCAGGCATGGTGCCCGACCCGTATGCATTGCCCAAAGGCTGCCCCTTTCATCCGCGATGCAGTCAAAAGCTACCTGGACTGTGTGATCAACAAGTACCCACAATGGTAGAAATCGAGCCCGGGCACAAAGTGCGGTGTCTGCGTTGTGAAGCCTGAAACTTGAAGCGTGAAACGTGATGTTTTCTCACGTTTCACGCCTCAAGCTAAGAGAGCTGTTTGTTGTTTCCCCGCTACATGCCCTCGTTCCAGGAGACAGCGGTGCAGTCACTTGCATGAGCAGAATAGGTGGCTGGTTACTCCTATTCTTGGGAAAGGAAAACTCAACAGCGTAAGGTAGAGAAATGAATAGGGAAAATAAGTGGTTTACACAGATTGTAGTATTCTTATTGTGGGCACTAAGTAGCGCACTAGGCCTATGGATGTTGGTTGCTGCACGACAAAGTCTTTTGGTCAGTATGGTCAATCTCTACGTCAAAGATGACATCGTTCGCGGTTGGCAAGCGCGATTCTTTGACGATGTTTTCTTCATCATAGCTGGTCTGGTTGGGTTAATCGGCGTTTTTCTCATAGAGCGTTATTTTCGAGATGGTATTAGCAAAGATGTTGTATGGTGCAGAGCTGCCAGGCTATTCGGTGTTGAACTGTCTATTCTCTTCATATTTAACCTGGTCACCTTAATAGTCGGCGGTAGTGTAGGTGGAACGCTCAGTACACTTATGTTGATCGGAGAAGGGATACTGGGTGGCGGTTTGTATGCTTTTTCGGTCATATCCAAGCGTAAACTGCGCCGTGGGCAAACATAAGGTTTTGCTGCAAATAGGAGTCTTTACGTTTCACACATTCCCCATCACAAGGAGAGTCCTTCTATGTCCAAAACTTCCTATAGCACTTATCCTTTGTTCAAAGGTTACATCCACAACTGGCTTGTAGCTGGTCCACAGGCAATTTCCGTAGATAGCCCTGAATGCTTCGGTGATGAAGATCTGCATCTCAGTATTGCCCGGCACCATTACGAAACTACATCCGGCATAACCCAACAACCGGTTGAGCCTGGCGTTCTCACTGACGGGCAATTCACCCTCGTCGATACTGAATTCCCCTACGAAGGCGCATGGCGTTACGAACGCTGCCACGACGATCATTTTGTCGACCTATCCACCTTTCACCACACCTGCCACTACTTGCGTTCTTGGGCCTATACCGAAATCGAAAGTCCTACAGAAGCAGAAGTCACCCTCATCCTCACTACTAACGGTCCTGCTGATGTCTGGCTCAACGACGCGCACATCCACCGCCAGGAACACCACCATCTCAATCATCCACATAGTGTGGCTTCTACCGTACACTTTTCCGAAGGGTACAACCGTATCCTGGTGCGCTTCGAAAACACCGCTATCCTCGACTGCACTTACGTAATGGCCATGCAGATTGCAGGAAACACAGTATGCAGTTCGCAGTGTGCAGTTCTAATTCCTACCACCATTGCCCCGATCGAGTATCGCAATAAGCTGGAAGCTATTTTCGACGCTGCCTATATCGAGCAAGACTATTTCACTCGCGACGAAGACATCATAGTCAAATGGCCGTCAGATTTGGGGGATGAGGCCGAAATCTCAATGCGACTGCAAACTCCAGAAGGGAGAATATACGCCCAGGCCGACGATATGGGTGTAGCGGGCAAAGAGGTAAATCTGGGACATGCGTATCAACTCCCGAACAGCGCTTTGAACATTGTCCTGATGCCGCGCTTTGGACGATATTACAGGGAGCATGTACGCATTACGCATAAACTACGTACATGGGGGCTGGGCAATAACCACTACCACGAGGCTCCCTATGGCACCTTTGACGAACGCCGTAAACAGGCTTTGCTTAATGCCGCGCGGCTTGAGATCGACATCTTCTCCGAAATCGCTAAAGTGGCCATTGGCTGGTGGTCACGCCTGGAGATGGACACGCTGATGACCACCATCGAGGCTATCAGCCAAGGCCGCGACTGCAGCGACTCTTATTTGATGGGCTTACTGGGGATGATCTATCGTTTTGGTGACGACCCGAAATTCCCTCAGGAACTCAAACAGCCGCTGGAGCACTGCATCCTCAACTTTAGATACTGGTACGACGAACCCGGCAGCGACACGATGTGTTATCGGTCGGAGAACCACCAGATTCTCTTTCACGCATGCGAAATTCTGGCCGGGCAACTCTATCCCGACCGCATATTCGCCAACAATGGACAAACCGGTAAATGGCATCAAGAACATGGTGAGCACCTGGCACTCGCCTGGATGCGTGACAGGGGCACCAAGGGCTTCTCTGAATGGGATTCCGACTGCTCTTTCGAGGAGGACTTACTAGCACTCTCACATATCGCCGATTTAGCCGGTACTGGCACCGTGTGGGAAATGGCCTCTATCTTGATAGACAAGATCCTGTTTGCTATTGCCCTCAATTCATACAAAGGGGTGTTCGGTTCAACACACGGGCGTACCTCCGCGCAGCTCACTAAGGGCGGTTATCTGGCAGGCACAATGGGTATCACCAACCTGATGTGGGGAATGGGCATGTTCAATGAACGTATCCTGGGAACGGTGAGTATGGCCTGCATGAAGAATTATGAACTCCCCGTGATGCTCCAACACATCGCTGCTGATCTGCCCGAAGAAATGTGGAACCGTGAACACCACGCTCCCGGCGATCCTTTCCGTGAAACTGATGATGGGGTGGACAAAGTGACCTACAAAACACCGGACTATATGCTTTGCTCTGCCCAAGACTACCGCCCTGGCAAAGAGGGTTGCCAGCAGCACATTTGGCAGGCGACGCTGGGACCGGGTGCGACGGTCTTTGTCAACCATCCCTCCTGTGCCAGCGAAGACAGCTCTCGCTGCTCCAACTTCTGGATCGGGAACTTTGTTATGCCACGCGTGGCCCAGTGGAGAGATACGCTCATCGCCGTCCACAAACTCCCGGAAAATGACTGGATGGGCTTTACCCACGCTTACTTCCCTGTCCACGCCTTCGATGATTACGATATCAAGCGTGATGCGCAGGGGCGCGTATGGGCCTTCGCTCAAAAAGGCGATGGCTATCTGGCGCTTGTAGCTTCCAGCAATTTTGCTTTACTCACCTCCGGTCCCACTGCCTATCGCGAACTCCGTGTCCACGGGTTGAAAACTGTCTGGCTCTGTCAGATGGGCCGCGCCGCGCTGGATGGTGACTTCGCCGCATTCCAGGGAAAAGTCCTCGCGTTGGACGTGACATTCGACGATCTTTCTGTGCGCGCCTCCACCTTGCGCGGCGACGTGCTTGGCTTTGGATGGGAAGGCAAATTCCAGCGCAACGGTGAGAGTGTGCCGTTACACAACTTCAAGCATTATGATAGTTCCTATTGCGTCGCTGACTTCCCCTGCGAGCAGATGGATATCCGCTTTGGGGATGTGGCAATGCGCTTGCAGTTTGCGGCGGAGCTATCTGCCCAGTAAGGATCGCATTCTCAACACGCATTTCGTCCACAGTCAGGAATAGATGGGATACGAAGTGGACATACGGCATCTCCGATTATGAAGCTCACACCTTCAGATGAGGTGGTGTATTGCTTCGGACGGAAATGGGCTTTCACTTCTACAAAGCTGGTATAGAGAGTGGAGGTGGTCATAGCGAGAAAATGGAAGCAGTACACAGGCATCCACCATCGGCGGCGATCATAGTTGAGGGCCCGTTGTGTTCCCTGACGCGCTGGGGACCGAGCAGACTTGGCGCCCGCGTGGCTGACAGCGGGACGCAATCGGTCAGCACTGTCGCTATCCCTCCGGAGGCGAGCAACCCAAGTCTCGTCCTAACATGCTTTAGGAAATCCCTACGGCTGAGGCGTCTTGGCTGTCTTTTTGCGTGGTTACTTTTCTCTTGCATATTCCGGCCGGATCTCGATCCTGCGTAGCAGGTTCGCGTTGGTGACCACAGTAATGGAACTGGTGGCCATAGCGACTTCAGCCAAAACCGGATGCATCCACCCCGCAACGGCCAATGGGACCATAATCACGTTATAGAAGAAGGCCCAGAAGAGATTCTGCTGGATCTTGCGGAAGGTCGCCCGACTGAGGTTGATAGCCTCTACGACACCGGTCAGCTCGCCGCGCACGAGGGTCACATCGCTTGCCTCAATGGCGATGTCCGTCCCCGTGCCGATCGCGATACCGACGTCGGCCTGGGTCAGTGCCGGGGCATCGTTGATGCCGTCGCCGACAAAGGCTACCATGCCGAACTGATCCTGGAGCCGCTTGACCTCCGCGACTTTGCCGTCGGGCAGCACTTCGGCCACAACGTGGTCGATGTTCACGCTGTTGGCGATCGCGTTGGCGGTGCGTTGGTTATCGCCGGTGATCATAGCTGTCTTCACGCCCAAGCGCTGCAGTTCAGCAATGGCCTGCGCCGAATCTTCCTTAAGGGTATCGGCGACAGCGATCAATCCCTGGAGTTCCGAGTCTGCTGCGATGAGCATCACGGTCTTGCCCTGGTTCTCAAGTTCCTCTGTTATGGCATCCACAGCGCTTGTGGAGATCCCAGCTTCCTCCATCATCCGCCTGGACCCGATCTGTGTCTCTGTGCCGTCGATCTGGGCGACGACGCCCTTGCCCCGTATGGCCTTGAATCCGGTCAGTTCGCCGAGACTCAAGCCCTCGGCCACGCCCCGGGCCACAACCGCCCTCCCCAGAGGGTGCTCAGAGCCGCGCTCAACGCCGGCTGCCAGCGCCAGGAGTTCCTGCCCCGTGAACGCGGTGCCCGGCACCATCTGTATGTCGGTGACGTCGGGTTTCCCCTTGGTGATGGTGCCGGTCTTGTCGAAGATCACCAGGTTGACGTTCCTGAGCGTCTGGATGGCTGCGCCATTGCGGATGAGGATGCCGTGTTCGGCACCCATACCACTGCCCACCATCAAAGCAGTGGGGGTGGCCAGCCCCAATGCGCAGGGGCAGGCAATGACGAATACCGCGACCATCGACACGATGGCCAACGTCCAGGTGCCCAGATTCGGGTTGACCCAGGGCAGGAAGGACCCTAGGGCGGTCAGCGCCTGGGTAGCCTCCGGGAAGAGGAGACGTGACGCGAAAGTGAGCACTGCGATAACGATAATGATCGGCACGAAGACGGCCGTCACGCTATCGGCAAAAGCTTGGATGGGCACTTTGGTGCCTTGAGCCTGTTCGACCAGTTTGACCACCTGGGCGAGGAAGGTGTCCTTGCCGATGCGGGTCGCCCGAATCTTGAGCAGGCCCTCTTGGTTGACGGTTGCCCCGATGACTTCATCGCCACTGCGCTTGGTCACGGGCATGGATTCGCCTGTAGCCATCGACTCATCGATGGCACTCTCGCCGAAGACGACCGCACCGTCGGTCGGGATCTTCTCACCTGGGCGCACGACCATCACGTCGCCCACCTGCACGGCGTCAATCGGGATCTCCGTCTCAACACCATCCCGCTCTACGTGCGCCGTTTTGGCGCCCAGCTCCAGCAGCTTGCGGATGGCCTGGGAGGCGCGCCCTTTGGCGCTCTCCTCAATGTAACGCCCGGTGAGATGAAACGCCATGATCATCGCCGAGACCCCGGCATAGTTGGCGATAGGGGCGAAGAAGGACGCCGGACCGGTCAGGAGCGACGCGCCGGTGCCGAGGGCGATCAAGGTATCCATGTTGGCGTACCCGTGGAGCGCGGCGCGGACACCGCTGCTGTAGGTCCTGCGACCGATCCAGAAGAGCACGGGGAGGGCGAGCACGATCATGCCGAGATTGAAGACGGTGCTGTTGGGCCAGGCAATCCCAAAGAACATCTCGGGGATCATCCAGACCAAGATCACACCTGTGAAGACCCAGGCGATCGACATCCGCCTCCGGGCCTCTGCCATCTTGCGCTCGGCTTCATCATCAAGATCACGTGCCGCCTCGGCTATGTCGGCGGCAAGGTCGGTGCGCGCGATGACTTCATAGCCGGTCTGCGCGACAGCGGCCTCGAACTCGGCCATCCCAGCCACTCCCGGCACAAAGGTAATGGTGGCTTTCTCCGTCGCTAGGTTCACGTTGGCTTCGACGACCCCCGGCACCCTGCTAAGGGCTTTCTGCACGTGGCCAACGCACACCGCACACGTCATGCCGCCGATAGCCAGATCCATCGTATCGGTTCTCACCTCATAGCCCGTTTCCCGCACTGCTTGCACCAGATCTCCGGTGGGCACGTTGGGGTCGAGCCATAGGGAGGCCCGCTCAGTGGCGAGATTGACGTTGACCTCGTGAACGCCATCCACGCGACTGAGCGCCTTCTGCACGTGGTTGACGCACGAAGCGCACGTCATCCCCTGCACCGCAAAGTCCAGCTGTTTTCGATCAGTGGTGATGGTCTTAGTCTCAGTCATAGACACTTCCTTTGCTCATCGTCCTTGAATTCGTTGATTTTCAACATCTTTATCCGTAATATGTCAGTTGATTATACGATCATATTCTAAATTATCCACCCCGGTCGCGGCAAGGGCCATGTGGCGGGTGAGGTGCGTCGCTATTCGACCTGCCGACGTGTCAGCCCGAGGCTTCGAACTTATCTGTCATCCCAAACGGGTCAGGTGCAACTGCTCAACACGTCGCGATAGTGAGTGATCTGAGGCCTCAGTAGCGCACGTTCTTGGGGCGCAGGATCCCTCGCTTCAGCGCTCTGTAGAGCTGGTAGCTGGGTTAACTCGCTCGGGAATGACGGGTGATGTGTCATCTCACTAAGGACGCACCCAAGAGAGCCGCACTGGGGTGCGGCGATCCCAACCGTGAGCCTGGTACTGATTGCGTCTTTTTCCCGACAACCTATAATGAGGGCAGGTTCTGTAAACACATCCTCTCCTAATCTCCAACGCTCAACTTCTAATCGTGCCGTGTGCCGTCTGCAATTGCCGAGCTATGATATGAAAGGTATCGCGCATTTCCTCACCGGTGTCGCGCTGGCTACCTGCTTCCCGGAGGTGGTCGCGTTAGCACGTGCCGGTTCGTTGCTGCCCGTCCTGGGCGGGATGGGTGGGCTCTTGCCCGATTTGCTGGATTTCCGCTTTGTCCGTTTTTGGACGCGGTACCACGTAGAGATCGACCCAGGGATCGAGGGTGGTAGCGCGGCAGCCGAGGCGATTGTTGCGCAGTTTGTTCGGGCGATGGACGACGCGTATGAGAGCCGCGAGCTCCGCCGCGTGGTCGTGCATACGGTACGGCTGGGAGCCGATCTGTGGCGCCGCTATACCATCCATATTGATCCGGACCAAAGCACGGTGGCCGTCCGCATCGGGCCGGTGGTTGATACGGGCCAACAGTGTGTGCCGGGTTCCCAGCCTCCGGATGCTGTGTGGGCCGTGCGCAAGCTCGCGTTCCCGGTCGTGCACGCCTATCGCCGCACCTACCATGTTGACATCTTCACCGGTCCGAGCTTTAAGTTCATACGTGAGGGCGATCGGCTAGCGATTAGCTTCCTTGATTGGCACCATCGCTGGACGCACAGCTTGCCGTTGGCATTGGCCGCCGGACTCTGTGCCGGTCTGCTCTGTGGCGTGGTTTGGGGGTTACCGGCTGTGTGGCTCTGCGGCGGTGTCACTGCTCTGGGGTTTGCCGCACATGTCCTTGAGGACCAGCTTGGCCATATGGGCTGTAATCTGTTCTGGCCGGTGACGCGGGGGCGCACGCCGGGTCTGGGATTATGGCACGCTGCGGATGCGTGGCCGAATTTCCTCACGGTCTGGACCTCGCTGGCCGTGATCCTGCTGAATCTAGACCGATTGGGTGGACCGGGGCTTCTGCCGGTGGGCCCTTATCTTGCGCTGGCGGTGGCCGGGCCGTGGGTGGTGGCGGTGGCGGTGCGCCTGTGGCGCCGCGGACGCCCTGCCGGCACGATGGGGGCACCTGCAGACGCGGCCCGCGGCACCCATGCGGTGGCCGAGTCCGAGCGGCTGGCCGAGGTTCTGGATCGGGAGGCCGTCTGACCGCGCGCGAAGACAGGTGGCCCGCTGTGCGGCACAGCGTGGTATAATTCCCCTGTGAATGGGCGATGTGATTGGGGCATGTGGTTGAGGTCGGCAAGTGCTATGGGGTTGCTGCTCACCGTGACTGCATGTGGTTCGGTCCTCACGCCTGTGCCCCCCACCCCTACGATGACGCCGGCGAGTTCGTCTCATACTGGGTTGTCCACGCCTACGGTGGCCCCTGAGATCTATCTCACCCCCATTCCCCCGACGTCCACGTTCACGCCGTCTCCTACGCCGACGCCGGTCATTCACTTCGTGGAAAGCGGCGACACTTTGTTTGGTGTGGCCCTGGACTATGGTGTCACAGTGGATGCCCTACTGCGCTACAATGGACTCGATGAGAATGACTATCTGAGGATCGGTCAGGGGCTGATCATACCGCTGGAAGAGGAAGAGGTCGGTGAGGATGGCGGCGTTATGCAGGTGCCGGTGGGTAACGCCATCCTGCCAACGCCGACCCCTTTGCCGCTCTCGACGGCGGGTGTGGCCTTGTATGACACACCTGTTGGGGGGATGTGGTGTATGGGAGAGGTGCTCAACACCACCGGGGGCCCTGTCACGAATCTGCACGTTCGGGTGACCCTGACTGCGCCTGATGGGACACCGTTAGTCTCAACACGGGTATTGGCGGCGGCTGACTACTTGCTGCCGGAGGCGCGAGCTCCTTTCTCGGTGCTCTTCCGGAATCCGCCGAAGGGCGTGGCGGATGTCACCGTTGAGTTGGTGCGTGGGGAGATGTTGAGCCCCATCACGGAGAGCTTCGTACCCTTGCAGGTGGTGGTCGTGGAAGGCGGCATCTCCGGACCGCAGTACCGGGTACGTGGCACTCTGTTGAACGATGGCGTCCAGACTGTGACACACGTATCTGTTGTGGCGACCATCTACAATGAAGATGGGAATGTCGTCGGGTACCGGCAGTTGGCGATGGGCGATGCGGTGCAGATGGCGAGCGGGGGTCAACAGAGCTTTGACATGTTGCTGACGCCACAGGAGGTCACGGCCCCCGTCGATTTCAGCGTGATTGCATGGGGAGTGAGTGGCTAAGGGCAAGGCGATCCGATCGTCACCTGCCGGATCCACCACTGTCAGGGCCAAGAGTGCCCGGTCGCGTTCCTGAATAGGCAGGAGACAACTTGGTGGTCCAGCATAGAGCCTTTCTAGGTTATTCGTCCCCATTCTGAAGTGCGCTCGTCCTCGGATGGTGTTGACATGATTAGCAAACAGGGTATAATGCCCTGTCGCTGTTCCTCTCGTTTCTTGGGTCTACTCAGTGGGCAGACGGGAGTGACAATGGCGGGCTGAGTGCCCAAGATTGGGCAATCAGCGGTAACTGAATCATTAACGTCCCTAAATCGCCTGCTCGGTACAGATCGTAATGCTGGATCGGAGCGGGCGTTTGTGGCGTTGATTTTATTGTGGTCTATGGGACATGCAGTCTTGGCCCAGAAAAATACTCTCAGGGGTTCTGGGGAAGTCTCCCAGGAGGGAAGGGTAGAGAATGGCAGTAGCAGACTTTGGTGTCAAATCGTATGCTCGAATTGCTAGCGCCTTGCCGCTACCAGGACTTGTGGAAGTGCAGTTGCAGTCCTATGAGTGGCTCCACAAGGAGGGAGTGTCTCAACTCTTCAATGAGATCTCGCCGATCGACAGCCATAATGGCCTCCTGAGTCTCTATTTGCCTGGGGTTAAGGCCGAACAGGCGGGCTTTGAGCTGGAATACCGCTTTGGTGAGCCAAAGCACAGCCAACAGGAGTGTTTGGACCGTGATCTTACGTTTTCCGTGCCGATCTACGTTGAGGTGGCGCTGGTAAACCGCGAGACCACGGAGATTGTCCAGCAGGAGATATTTCTGGGTGATCTGCCTCTGATGACCGAGAACGCGACGTTCATCATCAATGGTACCGAGCGCGTTGTCGTCAGTCAGTTGATTCGCTCCCCCGGCGTCTATTTCGGTCTGAAAGAGGATGCCGGCCGGCGGATGGCCAGTGCGAAGTTGATCCCGGATCGCGGTGCTTGGATGGAGTTCGAGACCCGCAAGTCCGGCTACCTGACGCTGCGTTTCAACCGCAAGCGCACCGTTCCTGTGACGATCTTCCTGCGTGCTCTGGCCGCGGTCGAAGATCCGCTGAACAGCGGTGTGTTGTCTGAGGGGACGGATGAGGAACTTATGGCGCTGTTCGCTGAGGCGGACATCGACCCCGATCATCCTTGGATCGCCAATACGATCCATCAAGAGCCCGCTTGGAATCTGAAGAAGCGCACGATCGCCGAGGAGGCGCTGGTGGAGTTCTATCGCCGGATGCGTCCAGGTGATCCTCCGACGCTCGATAACGCTCGCGAGTACCTCGTTTCACAGCTCTTTGATTCGCAGCGCTACAACCTCAAAGAGGTCGGGCGATACAAGCTCAACCAGAACATGCAGCTCAAAGTGCCTATGTCTATTCGCACCATCACGAAGGACGACTTCGTGGCTATGGTTCTGAGAATCATCCACATCAACAACGGCGTCGCCGGTCCTGATGATATGGACCATTTGGGCAACCGTCGTGTCAAGACTGTGGGTGAATTGGTGCAGGCCAAGATCCGCGTTGGGTTGGTCCGCATGGAGCGGGTGGTCCGCGAGCGGATGAGTATCCGCCTTGAGTCACCGACGCCGGTCAGCCTGATCAACATCCGCCCTGTCGTGGCATCGATCCGCGAGTTTTTCGGTTCCAGCCAGTTGTCGCAGTTTATGGAGCAGACCAACCCGCTGTCGAGCCTGACGCACAAGCGTACCCTTTCGGCTTTGGGGCCGGGTGGTCTGCGCCGCGAGCGTGCCGGCTTTGACGTTCGCGACGTCCACCACAGCCACTACGGTCGCATCTGCCCGATTGAGACCCCTGAGGGTCCGAACATCGGTTTGATCGGCCGCCTAAGTTGCTACGGGCGTGTGAATGCGCTGGGCTTCATTGAAACACCGTACCGACGCGTGATTCGCACGGTGCGGAACAACGTTGGGCTGCTTACCGGCGAGGTTCTGCGTGAAGACCTCGAGGATCCGCGCACCAGCGAAGTGGTTTTTGAGGAAGGCGCCAAGATCACGCCAGAGGTGGCCGAGGCTATTGCCGCGCTACCCCTGGAGGATCCCGTACGCATAGTTCCGCGCGTGACCCAAGAGATCGTCTATCTCTCGGCAGATCGCGAGGAGCCCTTCGTTATCGCTCAGGCGAATGCGGAACTGACAGAGGATGGGCACTTTGTGGGCCATCAGGTTGTGGCGCGTAAGGGCGATGGGTATACATTTTCACTACCCGAGCGCGTTGACTACATTGATGTTGCTCCGATCCAGATGGTGGGCGTGTCAGCTGCATTGATCCCCTTCCTGGAGCATGATGATGCCAACCGCGCTCTGATGGGCTCCAACATGCAGCGGCAGGGCGTGCCCCTGTTGCGACCTGAGGCTCCCATCGTGGGCACGGGGATGGAGGGGGCGGCGGCGATCAACTCCGGCCTGGTGATTACATCGCGAGTTGCCGGAACGGTCACGAGTGTCACCGGCGATCGTGTGGTTGTGACGGAGGATGATGGCGAGATCGCCACCTACGATCTGACCAAGTACGCCCGTTCGAATCAGAGCACGGTTATCGATCAGCGGTCGATCGTGGTCAAGGGCGAGAGGGTTGAGGCCGGCAGCGTGTTGGCGGACACCGCCTCAACTGAGGGCGGGCGGCTGGCGCTCGGCCAGAACATCTTGGTGGGATTCATGTCCTGGGAGGGTGGTAACTACGAGGATGCGATCCTGTTGAGCGAGGATCTGGTCCGCAAGGATTACTTCGCGTCGATTCACGTTGAGAAGTACGAAATCTCGGCTCGCGATACGAAGCTAGGCCCTGAGGAAGTGACGCGCGAGATCCCCAATGTCTCTGAGGATGCCCTGCGTGACCTCGATGAGGAGGGTGTGATCCGCTTGGGTGCCGAGATTGGCCCGCTGGACATCCTGGTCGGCAAGATCACGCCCAAGGGTGAGAAGGAATTGACGCCTGAGGAGAAGCTGCTGCGCGCGATCTTCGGTGAGAAGCTGCGTGACGTAAAGGATACCAGCTTGCGTATGCCTCATGGCGCTCGCGGCATAGTCGTGGATGTGCGGGTCTTCGACCGCGAGGAATATCGCGATCTGCCCGCCGGCGTTGAGAAGGTTGTGCGCGTCAACGTTGCCCAGCGGCGCAAGATCACCGAGGGTGACAAAATGGCGGGGCGCCACGGTAACAAGGGCGTGATTTCGCAGATTGTGCCGATCCAGGATATGCCGTTCCTGGCGAGCGGTCGGTCGCTGGACATCATCCTGAACCCGCTGGGTGTGCCAGGCCGCATGAATATCGGCCAGGTGCTGGAGACTCACCTCGGGTGGGCTGCCGATAGGCTGGGATTTGCGACGGTCTCGCCGGTGTTCGACGGGGCTGACGAGGACCAGATCGCGGCTGAGTTGGCGCGCGCGTGGTTGATCGATCAAGCCTGGACCGACGTGATGGAGCGGGCCTGGACCTGGCTCAAGGCGCAGGAGTATCCGCTGGAGACGCTGGTGGATGATGAAGAAGCCCGCTTGGTCTACGTCGCCGCCTGGCTTTCGCCCAAGGGCTACGATATGGATCGTCTGCGCGATGATCGTGTCTATGTCCGGCGCAGCGTCCTGCGCGAGTGGCTGCGGGAATTTGGCTATGACCCGGATGACATTCTATCGTTTGAGGACGATACTCGTCCCGCTCCCCGGCGCAAGGTCGCCGATCAGAAGGCACAGGCGGTGTGTCTGCGTCTGTGGATGGAATCTCAGGGCGAGGATGTTTCGGCCCTCTCCGATGAGGACGTGGTTCTGTCAGCGACGACCTACAGCCACGAGCACAACAATCTGATGCCGACGTTAGGCAAGATGATTCTGTACAACGGCAAGACAGGCGCTCCCTTCGATCAGCCGGTGACGGTGGGCGTCATCTATATGCTCAAACTGTCACACTTGGTTGAGGACAAGATGCACACACGCTCGACCGGGCCGTACTCGCTGGTCACGCAGCAGCCGCTGGGTGGTAAGGCGCAGTTCGGTGGCCAGCGCTTCGGTGAGATGGAGGTCTGGGCGCTCGAGGCATATGGTGCAGCGTACACGCTTCAGGAGATGCTGACCATTAAGTCCGACGATGTGCAGGGACGCGTCAAGGCCTACGAATCCATCGTCAAGGGGTTGCCCATCGAGGAGCCGGGAATCCCGGCATCGTTCAAGGTGTTGGTGAAGGAGCTGCAGAGCCTGTCGCTTTCGGTGGAAGCGGTGACGGACTCTGGCGAAGTCCTGCACTTCGGTCGTGACGACCGGCGGGCACAGCTTCCGAAGTTGGGAATGGGATTGCTGGGCTTGGCGCCACGGGACTGATCTTTGAGCGTTGTGGGGAGTTGACCTTTCTAAGTTCTGTGGTAAACTTCTTTTTCGCAATAGGATGATGAATTAGCTTGTCATTGACAAGTTGGATATCATAGGGTCGACAACGGGGAGGCCATCGCAGCCTAGATGGCCTTCTTCGATGCGAAACACAGGCAAGGATTATAGGAGGAGAGACAGTGCCGACAATCAATCAGTTGGTGCGAAAGGGACGCAAGCCGAAGAAGCGACTGTCAAAGTCGCCGGCGCTCGCCTACAATGTGAACACTAATCGGGGCGGCAGGCGCTCGCGTGCCAAGCGTGGTAATCCCCAAAAGCGGGGCGTCTGCACAATTGTGCGTACCGCGACGCCAAAGAAGCCTAACTCGGCGCTGCGCAAGATCGCTCGTGTGCGGCTTTCGAACCGCATCGAGGTGACTGCCTATATCCCCGGTGAGGGGCACAATTTGCAGGAGCATTCCGTTGTTTTGGTTCGTGGTGGGCGTGTGAAGGACTTGCCCGGTGTTCGCTACCACATTGTGCGCGGTGCATTGGATTGCGCAGGCGTGGGTGGGCGGCGGCAGCGGCGTTCCAAGTACGGAACGAAAGCCGAGTAGTTGTTGTGAGGATGGAGTAAATTATGTCAAGACGAAACCGTCCGCCTAAGCGAGAAATTGCTCCCGATATCCGTTATGGCAGCGTGCCTCTCCAGAAGTTCATCAATCGTATGATGAAGGGTGGCAAAAAGAGTCTCGCACAGCGGATTATGTACCAGGCGTTGGATACGGCAGAGGCTCGCTCGAATCGACCGGGCATTGAGGTCTTCAACGATGCCATGCAGAATGTGATGCCGTCGGTTGAGGTCAAGCCTCGCCGTGTCGGTGGCGCGACTTATCAGATTCCGGTTGAGGTCCCGCAGTATCGGCAACTTTCGCTCGGGATTCGCTGGATTTTGGCCGCGGCGAAGAGTCGTGGTGGCCGTGGTATGGCTGCGAAGCTGTCGGCTGAGCTGGTTGATGCGGCGAGCGGCGTAGGGGCGGCAGTTAGGCGGCGCGAAGACGCACTGAGAATGGCGGAAGCTAACCGCGCATTCGCCCATCTTCGCTGGTAAGCTGCGGCTCTTCTTGAGGTAGCTTCGTAGAGGGTCGTCGCTAGGCACACTTTACATCGAGGGCAGAGCGATGGCCGAAGAACTTTTACTAGAGAATATACGCAACATTGGGGTTATTGCCCATATCGACGCGGGCAAGACCACAACGACGGAACGCATCCTCTTCTATACGGGTCGTACCTATCGGCTTGGTAATGTCGATGATGGTACAACCGTCACCGACTGGATGGATCAGGAGCGAGAGCGGGGAATCACGATTACGTCCGCTGCGGTGACGTGTTTCTGGCGGGAATTCCAGATCAATATCGTTGATACGCCGGGACATATCGATTTCACCGCTGAGGTTCAGCGCAGTCTGCGGGTGCTTGATGGTGGTATCGTGGTCTTTGATGGGACCGCAGGCGTTGAGCCCCAGTCCGAGACAGTGTGGCGACAGGCCCGCGACTTCAATGTCCCGCTGATCGCGTTCATTAACAAGATGGATAAGCTGGGGGCCGACTTCGCCCACGCAGTGGATACCATCCGTGATCGCCTGAAGGCAAACCCGGTTCCGATTCAATGGCCCATTGGCTCAGAGTCTGTGTTCCGGGGAGTGATTGATCTGATCGAGTGGCGGGGTGTGAGATGGTCCGATGAGTTGGGCCAGACACCGGAGTACGTTCCGATCCCCGAGGCGGTTGAGGTGGACGCTCTGATTGCCCGTGAGGTGATGCTCGAGGCGATTGTCGAAACCGACGATGAGTTGATGTTGGCTTATCTTGAGGGTGGGGAAATATCCCCGGACGATCTGCGTCGGGTGCTTCGTCAGGCGACGATCAAGGGTGAGATCCAACCAGTGTTGTGTGGTTCGTCATTGCGCAACAAGGGTGTGCAACCTTTGTTGGATGCAGTTGTCGACTTTCTTCCTTCGCCGTTGGATATACCGCCGGTGAAGGGGGTGAATCCCAAGAAGGAACGAGTGGAAGAAAGGCCTGCGGATCCTGAGGCGCCGTTGGCTGCACTGATCTTTAAAATAGCGACAGACCCGTACTCGGGGCGATTAGCTTACTTCCGGGTTTATTCGGGGACTCTGGTCCGTGGCAATGTCTACCTGAATGCGGGTAAGGGCAGCCGCGAGCGTGTGACCAAGCTGCTTAGAATGTTCGCTGACCGCCGAGAGGAAGTCGATGAACTGAGGGCGGGCGATATCGGTGCAACCGTAGGGCTGAAGAACACGGTGACCGGTGACACGCTTTCGGCAATGCACGCACCGATCATCCTGGAATCAATCCGTTTTCCAGAGCCGGTTATCTTCGTCGCGGTTGAGCCCAAGACGGTTGGAGATCAGGATCGCCTTAATGAATCGCTCGCGCGGTTGACGGAGGAAGATCCCACTTTCCGAGTCCGTATGGATGAGGGCACAGGCCAAACAACCCTGTGGGGAATGGGTGAACTTCACCTGGAGGTCCTCGTTAGCAGACTGCTACGAGAGTTCCGGGTAGAGGCAAATGTTGGGAAGCCGCGAGTCGCTTATCGGGAAACTGTCACGCAAACCGGTCAAGCTGAGGTCGTATTCGATCGAATGCTGGCCGGTAAGCCCCAATATGCCCGGGTAGTGTTGGAGATCAACCCTACCGAGGCAGGGGAAGCATCTAGATTCATCAACCTTTCGCGTCCGCAAGACCTGATGGCTCAGTATGTTGAGGCTATCAGAGCTGGGGCGCTTGAGTCGTTGGATAGCGGCTATCTGGCCGGATATCCACTGGTTGGCATCGAAGTCCGCCTTGTGGCGGTGGAAGTTGATGAGTTGCTTTCTACGGAGATCGCGTTTAAGGCGGCGTCCGCACAAGCTTGTCGGGAAGCGGTGGAGGCGGCAGAGCCGATCCTGCTTGAGCCAACGATGGACGTGGAAGTGGTGATGCCGGAAAGATTTGTTGGTGAAGTGCTGGGGGACTTAAGTGCTCGCGGCGCCGACATCAAGTCTATGGGACCTCGTCCCGGCGGCGGTCAGGTGATTCGGGGTTATGTCCCCCTGTCCAATATGTTCGGGTACGCCACCGACCTGCGGAGTTCAACACAGGGGCGCGGCACGTTTACTATGGAGTTCCACCACTATGTACCGGTGGATTCCCGGCAGATGGATGCTATCGTGTATGGCTATGGCGGGTAGCCGTCACGCTGCACGAGCGCATAAGTGTCAGAGGCTCTGTGTGCAGAGCTATTGGTAGCGGCACAAGAAGTAATTACAGAGAACACTGACTAATCTGAAAGCAGAGTAAGGAGAGGCAAGCAATGGCTAAAGAGATATTTGAGCGCACCAAGCCCCACGTGAATGTTGGTACCATTGGTCACATCGATCATGGCAAGACCACCTTGACCGCTGCAATCACGCGGGCCCTGTCCCTCAAGGGGTGGGCGGAGTTCAAGCCGTACGACGTAGTCGCGAAGGCTGATGCGAAGATGTTCCGTCGCGATGCAACCAAGATCTTGACTGTGGCGATTTCACACGTTGAGTATCAGACCGAGAACCGTCACTACGCCCACGTGGACTGCCCCGGTCACCGTGACTACATCAAGAATATGATCACCGGGGCCGCCCAGATGGACGGTGCGATTCTGGTTGTCTCCGCGGTCGATGGCCCGATGCCTCAGACTCGCGAGCACATCCTCCTCGCACGTCAGGTTGAGGTCCCGGCGATCGTGGTCTACTTGAACAAAGTTGACCTGATGGACGATCCCGAGCTCCTGGAGTTGGTTGACCTGGAGATCCGTGAACTGCTGGACAGCTACGAGTTCCCCGGCGACGAGACGCCCATCGTCCAGGGTTCCGCTCTGCAGGCCCTGAATTGCGAGAGCGATGACCCCGATGATCCCGCGTACGCCTCTATCTTCGAGCTGATGCGCGTTGTGGATGAGTACATCCCCACGCCGCTGCGTGACGAGGAGCTCCCGTTCTTGATGCCCATCGAGGATGTTTTCTCCATCAAGGGCCGCGGTACGGTTGTGACCGGTCGTGTTGACCGCGGCACACTCCTGCCCAACACTCCGGTCGAGTTGGTCGGCGGTCTGTACGACAAGCCCCGCAACACGGTTGTTACCTCAATGGAGATGTTCCACAAGATTCTCCCGAGTGTTATCGCCGGTGACAACGCCGGTCTGCTGCTGCGCGGTGTAGGCAAGGATGAGGTCGGTCGCGGTGTCGTCGTGGCTGCCCCTGGCTCGATCCATGCCTATCGCAAGTTCGAAGCCGAGGTCTACATCCTGCGCAAGGATGAGGGTGGTCGCCATAAGCCGTTCTTTACCGGCTACAAGCCCCAGTTCTACATCAACACCATGGACATCACCGGCGCTGTCGAGCTACCTGAAGGTGTCGAGATGGTCATGCCTGGCGATCGCACCACCATGACCGTTGAGTTGGGCACGGCAGTGGCTCTGGAAGCAGGTCACCGCTTCGCAATCCGCGAGGGCGGCCTGACTGTCGGCGCCGGCGTGATTACCAAAATCGTAGAGTAGTTCTAGTCTAACTAGGTGGTTTAATGGCTAAACAACGCATTCGCATTCGGTTGAAGGGGTACGATCATCGCATTCTGGACGACTCCGCTCGCCGGATCGTTGAGGCGGCAGAGCGAACGGGTGCTCGTGTCGTGGGGCCAGTTCCCCTACCGACCAAAATCGAACGGTTCACGGTTCGCCGGTCCCCGTTCATCGACAAGGATACCCATGAGCATTTCGAGATTCGTACGCATAAGCGTCTGATCGATATCCAGGATCCGGATTCGAAGACGATCGATACATTGATGCGGCTTAACATGCCTGCAGGTATCGACATCGAGATCAAGCTTTAATCGTTTAGTTTTCACATACGCTGAACACCCGCCCCCTGGCCCTGGCTTGTTGAGTATGAGGGTGCACGAGGGGGATCGTGTGAGAGAATTCGGGATGATGCGGCGCGGGAAGTGTACGGTCTGTCGGGCAGGCTTGTCCTGTTCTTGATTGCGACTGCGCACGAGCGTTGGCAGTCCCCAGGAGGACGTAGTGAAAGGTATTATCGGACGTAAGGTGGGAATGACCCAGATATTCCGTGAGGATGGGCTTGTTGTGCCTGTCACGGTTGTCGAAGCAGGGCCATGCTACGTAACACAGGTTCGCACACCCGAACGTGATGGTTATCGGGCCGTGCAACTCGGTTTCGCCAACGCGAAAGCTAAGCACCTGACCAAGGGCCAGATGGGGCACTTGGAGAGGGCGGGTGCGCCTCAGCTGCGGCATCTGCGCGAGGTCCGCATTCGACCTGATGAGACCTTCGAACTCGGGGAGAAGATTCTTGTGGACATCTTCGAACCTGGTCAGCGCGTTGATGTCGTGGGCCGTTCCAAGGGCCGTGGTTTCACCGGTGTAGTGAAGCGCTACGGTTTTGCCGGCGGTCCGCGTACGCACGGTCAGTCCGATCGTGAGCGCGCGCCCGGCTCCATCGGCGCCTGTGCGACGCCGGGTAAGGTCTGGAAGGGTCAGAAGATGCCCGGTCATATGGGGAACAAACGAGTCACCATCCAGAATCTGGAAGTGGTGTTGGTCGATCCGGAACGCAACCTCCTAGCTGTACGCGGCGCTGTTCCTGGACCTAAGGGGGGCCTGGTTTTGGTTAAGGGCGCCATCAAACAGCGGGTTCGAAAGGGAGGTAGGTAATGCTTGTTCCCATCGTTGATATGCAGGGGGAGAAGGTCGGTGAGGTTGAGTTGCGCCCGGAGATCTTTGAAGCCCCGATCAATGTTCCCTTGATGCATCAGGCTCTGGTTCGTCAGTTGGCAAACCGCCGCCTGGGGACGCACAAGGCGAAGACCCGGGGCGAGAACAACCGCACGAAGGCGAAGTGGTACCGCCAGAAGGGGACCGGTCGCGCACGTCACGGCAGCCGGAATGCTCCGATCTTCGTCGGTGGTGGTGTCGCTCACGGGCCGCAGCCGCGCTCCTACGAGAAGCGGATGCCGCGCAAGATGCGCCGCGCAGCACTGCGCTCCGCGCTTTCGGTGAAGGCTGCTGAGCAGCAGTTGGTGGTTGTTGATGAATTGAGAATGGCTGCTCCCAAGACCAAAGAGATGGCGAAGACGCTGCGCCAGATTGCGTCTGGTGAGGGCAAGAAGCTGGTTTTGCTCCCGGAGCGCAACGAGTCTGTTGAGCGGTCGGTACGAAATCTCGCGAAGGCGCGGTCGTTGCGCGCCCACTATCTGAACATCCGTGATCTTTTGAGTGCTGAGACGGTCATCCTGTCGGTGGCATCCCTCAAGGTCATCGAGTCGATCTTGGGCACGGGTGTAGCCAAGGTTGCCGGGGGCGAGGAGTAGGCCAGATGAGAATCTACGACATAATCGTGCGACCTTTGGAAACGGAGAAGTCCTATATGCTGCGCGAGCAGGGCAAGTACGTCTTCGTGGTCCATATGAAAGCGAACAAACTTGAGGTTAAGCGGGCCGTTGAGCAGATCTACAGTGTGGCTGTTAACCGCGTGCACACGATGGTTGTGCCCGGCAAGATCAGCCGATTACGCGGTCGACGTCAATCGACGCGGCGTGCACCGTGGAAGAAGGCTGTGGTGACGTTGGCTTCAGGCGAGCGCATTGAGGCATTGGAGGCTTAGTATGGCGATCAAAAAATACAACCCGACCTCCCCTGGTCGCCGTCATATGACGGGACAGACATTTGAGGAGATCACGCGCACCAAGCCTGAGAAGAGCCTGGTTGAGCCCTTGAGTCGGAGAGCAGGGCGTAACAGCTACGGTCGGATCACTGTGCGGCATCGAGGTGGTGGCCACGCGCGACAGTACCGCGTCATCGACTTCAAGCGCAACAAGCTGGACATTCCTGCCCGCGTCGATTCGATCGAGTACGATCCCAATCGTTCCGCGCGCATCGCGCTGTTGGTCTACGCCGACGGTGAGAAACGCTACATTGTGGCACCTATGGGGCTCAAGGTTGGGGATTCGGTGCTCAGTTCTCGGACTGAGGCTGAGATCCACGTTGGGAATGCGCTGCCTCTGGAGCGTATCCCGCTAGGTACCACGATCCACAATGTGGAGCTTTACCCAGGTCGCGGTGGGCAGATGGTGCGTGCTGCCGGTGCATCGGCGCAGCTGATGGCCAAAGAAGGCGGCTACGTGACACTGCGTCTGCCGAGCGGTGAGATGCGCTTGGTTCGTCGAACCTGTATGGCGACCATTGGTCAGGTTGGCAACGAGGAGCACGCCAACGTGAAGCTGGGCAAGGCCGGCCGCAAGCGCTGGAAGGGTTGGCGCCCGGCAGTTCGTGGCTCGGCGATGTCGCCGCGTGATCACCCGCATGGCGGCGGTGAAGGCCGCTCGCCGATCGGTATGCCCGGCCCGAAGTCTCCTTGGGGATGGCGGACCTTGGGGCGCAAGACGCGTCACAACAAAGATACGGACAAGTACATTGTTCGACGGCGTCAGTCTGGTTCTGAGCGTCGCCGCTAGTAAGGGAGGTAGTCTGGTATGTCACGTTCCTTGAAGAAAGGACCGTACGTAGAGCCGAAGCTGCTGCGGAAGGTCGAGGAGATGAACCGGACCGGCGTCAAGCGTGTGATTCGCACCTGGTCTCGTGCATCCGTGATCTTCCCGCAAATGGTCGGGCATACGTTGGCTGTTCATGACGGTCGTCGCCACGTGCCGATATACATCACCGAGAATATGGTGGGGCATCGGCTGGGCGAGTTTGCACCGACCCGGACGTTCCGTGGCCACGTGGCCAGGGAAAAGAAGGTCCGGGTGATGATGAGGTAAGATGATGCTGCAAACCGCTAAAGCTACAGCAAAACATATCCCGATGACGCCCTTGAAGGTGCGGCGAGTGATTGACGCAGTGAGAGGCCTGGCGGCACAAAAGGCTCTGGATGCACTGAGCATGATGCCCCACGCGGCCGCTGTTCCCGTCTACAAGCTGATCCACTCCGCCGTTGCCAACGCAGACGAGAAGGGGTTGAACATCGATAGCTTGTACATTGCCAAGATCGCCGCTGATGAAGGCCCCGGCGTTATGCCTGGGAAGGGCTGGCGAGCGCGTTGGGGAAGCCGGGGACGCTATCGTCCTATTCGCAAGCGCTCATCCCATATCACGGTTGTTCTTGAAGAACGACTGGAAGCGTAGTTCTAAGGAGGCTTATCTTGGGGCGCAAAGTACATCCCTATGGTTTTCGTCTGAAAGTTATCCGGGACTGGAAATCTCGTTGGTTTGCCGAAGGTCGTGAGTATTCCGACCTGCTGAGTGAGGATCTGGCCGTTCGTGATTTGGTCACCGACCAAATGCGAGCGCGATCCCGCGATGGGCAGAGTGGCATATCTCGCATTGAGATCGAGCGCTTTCCCCCGAATCAACTGTCAGTTATCATCTTGAGCGCACGTCCGGGCGTGGTGATTGGTCGCAAAGGCGAAAACGTCAAGGCGCTGCGTCATGATATCGAGGTGTTGACAGGTGGGAAGCGTGTGCATATCGATGTCCAGGAGATCAAGCGGCCGGACCTGGATGCCAAGCTCGTTGCCGAGAACATCGTGGCCCAGCTTGAGAAGCGTATCTATCACAACCGCGCGATGAAGCGTGCGCTGCGACAGGCGATGCGCGCTGGGGCCGAGGGCATCAAGGTAATGTGCAAAGGACGCTTGGCGGGCTCTGAAATGGCTCGCGTGACCTGGATGCGCGAAGGGCGTGTGCCGTTGCAGACGCTGCGCGCTGATATCGACTACGCACAGGAAGAAGCTGCGACTTCCTATGGGCGAATCGGCGTTAAGGTGTGGATCTACAGGGGTGAAGTCCTCCCCGGTCAGTCCTCAGCCATGGAAGCAGCACGCTAACCCCTTAGGGTAAGGAGGTCGAGCTATGTTGATGCCGAAACGCGTCAAATATCGTAAACAACATCGCGGACGAATGACGGGCAAGGAGTCCCGAGGTGTAGATGTTAGCTTCGGTGACTACGGTCTGCAGGCACTTGAGCCCGCATGGGTCTCTGCGCGTCAGATCGAGGCCGCTCGCCGCGCCATCGTGCACCATATGCGCCGTCGCGGTAAGTACTGGGTACGCGTTTTTCCTGATAAGCCCATCACCAGCAAGCCTGCTGAAACGCGTATGGGTAAGGGCAAGGGCGAGGTTGAGTACTGGGCCGCCGTAGTGCGTCCCGGGCGGGTGCTGTTCGAGGTTGCCGGTATCGATGATGAGATCGCACGCGAAGCATTGCGCCTCGCATCTCACAAGTTGCCTATCAGAACCCAGATCATCACTCGTATCGAGTATGGTGGAGAAGCAGGAGAGTAGGTATGCGAGCGAGTGAGATTCGAGAAATAGCATCAGAGGAGCTGCGTACTCGCCTGCAGGAGACCCGTCGCGAGTTGTTCAACCTGCGCCAGCAGTGGTACGCTGGTAGTTTTCAGGATCACAATCGATTACGTGCAGTCCGCAAGGACATTGCTCGTATCCTGACGGTCCTGCGTGAGCGAGAGCTAGTAGCAGAGACGAGTGAAGGAGCAGCCGCATGAAGGGACAACGGCGACGGCTGGTGGGTCTGGTGACCAGCGACAAGATGGACAAGACGGTGGTCGTGACTGTTGAGCGACGGTACCGCCACAGGCTTTATCAGAAGGTGGTCCGTTCAACGAAGAAGTATATGGCGCACGATGGAGAGAATGCGTGCCATGTCGGTGATCGGGTCCAGATAATCGAGACACGCCCCTACAGCCGGCGGAAGCGCTGGGCTGTGGAGCAAATTCTGGAACGTGCCGCCTAAGCGGACGTGTCCTAATCGGACATGCAGGGAGTCGTGCAATGATCCAAAGTGAAACACGCTTAAAGGTTGCTGATAATACAGGGGCGCAGGAGGTGCTCTGCATTCAGGTGTTGGGAGGCTCGGGACGTCGCTATGGCTACGTGGGCGATACCATTGTAGTCACGGTGAAGTCGGCGTCCCCAACGTCCTCTGTGAAGAAGGGTGAAGTTGTTCGTGCTGTGATCGTACGTGTCGTCAAAGAGTATCGTCGGCTGGATGGGTCCTACATCGGCTTCGATGATAATGCCGCGGTTATCCTGGACGCAGACGGGGCGAACCCCCGCGGTACGCGTATCTTCGGTCCTGTTGCGCGTGAGTTGCGCGATAAGGGCTTCATGAAGATCGTGTCGCTGGCGCCTGAGTTGATCTAGTGCCGGTGATGAGGAAGTGAAATGAATCGGATTAAGAAAGGTGACACTGTGGAGGTGATCGCTGGCGATGACCTCGGTGCGCGTGGAGAAGTGATGAGCCTGTTGCTGCAGAAAAACCGCGTCGTGGTTTCTACGGTCAACATGCGCATTAAGCACCAGAGCGCACAACGTGCTGGTCGCTCGCAGGTTCAGGGTGGGCGAGTTCAGTTTGAGGCACCAATCCATCTGTCCAACGTCATGCTTGTCTGCCCAAGCTGCGATGTAGCGACGCGTGTGGGCTATGATGTGGTGGATGGTACCAAGGTGCGCGTTTGTCGCAAATGCGGCAAGGCCATTGACTAGGAGATGGGGACGATGCAACGGTTAAGAGAAGAATACCGTGATAAGGTCGTACCGGAGCTTATGAAAGAGTTCGGCTACGAGAGTGTGATGCAGGTCCCCCGCATCCGTAAGATCGTTCTCAACATCGGTCTGGGTGAGGCTCTGGATAACCCGAAGGTCTTGGAGTACGCTGTCAACGATCTGCGGACGATTACGGGTCAGCAGCCGGTGATAACTCATGCTCGCCGTTCAATCGCCAACTTCAAGTTGCGCGAAGGGCGTGCGATTGGGACCAAGGTGACGTTGCGGGGCGAGCGTATGTGGGCGTTCCTGGATCGTTTGATCGGCGTGGCGCTTCCGCGTACACGAGACTTCCGAGGCGTGTCGGACAAGCTGGATGGTCGTGGTAATTACACACTTGGCGTCCGTGAGCAGTTGTTGTTCCCGGAGGTGGCCTACGACAGCATCGATAAGGTTCGAGGTCTTGAGATCTCGTTCAATACATCAGCTGAGACTGACGAAGAAGCCCGGCGACTTCTCGAATTGCTTGGGATGCCGTTTCGGCGTTAAGGCAGCGATCGAGGCAAACGCGAGAGCTGTGGAGTTTTGAACAAGGAGTGAAGTATGGCGAAAACTTGTATGCCGATTCGCGAAACCCGGCGTAAATACGAAGTGCGTGTGCGCAATCGTTGTTCTCGCTGTGGGCGGCCCAGAGGCTACTATCGTCGATTCGGTATGTGCCGAATCTGTGTCCGTGAACTGGCCTTGGAGGGGAAAATCCCCGGTATGGTCAAGTCCAGTTGGTAAGGAGGTGCTAGGATGACAATGACAGATCCAATTGCCGATATGCTGGCCCGAACACGGAATGCTTTAATGGCCAAACATACGGTGGTATCGTTACCTTCGTCCAAGATGAAGGTCTCGATCGCCAAAATCCTCAAGGACGAGGGGTACATCAACGATTACCGTGTAGTTGAGGAGGAGGCTAGTCAGTTCCCAGTTTTGCAGTTAGCTCTCAAGTATGTGGGTGACGTGAAGCACCAGCGTGCGGTCATCACGGACTTGAAGCGCGTCAGCAAGCCTGGGCGCCGCATCTATACAGCCGTCAAGGAAATCCCGTGGGTTCGGAGTGGTATGGGCATTGCGGTGCTCTCCACACCCAAGGGAGTCCTTACGGGGCAGCAGGCGCGCCGACTCAATGTGGGCGGCGAGATCCTGTGTTACGTTTGGTGACCGCGGTCTTGAACACGCGCGTTGCCGGTGGGGAATAGGGAGGTAGACAGTGTCTCGTATAGGAAGGATGCCGGTCCCGGTTCCATCTGAAGTCGATGTGACCATTGAGGGAAGCACGGTCACGGTCAAGGGCCCCAAAGGGGAGCTGACCCAGGAGTTCAATCCTGGCATGACCATCACTCTTAAGGATGGCTTTGTTCAGGTTGCGCGCCCTAATGATGAGCGCAACAATAGAGCGCTGCATGGCCTGACACGTGCACTCATCAACAATATGGTCATAGGGGTCACCGAGGGGTACAGCAAGACACTGGAGATCCGTGGTACGGGGTACCGCGCGGTGCTTGAGGGTAAGAACTTGGTTATGAGCCTCGGTTTCTCGCATTCCGTGGTTGTGGAACCACTTGAAGGGATCGAGTTCGAGGCCAACCCCCGTGCCAGCACGGTCACCGTCAAGGGTTATGACAAAGAGTTGGTAGGCCGTGTTACGGCCGAAATTCGAGCTTGGCGTCCCGTCGAGCCCTATCTGGGCAAGGGAATTCGCTACATCGATGAGGTGGTACGACGCAAGGCCGGGAAGACTAGTCAAGTGATCTAGTGTGGAAGTTGACTGGTGCGGGCATAACGCGCTCACTGAACTGTTGTTCAAGAAGCGCGGTTGTTCTCGAGCCAGCAGATTGAGTACGTGGTACTGAGGGTTGAGAAAAGATGAAACCAGAAGTTAACCGTGAGAGAGCCCGAGATCGGCGTCATAGACATATCCGCAAACGCGCGGTAGGGACGCCAGTACGTCCACGTCTGAATGTCTTCAGAAGCTTGAATCATATCTATGCTCAGGTTATCGATGACAGCGCCGGTTTGACGCTGGCATCCGCGTCCACGCTCGATCACGAGGTCCGTGATCAGGTAGTCGGGCTCAAGAAGACTGAACAGGCAAGCGTCGTTGGCAGGATTGTCGCCGAGCGGGCAGTTGCGAAGGGTGTAGAGAAGGTCGTGTTTGATCGTGGGGGCTACAAGTATCACGGTCGTGTCAAGGCCCTCGCTGAGGCGGCGCGTAAGGCCGGCTTGGAGTTCTAGTTAGCGGCACGCTGTTCACTGCGTCCAGCTGGAGGAAGTATGGCAGAACGAAGTCGAAGATCCCGAAATCGCAGGGGCGAGGAAGAACGGGATGAACTGGATGAGCGTATCGTCGATATCACGCGTGTCGCCAAAGTGGTCAAGGGCGGCCGTACCTTTGGTTTCCGTGTGACGGCGGTCGTTGGTGATAACAAGGGACAGGTCGGCTTTGGTATGGGCAAGGCGCGTACTGTGCCCGATGCTATCGCCAAAGCAACGAAAAAAGCACGCAAGGATATGCACGGCGTTCCGTTGGAAGGGACGACGATTCCGCATGAGGTCTTTGGTGTGTGCAGCGGTGCGCGCGTGATGCTGCGCCCGGCGACCCCCGGTACTGGGGTTGTTGCCGGAGGCGGTGTGCGTGCTGTCCTAGGGGCTGTGGGTATCCACGATGTTCTAACGAAGTCAATGGGAAGCGCCACCGCCGTAAATGTGGTTCAGGCGACCATGGACGCGCTGAGCCAACTGCGGAGGGTCGAGGAGGTAGCGGCGGAGCGTGGCAAGCCGGTGGCCGAGGTTATGCCGTTCTGGCGCCGGAGGAGGGCATAATGGCGAAGGTGTTGCGCATTAAGCTGGTCCGTAGCTCGATCGGTTACCCCGGGCGGCAGAAACGTACGGTCAAGGCTTTGGGTCTGCGTAAGCTGAATCAGACCGTTGAGCGAGCTGACACGGCGTCCGTCCGCGGTATGGTGCAGAGCATTATACACCTCGTTGAGATTGAGGAAGTCGAAGCATAGCGGGTTGGAGGCTATTGGATGAAACTACATGACTTGCGCCCTGCAAAGGGTGCCAAGAAAAGGCGAAAGCGTGTAGGACGCGGTATCTCGGCGGGACAGGGCAAGACCGCCGGTCGAGGTACGAAAGGCCAGAACTCGCGCAGCGGGGGTGGGGTGAAGCCCTATTTCGAGGGTGGTGCGTTGCCGTTGGTCCGAAAACTCCCATTTGTCCGTGGTTACAATTTCTTTAACCCGTACAAGGTTGAGTTCACGCCGGTCAACGTGGGCGACTTGGCAGTACGTTTCTCGACCGGCGCCGATGTTTCGCCGGAGAGCTTGGGCTCTGCGGGGCTGATCGGTGATGTGGACGATCTCGTGGTCGTCTTGGGGCGGGGCGAGGTCGAGTTTCCCCTGCATATCAAGGCTCATCGCGTGTCGGCATCGGCTAAGGAGAAGATTGAGGCCGCTGGTGGCACGGTGGAGCTGTTGCCCTGGACGCGCGGCGGATATCGGACGCGCTAAGGGGTGACCCTGCAAGGTCGCGAGACCTAGTAGACTAGATGGAGGGGAATGATGATTGAAGCCCTGCGCAATGCCTTCAAACTGCCGGATTTGCGTCGGCGGATGTTGTACACACTCCTGATCCTTGTGGTTTTCAGGATGGCGTCAAACATCCCCGTGCCTGGGGTGGACCGGCAAGCTTTGAGTGCTGTCTTCAGCTCTGCTTCTACTTCGGCAGCGAGCCAGTTCGCAGGCCTGCTGGACCTGTTGTCGGGTGGTGCGGTGTCCAAATTCTCTGTCCTGGCGGCGGGTGTCTACCCATATGTGACAGCACAGATCGTCGTCCAGCTGCTGATCCCGATCTTCCCGAAACTGGAGCAACAGATCCAGGAAGAAGGTGAGGGCGGACAGCGCAAGATGAGCCAGTGGGTCTACTACCTGACAGTCCCCCTGGCGGCTCTGTATGCATTTGGCCAGGCGCAGCTCTTCCGGGCTGCCGCGGCCGGTTCTCGTCCAATTCTCCCGGACTTCGGTTGGGGACCGGGAATGATCCTGCCAACGATTACCATCTTGGTGACCATGACGGCAGGCACGCTGCTGGCTGTCTGGCTGGGCACATTGATCACTGAGCAGGGCGTCGGCAATGGTCTGTCGCTGATTATCTTTGGTGGCATCGTATCACGTGTGCCGGCCAATGTGCGCAGCATAGCCGAGACAGACAAGTGGCTGGGTGTGGTCATCTTTTTGGGCATCACTGTTCTGACGATGCTGTTCATCGTGTTTGTTCAGGAGGGTGAGCGGCGCATCAAGGTTCAATATGGGAAGCGTGTGCGGGGCATGAAGGTCTACGGAGGGGGAAGCACTTACATTCCCTTGAAGATCAACACCGCAGGTATGATTCCCCTGATCTTTGCGCAGTCGATTCTCGCTTTCCCTGCGGTTATCGCACAGTTCTTCTTGGCCAGCACGAATCCTGGTGTGAAGAACCTCGCGGAAGGTGCCGTGAGTTTCTTCAGTGGGTCGAACGCGTGGTACGCACCGATCTACTTCCTGGTTGTCGCGGGATTTACCTACTTCTACACTTTCGTGATGGTTGAGCAGCAAAATCTGGCCGAGACGCTGCAGAAGCAAGGTGGGTTCATCCCGGGTGTTCGGCCGGGTCGACGGACTGAGGAGTTCATTCTAGGCATCTACAAGCGCATCACGCTGGTAGGTGCTGTGTTCCTGGGTTTTGTGGCCGTACTGCCGTACATCGTGGGGTTGTTTATGACCTCGAACCAGATGTTGATCCAGAGTGCGGGTCTGCTGATTGTAGTGGGCACGGTGATGGACACGATGCGTCAGCTGGAGGCACAGTTGTTGATGCGCAACTACGAGGGCTTCCTCCGCTAATCACCAGAGTGTGGTATAATGGAAGACTGTCTTACCCGCCGGGAAAGTGCAGGTGCGGGAGACAAGAGCAGGGCTAGGTTCTCGAACCTGGACCTGTTGAGAGAAGAAGGAGCTGTGAAATGAAGGTTTCACCTTCGGTCAAGAAACGATGTCCTAAGTGCAAGATCGTTCGGCGACGCGGCGTTGTACGCGTGATCTGTGAGAATCCCAGGCACAAGCAGCGCCAGGGTTAGGTTCAGCTTTGTCAGAATCGTAGTTCAGAGGAGGTTGATATAGCATGGTTCGTATCGCAGGAGTTGACCTGCCGCGAAACAAGCGCATTGAGGTCGGTCTGACCTATATCTATGGCATCGGTCGCAGGACCAGCGTAGCTATCCTGGATAGGGCCGGTGTGGATTCCACGAAACGTGACACCGAGCTCACAGAGTCAGAGGTGAGTTCCATCCGTGACGTGATCGACCGTGAGGTTATGGTCGAGGGTGATTTGCGCCGCGAGGTCCAGATGAATATCAGGCGTCTTATCGAGATCGGTTCTTATCGCGGACTGCGCCATCGTCGGAATCTGCCCGTACGTGGTCAGCGGACGAAGACCAACGCGCGCACCAAGCGCGGTCCCAAGAGGACTGTGGCTGGTCGTGGTCGGCGGCGCGGCTCGAAGAAGAAATCCGCTTGAGCCATTTCGTATCGGGTATCAGGAGGTTCTATGGCTAAACGAACATCTCGACCAACACAACAAGGGTCGCACACACGACGTGTGAAGCGCAATGTGCCTCGTGGGTGTTTTCACATCAAAACATCATTCAACAACACGATCATCACGGTGACTGATCCGGAGGGCAACGTTCTGCGTTGGCTGACGCCTGGATCTGTCGGGTTCCAGGGGACGCGCAAGAGCACGCCGTTTGCGGCACGGGTTGCTGCAGAGAAACTCGCGCAGGACGCGATCTCTAATGAAGGCATGCGTGAGGTCGATGTCTTTGTGAGGGGGGCCGGCCCCGGCCGTGAGGCATCGCTTCGAGCGATTGCGGCTGCCGGGTTGCGGGTGCGCTCAATCGTTGACGCTACACGCATTCCACACAATGGATGCCGACCTCCGAAGAAGCGGCGCATCTAGGCGAGGAGAAATAGGAGAAAGTATGGCAAGATATACTGGTCCTGTGTGCAGGCTTTGCCGTCGTGAAGGAGTAAAGCTGTATCTAAAGGGCGAGAAGTGTTACACAGGCAAGTGTGCTTTTGAGCGACGTCCTTATCCACCTGGACAACACGGCAAGCAGACTAGTTTCCGGCGGCGACGTTCTTCTGATTATATGCTGCAACTGCGCGCCAAGCAGCAGGCGCGCAGGATCTACGGTGTGTTGGAGAAGCAGTTCCGCCGCTATATGCGAATTGCAGAGGGACGTGACGGCCTGACCGGTGAGAACCTGCTGATTGTGCTCGAGCAGCGAATGGATAACGTTGTCTATCGTCTGGGTTTCGCTGATTCCCGAGCTCAGGCTCGGCAGCTGGTCCAGCACGGGCACTTCATGGTGAACGGGCGCAAGACTGACATTCCTTCCTATCTGGTTAAGTCAGAGGACGTTATCGGTGTCAAGGCGGTGAGCCTCAAGACCCAGTATTTCCGCGACCGCCGTGAGCGCTTGGGACAGCGTGAGGTACCTGCTTGGCTAAGCCTGAACGAAAGTGATCTGACAGGGCGAGTTCTCGTCTTGCCGACACGTCAGGAGATCGACGTTCCAGTCGACGAGCAGATGATCGTGGAGTTCTACTCGCGCTAACGCCTGACGCTTTCTTTCGACGTGGGGTGGGGCGTTGACGCTTTCACGCCATATCGGATGAGGCGTGTGTGTGTTAGATCAAACAGGAGGCAACGTGTTAGCAGCGCCAGTTCTGCCAAAGGTGGAAATAGATGTAAACGCTGAACAGTACGGCCGCTACATCATCGGCCCACTGGAAAGCGGCTATGGAGTGACGCTGGGCAATTCCCTGCGGCGAGTTCTGCTCTCTTCTCTGGAGGGAGCGGCGATTACGGCTGTGCGGATTACGGACATCCCGCACGAATTCACCACGATTCCCGGTGTGCGTGAGGACGTTCTTCAGATCATGCTCCAGCTGAAGCAGGTTCGTCTGTTGATGGAGGGCGAGGGCCCTCAGTACATGACGCTGCGCATTGAAGGCGAGGGCATTGTGACCGCTGGCGACATTATCGCGCCTCCGGAGATCGAGATTCTGAATCCCGACCTGTACCTCTTCACGGTGGATGATGAGGAGGGGCATCTCGACTTGGAATTCACTGTCGACAACGGGCGCGGCTACATGCCCGGGGAAGAGCAGGGGCGAATGCCCATCGGAGTTCTGTCGGTCGATGCGATCTTCAGCCCGGTTCGTAGGGCCAACTTCCGGATTGATCAGGCGCGCGTGGGTCAGCTGACCAATTATGATCGTCTGACGATGGAAGTGTGGAGTGATGGTCGTATGGCACCTTGGGACGCTCTCAAAGAGTCAGCTCGGATTCTCGTCACGCACCTGCGGTTGATTGCAGGGGCGGAGCTAGAAGAAGAGGTCGAGGATGATGCAGAGGTCGAAGAGGAAGCTATTCCGCATCAGGCTTATGCGACGCCGATTGAGGACCTTGGTCTGGGGGTGCGGGTCTATAACGCACTGAAGCGCACAGGCATATCCAATGTCGGTGAGGTTCTGGAGATGTTGATGCGCGGACCAGATGCGCTATTGTCCATCCGGAACTTTGGTGCGAAATCTCTCACAGAATTACTAGAGCAGTTAGAGGTCAAGGGGTTCTGGTCCGAGGAAGACGCAGAGGCATCGGCATAGCGTCTGTAGGTGCGTGATAGGGATTCCCTGCACGCGCCGGCCAAGCGGACTCCAAGGGAAGGGCAGGCTCTGACCTATTCGATGATCAGGAGGTTGAGGTATGCGACATCGCGTCGCGGGTAAAAGGCTAAACCGTACTTCGGCGCAGCGTACGGCCTTGCGTCGGAACATGGTGACACAGTTGTTCCGACACGAACGGATTCGCACTACGCGAGCCAAGGCCCAGGCTGTCCGAGGGCAGGCTGAGAAGATGGTAACGTTGGCGAAGCGCGGCTTGGCAGCTGCGGAGGAAGAGCCGGCCAAGATGCTTCATGCACGGCGCAGAGCTGCAGCCCGATTGAACGATCCAAAAGTCGTTCAGAAGCTCTTCGATGAGATCGCACCGCGCTATATGGATCGTCCAGGTGGCTATACGCGTATACTGCGGATCGGCGTGCGCAAGGGCGACGCGGCTCCGATGGTGCTTTTGGAGCTGGTTGAGGAAGCCTAACAGCAGCTTCAGGGAGCTGGATTGCGATGAAGGGTCGACCAGCTGCGTGAGCCTTGTGATTGGCTCTACGAACTGGTGCCCGCCACACGTGCTGACGGCGATATAGCGTGCGGATCAAGGCGGTCATTGCGTATGATGGCACGGGTTATGGGGGATCTCAGATACAGGCGAATGCCCCCACAATCCAGGCCGAGCTGGAGCAGGCTTTAGCTCGTTTGACCGGGGTTGCGATCCGGATTGTGGCGGCAGGGCGGACGGATGCAGGGGTGCATGCCGATGGCCAGGTAATCGCCTTCGATACAGAGTGGCGGCATACCGTCGCAGATCTGCAGCGTGGGATGAACGCACTGCTACCGAAACAGATTGCGGTCCTCCAGTTGGAGGCGGTCGAGCCGGGGTTTCATCCCCGCTATGATGCACTTAGTCGTAGCTATCGGTATAGGGTCTATCGTGGGCCTGTGCGGCATCCGTTCTATGAGCGGCACAGTATTCATGTCGCACGGACTTTGGATCTCGAAGCGATGATATGTGCAACGCGGTGTTTGATCGGATGCCATGATTATCTGGCGTTTGGATCGCCGCCGCAGGGCAGGAACTCGGTCCGGGAGGTCATTCGTGCGGCGTGGACGTGTAGGGAGCCATGGCTCACTTTTGACGTCGAGGCCAATGCTTTCTTGTACCGCATGGTCAGAATGCTGGTAGGGACACTGCTCCGGGTGGGGACGGGAAGCTTGACCCCCGAGGAGTTCGAGGAGATCCTGGAGACACGGGATCGGCGGAGGGCTGGGCCGGCGATAGCTGCCAAAGGCCTTTGCTTGAGATCCGTGACCTACACCAAGGTCTAGGTCCTGGAAGTGAGCGGCTCAGAGCCCGGTGTAGGTGGGATCTAGAGCGTAAGAATGTATGAATCGAGCGCTTATACTCAGATAGGGAGTTTTGAACTTGTGAAGAACATAAGAATGTACAAGACTTATGTCGCCAAGCCGGGTGAGGTGGAGCGGGTGTGGTACGTTGTGGATGCAGCGGAGCAGACTCTGGGACGATTGGCGACGCGGATCGCGACCGTCCTGCGAGGCAAGCACAAGCCACAGTACACTCCTCACGAGGATGTTGGTGATTTCGTGATCGTTGTGAATGCTGAGAAGATCAAGGTCACAGGCCGTAAGCTGGACAAGAAGAAGTACTATTGGCACACCGGGTACCCGGGCGGTATTCGTGAGAGAACTCTGCGCCGTCAGCTGGAGTTGCATCCCGAACGTGTCATTGAGCACGCTGTCAAAGGGATGCTGCCGCGTGGCCCATTGGGACGTCGTCAGCTTAAGAAGATGAAGGTCTATAGTGGTCCTGAGCATCCTCATGAGGGTCAGCAGCCGAAGCCGTTTGAGCTCTAGGCTTTAAGGAGATGTGAATGTATTATCAAGGTCTCGGACGTCGCAAGACATCAAGCGCGCGTGTGCGTTTGCACCCGGATGGCAGCGG
Organism: uncultured Anaerolineales bacterium; assembly: GCA_964516885.1. GTDB lineage: Bacteria > Chloroflexota > Anaerolineae > B4-G1 > SLSP01 > PWVB01. Next base: position 3,260 of record CAZEXX010000005.1, on the reverse strand, counting down.
CCAGTTTGTTGTCAACGGAAAGTCCTATCGGGAGTTTTTCGGCCGAGAGGCTGATTGGCTTGATGTGATGCAACCCCTGGAGGCCACCCAGACAGCCGGTCAGTTTGACGTGACTGTGCTGGTCAAAGGTGGCGGTATCTCTGGACAGGCAGGTGCGATCAAGATGGGAGTAGCGCGAGCTCTCCTCCAGGTGAACCCGGATTTCCGGCCTGTGCTGCGCAAGGGGGGCATGTTGACCCGCGACTCGCGTATGAAGGAGCGGAAAAAGCCAGGTCTCAAACGTGCCCGTAAGGCACCGCAGTACACCAAGCGCTAGTCTTGGATTCGGCGATATCGAGGTAGGCAGGTATGATAACTGCCTACCTCTTTCTTTGGTCCGCGACGCGAGCCGTGACGCGGGGTTGATGTTTGTTGTGAGGGAAAATCATGCCTCAGATTACTATTGTGGGCTTGGGGCCAGGTGACGCCGGGGATCTCACACGGGATGCGTGGCAAGTGTTGCAGGAGGCTGGAGAGGTCTGGCTGCGCACGCTGCACCACCCGGTGGTCGCCGATCTTCCAGCCGGGCTGACGCTGCAGGGGTTTGACGAGGTTTATGAGCGCGCGGATCGCTTCTCCGAGGTCTATGGCGAGATCGTTCAGCAGATTCTGACGCTGGGCCGCCGGGAGCAGGGCGTGGTCTATGCTGTTCCGGGCCATCCTTTGGTGGGGGAATCAACGGTAACCCGTCTGTTGGCGATGGCGCGGGAGGAAGGGGTGCCGGTACGCATCGTCGGGGGGGTGAGCTTTGTTGAGCCTGCTTTGACGGCTTTGGCGCTCGATGCTCTGGACGGGCTGCAGATCATTGACGCTTTGGATCTACTATCGCTCAGCCATCCTCCGCTCAACCCGGACCAACCTGCCTTGATCGCTCAAGTGTACAGCCGCGCTGTGGCCTCAGAGGTCAAGCTGGTACTGATGAACCAGTATGATGATGAGCATCCCACGGCGCTGATTGACGGTGCCGGCACGCAGGGCGAGCGTGTCCAACATCTACCCCTCTATGAGATCGATCGCCACGTTGTGTCGCCACTCACCACGCTCTATGTGGCGCCGCTGGAGGGCGTCACCAGCTTTGAGGGTTTCCAGGAGACGATCGCCAAGCTGCGCTCCCCTGAAGGCTGTCCATGGGACCGCGAGCAGACGCACGAGACGCTGCGTACGAACTTGCTTGAGGAGTGCTATGAGGTCCTGGAGGCGATCGATGAGGGATCGCCTGAAGCCCTCAGCGAGGAGCTGGGAGATCTCCTGCTGCAGGTGGTGTTGCACGCACAGATCGCCGTCGAGGATGGCGAGTTCCGGATGACGGACGTCATCTCGCATATCGATGCCAAACTGAAGCGCCGTCACCCTCACGTGTGGGCCGGCGTGGATGTGAGCGGCGTCGGCGACGTGGTTGCCAATTGGGAGGCCATCAAACAACAAGAGCGTGCTGCAAAGGGTGCCGCGGAACGCTCGCTGCTCGACGGAATACCCAGAGCGATGCCCGCATTGGCGCAGGCCGTGGCCTATTCCGATCGAGCTGCACGTATCGGCTTCGATCGCATTGAGGGCGATGGTGTATGGGGTGACCTACCGGAGAAGGCAGCCGCGGACCTGGCCGGGCTGCTGGCTGTGCTTGAGGCCCGCGCCACACTGATGGGGGATGTGCTTCTGGTGATCGCCGATTGGGCGAGAAGGCAGTACATCGATCCGGAAAGCGCCCTGCGTGGGGCCAACCAGCGGTTTGCGCAGCGCTTCTCTATGCTGGAGACAACCGCACGTGAGCGCGGTGTGGCGTTGGAGGAGCTTTCGCCCGAGGACATCCACAGACTCTGGGAGAGCCACGGCGTTTCGTAACGTTGCCAGGATGGGAGCTCGCGGATAATCAGCGGAGAGCCCACAGATTCCTTTCGAACACGCATGCTCGAAGGAAATCTGTGGGCTCTTCTGATTGTTAGCGCGACGCCCAGGCTTCTGGCGGCGTGGACTCTCTCTGTGGTTCAGCTGATGTGCGGCGTCAGTTCTTTCATCAAGCGGGCTTTGGATTGGTTGCCGATCAAGCGGTTCACTTCCTCTCCATTCTTGAACAGAATCATAGTGGGGATGTTCATCACGCCGAATTGGGGTGCCAAGCTGGTGTTATCGACGTCCAATTTGACGATCTTGAGTTGACCATCGAGCTCCTTAGACAACTTCTCAAGTAGGGGCGTTAGTCGACGACAAGGCGGGCACCAATCGGCATAGAAATCCACCAACACTGGGACCGCGCTAGCATCGATCACCTCACGGAAGCTGCTATCATCGACGTACTGTAAACTGCTCATCTCCGCACACTCTCCTGTATTTTCTGGTTATCTAGTCCGATTATCGCACGTTGGGCGATGATGTCAAGGATAACGGGGTGTTCCAGGATGGGGGCAAGTCACCAGCCAAGAGACGCTGCTGGATCGGCGGGTCTCACAACGCCTATCCAGGAATAGGGCCATCGTATTTGGAGTGAGATGACACATCACCCGTCATCCCGGGCGAGCTAACTCAGCACCCAGCTCTACAAAGCGCTGAAGCGCAGGATCTTGCGCCCCAAGGGCGTATGCGCCCCAAGAACGTACGCTGTTGAGGCCTCAGATCCCTCACTGTCGTGATATGTTAAGCAGTGGCGCACGTGATCCGTTCGGGATGACCGAAAGGTTCGAGGTTTCGGGCAAATGCGATGGCGCTGCATCCAGGAACGCATCCAAGTTGCTGTCTTGGCTCTGTATGCTATACTGAAACCGTACAGTGGATCCATATTCGGTTTGGTGGGGCCCTTGTCGATGAAGCGGCTCTCCTCGATGTTGTAGGCCGATCGTCGGGTGGAATGACCACAACGACAATCGGTACCCATATGTGGACTCTGCTATAGAACCTATGACAGAAAAACCTAACAGTGCGAACGAGAGTTCGTCAAAACCCGGGGCGGGTAAGAACTCCGACACAGGTCTGGATGCCAAACCGGAGACTGCTCTTGAGCAGTCTCCGGCTCTTCAGCGGGGGTCTACCCGGTTCCCCGGGCAAATCCTGGCTCGTGTGACGGCAGCAGGCTGGCGGTGGGGTGGTGATCGCCGGTCTGTTGCCTCCTTTGTTGGGCGCTGGAGTGCCCATCTGGCGATTGTGGCGCTTTCCTTGTTGCTGGGCCTCGTGGGCCGGATTGCCTTGACGCCGATTGACGTTGTGGGCTTTTCTGGACCGCGTTCTATCTC
>CAZEXX010000004.1:27863-38865 GCA_964516885.1 uncultured Anaerolineales bacterium | reverse complement strand
GTCCATCGCCTGCAACGTCTCGATCAGAAGGGCTTCGTAGGATGCGTTCCGCTCCGGTGCCTGCCAGATTCTGCGTCTGGCCGTAATCCCGCTCGACATCATAGAGCGTCGTATCCGCCCAGTCAGGGCGGCGCCGTCGGCTGACCCTCGCGCGGATGGCCGGATAGCCGGTGGTCGGCAGGAAGTCCCCCAGTTCGGCCTCCTCGTAGAAGGACAAGGGGCAGACATCGCGGATGCTGAAGGAGCCCGGCGTCAAGAAGTGCCGGTACAGAGGTTGGTTCTTCTCCAGAATGAGAATAACCTTCACCGTCTGACCTCCTGCGAATTAGACACGACCGCCCTGGGCAGCCAGGGCGATGCCACCAAAGATACCGGCCTTAGTGCCCAACTGCGAAGGCAAGATACGGATATCATCTACCGGGAACATCCCCACGCGGCGCACGACGACCTCGCGCACCGTATCGAAGAGCAGATCGCCAATCTGGGCGACGCTGCCACCCAGCACGACGAGCTCCGGATGAAGCATCACTACGACGTTGACAACCCCAATGCCGATATACTCACTGGCCCGCACAAGGGCCTCGCGAACGTCCTCATCGCCCATCTCGGCCGCCTGCGCCATCTCCTTGGGCGACACGCGTCCAGGGTCTCCGTCCACCAGCGTGTGCAGCCGCGGCGCCCGACCGCACCCCAGCAGCCACACCCCCTGAGCCGTGATCGCAGGTCCGCTGGCCAGCGTCTCCAAACACCCGGTGTTGCCGCAGCCGCAGCGCGGCCCATGCGGCAGGATCGTCTGGTGGCCCAGCTCGCCCGCTGCTCCCAGAGGGCCCAGCCTGAGCCGGCCATCGACCACCACGCCCCCGCCGATGCCGGTGCCCAGCGTGAAGAACGCCATCGTGGAGACGCCCCGTCCCTGGCCAAAGGTCAGCTCTCCCAACGTCGCCATGCGCGCATCGTTGAGCAAGTAGACAGGACGACCACCAATCAGGGGGGAGAGCGTGTCGCGGACCGGCACATCGCGCCACTGCGTTGGCAGGTTCGGCAAGAAGCGCACGACCCCGTGCGCCAGATCGGCCAGCCCCGGCACCCCCATGCCGACAGCCGCAGGCTCACGGCCAACAGAGTGCGTCAGGCCATTCACCAGGTCAGCAATCCGCTCAAGAACGACCGCCGGTCCATCCTGGGAATTCGTGGGGATGGTCTGTTCGGCTACAATCTCGCCATCGGCTGTACCGAAGGCACAGGCCACCTTTGTGCCGCCCAGATCAACGCTTGCATAGAGTTTCGCACTTCCAGGGTTCACCATAGCTCAAGTCGCTCCTTTGCCCCCAGCATGTCAGGATACCTTACCAACAGGGCAGATGGCCATACAGGTACCACAGCACCCATATGACGCGCAGGCAAAGGGGTTCTTCCACCCTTTACCGTCTATGGCGCCAATGGGACAGGCCTCCACACAGAGATCACAGTGTGTACACATCTCCTCGGTCAAAGGTTGACCGGCGGGCAACGGGCAATCGGTGATAAACGAAGTCAACCCCGAATCCCAATTATAGGGTTGGCTTGCGTCACCACAACTGCGCCAAGCATCTAGACTGGAACCGTCGCCTGCAGAACTCCATACCCTAGCCAGGCGCCGACTGGGAAACCACCTGCAGCAGCGCTCGGCTTCTGTCACTAGGGGACATTGACCGTAATATCAGCGAGATGCACACCATCACCCAAGTGTCGACCGTCACCAGAGACTACCGAAACACGCTCCATCGTCGTACGATCATACATCCCCACTCGCAGCGGGTATTCTCCTGCCGGTGTATCGACCCGTACCGGAATCCGGTAATGATCTACGATCCGGTCGCCCTCCTCCCAACTTGCAGTGGGACGCTCGCCACACTCCGGCAGGCCGTCCAGTTGTCCCCACAAGTAGCCATCCCCCTGAAGGTGCGTGAAAACCGTATAGTCTGGAATATCGGAGGCCCGCGCCTCCCACACCAAAGTGAGAGAGAAAAAGCTGCCGGCAGTGACCTCGTGCGTGTCCAAGTGATATCCCACCAGACGGATATCCTCCCCCAGATAGAAATCACGTAACGTCAAGGGCTCTGCCTTGGGCTCCACCATCTTGGGAAACCAGAGAGCAGATTGGGCAACACGGTCCGGCGTCGTCCCAAGATCATAGTGCCGCCCATAAGCCTCAGCCGGCACCCACTCCGGTTCCCCCACAGCGTCAATCGTGTGGACCGCGATCTTGGGTTCACCTTCTACCGTGACGAAGAATGCCGGACGATAATCTTGCTCAATCTGATCCCAGCGGATGAAGATCTCATCCTGCACATTGACAGCAGTGACGTACATGCTCGGCGTAGGGCAATGCCAGCGAGGCACCGCCCTGAGGTAGTAGTTGGTAATCGGCGGTTCCTCATTGCTCTCGTAATCACCGCTCAGCTCACCCGCCTCGATCAGCTGCTCCACGGCTTTCCATCCGGCGCGATACGGAAACCCAAACAACCCGAAATCAGGTATCTCGTCGTACGGCGTCCAGTAGATCGGTATCTTGTGTTCGGGAAACGTACGCCGGTATTCCGGAGTGTGCTGTACGAACATGTGAATAGCGTAGTAACCGCACACAGCATAGGCGAGACCTCCGGCCGCCAACGCCACGCGGCGCAGAGCTTTGGCCTGTCCCTGCACCCGCTCAGCGAGATCCGCAATGGCGCTCCCTGTCACAATCACAGCGGGCACGAAGAACGTATGGACGTGCGTATAGGGTGTGACAACGTAGAAGAGATAGAACGAGGCGGGCACGGCCAACCACAGCCACAGCGCGCGCTGCGGCCACGACTGATCGAGACCTACCAATGTCCCAATTAGGAGGATCCAAAATGGCACCACCGCCAATGTAACCGCGATGGCCCCGCCGGCAACCGACCGAACGAACACCCCCATTCCCCACACGATCAGCACCGACGCAGCGACGCCGCCCAACCGTCCGAACCGCCGCCAGGCGCGCCAGGCTTGAGCCAGAACACCTACAGCCAGGATGCCCAATAAGTAGATCGAATCATAGACCGTACTCAGTACAAAGACCTGCGCGAGGTTGTTGCGAAGCCCGGAGCCAACTCGCTTGGATAGATAGGATGATATGTTCCCATAGTGATGACTCTGCAGGGAAGGCCCGTAATAGAGCGCCAGCACAGCTATCGCCAGCAGTCCAGCAGCAGCTGTTGTCAGCCAAACACGGCCCCTCCTGCGGTCCCGCCAAAGGCGAGCTGCCAGGATCAGCAGGCAGGACGGCAGCACGAGCACCGCATCATAGTGAGCTAGGCCGGCCCCAGCCAAGAGCACGGCAGCAACAACAACCAGAACGAAACGACCACTTCTGAGGAACTCCAGCAGACAGAGCAATGCCAGCATACTGAGCACAAGCACGAGGCTTTGGTACTGCGCGATGCGTCCCAGCGCCAACACGTAGCCCTCAATCCCTAACAGCATGACGGTGAAGAGACCGGCAGAGGTCGACGTTATACGTTGGGCGATGAGGCCCGCCGTAACGATGGCCAGCACATTGGCCCAACTGAAAGGGAGACGGGCCATCCACTCATTACTGATACCGGTCAGGCGCCAGCCCGCCGCAACCGTCAACAACTCGGCCGGACCTTTGTTGTGCTCGAACATAGCGGACGGCTCGCCCTGCAACACCCGGGCAGCCAGAATCATCACCGTGCTCTCATCGCCCTGGAACTCTGAGTAACCCAGGTTGACCCACCGCAGAGCTGCCGCAACCCCCACAAGGACCAGCAACAGCCACACATACCGCCGAAGCCACGCCATCAACGACGCATCGGCCTGCATCGCGGGAAGACCACCCTCGGTAGCCCTGTCAAACGCGCGCGGTCGGGCACACGCAATGAGCATTGGGATGCCACTGAGGGCTACCATAGCCAAGAGGATTTGGACCCGCGTCACGGGGCCGGGCAGATAGCTGAGGATCAGCATACTCACCGGCGTGAGTGCGAAGTTCAGGCCAAGAGAGACGCAGAACTTCTCAAGGCACGGTTGCGTCTTACGCAACAAGAGCGTACCCCACGCCAAGCCAGGGACTATCCACAGCAATCCGAAGCTCAGCCAGTAGCGCGCATTCACCCAGGGGATGAAGGTGATACCGATCGCGAAGAGAATGGATGCGAGCCCAAGCGCAACCAACAGCCTTCGTAGTCGCAACAAGGTGCTCCCTTCAACCCGACTTGCCACGCACACAGATGACACAATGCTCGTCGGTCAGCCACCGCCAACAACACCAATCTACTGCAGACTCTCAGAAAAGCAACAAAAAAACACAGCTACGGCGAACCGCAGCTGCGCTTTTTGATTATGCGCGAAAGCGATTCTATCCGCTCCCCCAGGGATACGCGTACGTTGGGGGATTCACGTAGCGATCAACCTTTACACGAAGACGCGCTTGGGACCACGGGCCGAGGTTCACCTGCATCAGATGATTGTTCACCGGCACGCTGGGCGAATCGGGCGCATCTGCAGGTTGCACTTCGAGGAATCGGTGCTCGCCGAAGCCTCCCGCCTGCACCACAACTGCACGTCCAGCCAAGGGGTTCGTGTTGACGAGCGTCAGCAGGATCCCTTCCGGCGTGATGGCCTCCACCAACGCAGCCACGTCCTCCGGCAGCCCGGGACGACCGCACGCTGGATCGAAATAGCGCACACTGGCGTGCAGGAACCCACCGTGGTAGACTGCCGCCGGCGTGCCCATCGCCATCTGGATCAGCCCCTCGGGGACCACCGGGTTTAGGTCCTGCCAGTGATGGACATCCCACGTCTCGACCTGATCCCAGTCATCGTTCTCAATCTTGTCGAGTCGCTGCTGCATGCAGGCATAGGTGTCGTCAAGCACTTGATCGGGAAAGTCTGGGTTCTCGCCCAGCACGTAGCCAAACCAGCGCTCGGGCCAGAAATGCCCCGACTTGCCGAAATGTGCCGGCCCGTCATACCATTCACTGCGGTTCGGGAAGCGCGCTTCAAGCCGTGCCAGGTCTGCTGGATCGCGGCTGATGAAATAGAGGTGAGCGTAGTGCCGGCCCTGCGGCTTGCGATAGTCAAACCAACCACCTTCACCGTGACGGAACGGTACCTTGATCACGCCAGCCTCATCGCGTCGCAACGACCACTGCAGATCAGCCTGCGAGCGATGGAGATCGAGCCAAGAGGGATCGCCGGTGAGCAACGTCGCATTTTGGCCCGCGATCAGCGTCGATTCCAGGATGATCCAGGCCCCGTGTGGCCAACGCCACCCATAGTAGCCACCCCACCATTTGCCGTTCATCCGCTCGCCGATGACGCCGTTCGGACCGATATTGTCGGGCATGATGCCGTTATTGCGTTCCGTGCGTTCACGCCAGGCGCCCAGGTAGTCAAGCACCCACTGCCTGTACTTCTCCTCGCCGCCATACATGTAGGCGCTCGTGACGAGGCTGGTGGCGTTGAGGTTCAGTGGCACGTCGCCCGGCACCATACGCTCGTTCATCAGCTTCAGGATCTTGGCGAACGTCTCATCGTCGTTCCAGTCCAGCTTGGTGAACGGATCAGAGTTCTCGAATCCCGGCACGTCCTCGTAGGGCGTCAGATAGTTGGCCAGGACCGGGCGGTGCGTCACCCAATCCTCGGCCGACATCTCAAACCTGGGTCCGCGGCTGCCGTTTATCGGCGATCGGATCATCTTCAGGGCAGGATCCCAGTTCGCAGCATCAGGATCCTCGCCGATATACATCCCGGCAAATCGCTGCGCCCGGGTACGATCCACGTGATGATGAGGATCGGCCATGCCCAGATAATAGATGTAGGTCGAGCTCTCACCATGATGCATCCAGTCATAGTAAGCGTCATACTCACGCCACACCTGACCGTAGCCGGTGAACTGCCAGGTCACCGCATTCCACTCCTGCCGCGCCATCTGGTGGACGTGTTCGCCGCCACCCAGAAGGTAGAAGAGCGGAAAGCTGACGAAACTCTCGTATCCATCATCGGAGCCATCCATCCCCGGCCACCTGTCTCGCCAGATCAGCGTGCCGTCAGGTCGCGTGTAACGCTCCACAAAGGCGATCGCTGCCTCATCCATCAGCCCCATCAGGTAACGCTGCTTAACAGCCCAATCCGGCGGTTTAGAGCGCCCCTGAGCTTCGATCGTCACCCAGCCCTGTACGATGTCGTCAGACATAAGACCTCCATAGGTAGCGTATCCTGGGACCGCCGCACCCCAGTGCGGCGCCTTTCTTGACGCGAACAGAATAACGGAGTGATACTTGTTCTTGCCGCGAATGACCCTCAGTGCATCACTTCGATCAGATTGCTGTAGTCATCCGTCCAGAGGCGCATGTCCGGATCAGCGACCCCCTGGAGATCGGGATACGAGGTCTGCGAAACTTCAGACAACACATCAGCGTGGCGGGCCATCAACACCCACCGGGAGGGAAAACTCAATGCGCCATCCCCTGTGTCCTCAACGATGATGCCGGCCAGTCCGGCATCGTTGGCCAATCCGGCGATCACCGGCTTGAGATCCAGGAACATCGTGCTGATATGCATCGCCAGGATACCATCAGGCGCCAGGTGCGCCAGATACACGTCGAAGGCCTCGCGCGTCAGCAGATGCACGGGTGGCGAGTCACCGCTGAACACGTCAACCGCCAACAGATCATAGGCCATACCACCGTCCCGATCCAGCTCCCGCTCCAGTGACAACCGGGCATCACCCACGACGATCTCGACCTCAGCGGCGCACTCCGCCAGGTAGCTGAAATAGCCGGCCTCACCTTCCGCATAGGCGATCACCTGCGGGTCGATCTCGTAGAAGCGGATCACGTCTCCGGGCTCGCCGTAGGCAGCCAGCGTACCGATACCCAACCCCAGCGCACCGATCCGCCGAGATCCCGCAGCGTCCCGCAGAGAGGCAACCGCCATACCAACGCCGCTCGTGGGCCCGTAGTAGCTGGTGGGGACGTCGCGCTGTGCCGGATCGACATACTGAACACCGTGGATGGTCGTCCCGTGCACCAGCCGATAGGCCTCGCCTCCGGGTAACTCTCCCGGAGGCTCATCATCCAACATCATCGTCTGAACGCGCAGCGCGCCGTAGAAATTGCGGGAGGCATCCAAGGTAGCCTTGTAGAAGGCGGTGACGGAGGATCGCGCGATCTCCCCGGCGTAGAGCGTCGCGGCAACCGCCAGAACAATCGTCCAGAAGTTCCGATAGAGGTTCTTCTGCGGGAGGTAGGGCCTCTCAAGGTAGAGCGCGACCGCCGTGACACCCCAGCACGCCAACACGCCCATCGGCAGCTCCCAGTAACTGGCAAAGACGACCGGCGCGACTAAGTTGACCAAGACACCGCCCAGCGCGCCCCCGACAGACACGGCCAGGTAAAAGGCCGTGAGGTCAGTCGCTTGTGGACGCAAGCGCGCCAGCTCGCCATGACAGACCATACTCGCCGCAAAGACGACCAGCGAGTGGATACCCAATTGGAACAGGATCGGCAGGTTATTGCCCACCAGGAGCACGTTGCGGAAGGGCGGCATAGCTACCAACAACACAACCAGATACCAACGAGAGGTCCCTTTATCGCCGGAAAATGCGATAACGAAGGTCAACAGGTAGAGGACCAACGGCACGACCCAGAGCAGCGGCACCGCGGCAACGTTCTGAGTCATCTGATTCGTGGCGCCCAGGAGAATCACGGAACTGATCGCTGGAAACGCCACCCACAGCACCGGCTGCCACCAGGCCACGCTGCCCTGGCCCGCCGCAACCGCGGGGAGTGCATCATCGCTGTGGTTCCGACACCGACTCGCCTGGGATCGCCGCACCCCAGTGCGGCTCCCCAGCGTCGTCCATACAATCGCGGCAAGAGCAACCGCGAAAACCACATACCCTAATGACCACACTTCGGCCTGCCCCGTCACCGGAAGCACCCGCTGGAGCACGAACGGATAGCCCAATAGTGCCACAATGGACCCGGCATTCGAGAGCGCATAGAGGGGATAGGGCGAGCGCTCAGGGAAGCGTTCAGCGAACCACGTCTGCACCAGAGGGCTCGTCGTGGACAGCACGAAGTAGGGCAACCCCACACTGACCAAGAGAGTCACCAGGATGCGCACCACCGGCGACGCGTTGGTCGTGGGGGTCCAATTGTCGCCCGGCGTGATGGGCGTCTCCCACACCGTCAGGTTGAGGGCCAGCAAGGCCAGCGACAGAACCAGTAGCGCCCCGTGCACCCACACCTGGCGCCGGCGAGATAGCCTGCGGGCCACCAGGTGGCTGTAAAGGTATCCCGCCAGGAGCAAGAGCTGAAAGAAAAGCATCGATGTGGACCAGACCGCCGACGTTCCACCAAACCACGGCAGGATATACCGGCTAATAAGCGGCTGAACCAGAAAGAGTAGCAGAGCACTAACCAGGATAGTGGCAGCGTACAGAAACATCAGGGCGTCCCTCTTTAGCTATGACTGCGCCACAAGAACGACGCCATCACATACAATAGAAGCAAACAAAAGCGGCGCACCCGCGCACGCGCGCGTCATGATACCCGGCTCCGGTATTGTCGTCCAGTTGTCACCCGAGATTGGGTGCATTACCAATCCCAACAGGAGGGTATATACTCCCGCCACAGGCTATCGACCACCCATCACAAGGAGGATCCCTATGGATAACGTCCGTTTTGGCATCGTCGGCGTCGGCGGCATGGGCAGTGGGCACGCGAGCAGTATGCCGGACATTCCCGAGGCAGAGCTTACCGCGGTCTGTGACATCTCACCCGAAGCTCTCTCTGCAGCCACCGAGGCGTTCAATGTACCGGGCTTCGACAACCACATCGATCTTCTGGAGAGCGGGCTCGTCGATGCGATCATTATCGCCACCCCGCACTACTTCCACCCCCCTATTGCTGTCGATGCGATGGAGCGCGGTATCCACGTCATCAGCGAAAAACCGATGGCTGTGACCGTCGCCGGCGCGGAGGCCATGATCAAAGCTGCGGAACGCACCGGCGTTGTCTTCTCGGTCATGTTCCAACTGCGAGCGCTGCCTGAAAACCAGGCCGCGAAACGCCTCATCGAGGAAGGTCGTCTCGGCAAGATCTACCGAACACTCTTGACGGACTGTCACTTCCGCAGCCAGGCCTACTACAACTCCGCAGGCTGGCGCGCCACCTGGAAGGGCGAGGGCGGCGGTGTACTGCTCAACCAGGCACCTCACGGTATGGACATCTTCACTTGGCTTGCCGGTATGCCCTCGCGCGTCATCGCCAACGTCAGTACCCGTCAACACATGATCGAGGTCGAGGACGAAGCCTCCGCGCTCCTGGAGTATGAGAACGGCGCCATCGGCTATTTCCTGGAGACCGTCAACGAGTACCCCACCGGTATACGTATCGAGCTCTGCGGCGAACTGGGCAAGCTCGTACTTGAGGGCGGCCAACTGCATTTCTGGGAGGTCAAGCCCGGCGTGCGCGCCGCCTCCGACGAAACCACGGAGATGTGGGGCAGGCCGGAGGTCGAAGAGGTCGAGGTCGAGTTGAAGGAGCGCCAAACCGGCCACGCCGCCATCATTCGCAACGTCGTGTGCGCCATCCTCCACCAAGAGCCCTTGATCTCGCCCGGGCCCGAAGCCATCCGTAGCCTGGAGCTGGCCAACGCCATTCTGCTCTCAGGGCACAAGAACAAGCCCGTGACCCTTCCTGTGGATCGAGAGGAATACAACGCGTTCATCGAGGCCAAGAAGGCGACCTCCAAAGACAAAGACGTCGAAGACCAACGGATCACCGATCCCCATCACCTTACCTAGACCGGGCCTCACCCGGTGTCTTGCGTCCCCCGGCGTCTGCCGGGGGACGCGGTTATGCCGATCTGCGTCGTCACGCGCTGGGGCGTGCAGTCCGGGCGATCGGCGTAGGCCTGGCAGCAGCGAACACTCTCAGCCACCGGCTGATAGAGATGTGGCGTCATCACCGGGTGGCGTGTACCAACCTCACGACCGGCTACCTGGCAACCGAGGCAATCGCCACGCCACTGGTCGGCTGTGACCAGCGCTGCTTTCCGTGGTCGATCAGGTCTCGTGTCTAGCACTGGAGCTCACAGGGAAAAGGTCCGACTGGAGCACAACAGAACGACGGGTGCCGTCGATTTCAACGTCAACCCTGACGACCTCACCGTCCCGCCGCACCTCAACCCCAGCAGACGCGGAGCCGGGGGAGAGCAGCGTGACCAGCGTGATATCTTGATGGTCACTTCCCTCGGTGCACCACCGCAATACCGTCGCAGAAGCCGCTGTCGGCGTGGTGGGCGCCGTTGTAGCTGAGACGAGCAGCGCAGGTACGGTGGCGGCATACGCCACCGTCAACACCGCCTCTGCACCGCTCAGCACCGCATCGCGGTCAGTTCGTGTGACATCCGCGAAGGTGTGCACACGGGATTCGATGCGCCCCGGGTGGGGCAGCGTGGCCCGATCGATGACAAGGACAGCGTGCTCATCGAGCAGCAGGAAAAGCCGGCCACAGAAGATGGCGGCGGGGCCGTCACGCATCACATCCATGGCCGACGTCGCCTCGAGACGAAGCCCCTGGGCGCCTGCGATACGTACGATGTCGGTGCTATCCAGAGCGCTGCCTGAGGCGATGCCCACCCCATTGATGAGGATCGTGTTCTTCGAGGCCGGCGTGATCTCGAAGAGCTCCTCACGCCGTGGGGAGAAAGTAGTATCGAGATACTCATCCGGGCTCAAATTGCTGATCAGCGTCTCATTCCCCACCACGCAGTGAAAGCTCAGCAGATCGCGGTGGCCGTGAGGCACGTCTGTGGAGCCGCCACGAACCGTTAGGGTGAGCGGCGGCTCCGCATCCGCATCCTTGAGAATCCCCCAATCAAGGCCGCGATAGAGCCGCACCTCACGACCGGCATCCGGCTCCGGCACATCAAGCTGCCCACCTGGATGAAGCACCAGCCATTC
>CAZEXX010000004.1:0-27763 GCA_964516885.1 uncultured Anaerolineales bacterium | reverse complement strand
ACGCCCGTCGCCCGTTCGTGGCTCAGCAGATACATGAAGGCGTACCGCATGCCGTAGTTCCAGTACCCGATCCCCTCCGGCCACGCACCGTCGGTCGTCGCCAGGTGATGCATGAAAGGATCAACCGACACCTCAACCAGCGGCAGCAGCTTTTTGGCCTCCGAGACCTCATCCGCAACCGCCAGGGCCAACATCCCCAGCCCGCCGGCACAGACCGTGTTCCAGTTGGCGTCCGGCTTACCGAACCACCAAGCCCCGTCCGGCCTGGCGTGTTTCAGGCCGGAGAGAAAGGCCCTCTCCCGCACGATACGAAGGAAATCTGCCCTCTCATCCACAGAGAGCGTGTCGAAGAGCCAGTCATAGGCGATGGCAAGGGTGGCGCAATTCTCACCATAGCTCAAATCGAAGATGGCATCCGGTGCAGCATCCCCGGCCCGCATCGCAATCCACGACCAATACGCCCACTCACCCATCTGGCGCACGTGGGTCACCGCAGCCTCACGGAAGCGGGCATGACCGGTCTGGTACCAACGTACCAGCAACGTCACAATGCGCCCCTGTACCTCGCGCGCACGGCTGAGCAGAGCGTTGTGAGCCCCACGAGCATAGGTCAGTGGCGGAAGCGTGGCAAAGTGTTCAGCATCCGCAGCAACCTTCTCAGTTGCGGTCTGAAGCGCTGACCATCGCGGGGGCTGCGCCAACTGCGCTAACGCCGCCGCACTAACATACAGCCTGGGATGATGGGAAAGCGCTTCTTCTGACATGGATCAGCCCTCCACAGCTACAGGTAATTACGTACCGGCAACGGTTTGTCGCAGAGGGCCCGGAGACGATCCGGATGGAACTTGCCGTCCGCGTTCACCGAGCAATGATAGCGGGTGATGATCTGATCGCTCTCCGCATCGTGGAAGACGCCGCCGAAGCCCTTGACGGCTTGATCTTCTGGCGGCACATCCAGGCCAAGTGCCGTCGCCGGACGGGTCGTCGTGATCAGCCACGCCAGCAGATCGCCCTGCAGTTCCTGAACCACGGGTGCATACTCTGGATCGAAGTAAAGGTTCTGCATTTCCCACGGATCGGCCTCAAGATCGTAGAGTTCACCGAAGCCACCGGGATGGTCCTCGGGGAACATATCCGGCGGGTAGTAGACAAGACGATACTTCCCTTTACGCACGCTCTTGCTCCAGGCAAACTCCGTGACGCCGATGTCGTGGACCTCGCCCTGCTCTCCGCGCAACAGGTGCGAGGTATCCCTGCCATCGCTGGTCTGCATCGGATCAAGGCCCGTCAGCACGCACAGCGTCGTCGAGACATCCACGGTCTCAACGATCTCCTCGGCCACGTGACCGGCCTTGAAATGCCCCTTCCAACGCCAAATGTGCGGTATGCGTGTGATCGCGTCGGAGCAGATGCCGGGTGCCTTCTCCATAATGCTGTGTTCGCAGGCGTAGTCCCCGTGATCTGTCGTGTAGACCACGATCGTGTCCTCCTCCAGCCCTCGTTCGCGCAGCCAATCAAGCATCTGACCCACGGCAAAATCGCATTGCGTCACACATCCAAGATAGCCGTGGAGCTTCCGAAGCCGTCCGGCCTCATAGGTGCGGGGCTCGAAAAGCGTCCACTCGCCCTCCTTCGCCATGTCCGCCATAGCACGCATATGTGGCGCCTTCTGCCCGGCAGCCATATCGTACTCCGCGTTTGGGGGCAGCGTCAGAGAGGCTTCACCATACATCGACCAGAAGGGCTCGCTCGGTGCGTAGATCTGGTGGGGACGGGGCAGGCTGGCCTCGATGAGGAAAGGCTTGCCTTCCTCAACGCAGGCATCCATGAACGCGATTGTCTGGCGCGCAATCCACGCCTCGGGCGTATCCTCATAGACCAACCGAGACGGCCGGGCATCCCAGCTCTGGGGGCCGGGCTGCTGCTCCTGAAACCGCCCATAGTCGGCATCCTGCAGAACGCCCCTCTCAGTCAGATAGGCGCGGTATTCGGGATTGCCACCGATGCTCGTGTCGCCTGACTCCCGGAAGAAGTCGGTATCGTCCTCAACCCAGTACTCCGGACAGTGGATCTTGCCCACCGCACCGGTGCGGTACCCCGCCCTGCGAAAGTGCCCGAAGATCGTCGGCAGGCCCCCGGGGTTCGGGCCGCTCAGTCCATAGTAGCCGTGGTTATGGGCATACTGCCCCGAATGGTAACACATGCGGCTCGGGGTACAGATCGGGTTCTGAGTGATAGCGTTCTCGAAGCGCACGCCTTCCGCGGCCAGCTGATCGAGGTTCGGCGTCTTGACGTCGGGATGGCCTTTGTGGCCCAGTACCTTCGCATTGTGTTGGTCTGTGATGATGAATAGGACGTTGGGTTGCTGCGTCATAGATAGGTCACTCCTTCGATTCGCTCTCGTGATCAGGGACTCCCACTGGCGCCATCAAGGGGATAGATGACCAGTTGAGACTGCGCACGATCCGACACGACCACGCCGTCTGCCGTCACATCGACACCACTCGGCACCGGTGAGGCGGTGCTGTCACGCATAGCATACCGGAGCTCCCCCGCAAGATCATAGATCAAGATGCGCTGATAGACTGGATCGGTCGCGATCACAGAGTCTGCTGTCACAGCCAACTGCGGGCGATCATCCAGCCGCAGGCCGGCCCACGACGGCACATCCCACGCCCGCGCGAAGAAGCCACCGCTGTTGAAAACCTGAATCCGCCGATGCCACGTATCGGCGACGAAGACCTCGCCGTTGGCACCCACTGCTATCCCCACGGGCTCACGAAGCTGTCCATCCCCGTCGCCGGCAACGCCGAAGAGCCGCAGGAATTTCCCTTGCGCGTCGAAGACCTGGACCCGGTTATTGCCCGTGTCAGTCACGTAGACGTTGCCCTCAGGCCCTACATCGATTCCCCGCGGGCCGAAAAACGCCCCCCACCCTGCGGCATCGTTCGCAGTCACCTTGGCAAAGCGCCCCCAGCTCGCGAGAGGCTCACCGTCGAACCCGACAGTGTCCGGCGCGAACTTCTGAATCCGGTGGTTCCAGGTATCGGCGACATAGACATTGCCATCCGCATCAACCGCCACATCCGCGGGCTCGTTGAACTTCCCGGGTGCGGTGCCGTAGCCGCCCCAAACGTCGACGATATCCCCGGCCAACGTCATATGCCAGATCAGGTGATCGGCAGCATCAGCGACATAGACCGATCCATCCGGTGCCACCGCAAGGCCCTGGGGAGAGGCGCCCTCCAGCGATACGTGGGTCACGGCCACTGCCGGCTGCTCGCACGCCTCCAACGGCACCTCGCTTGCCACAGACTCACCGGTGGGCGCCGTATCGCCCCCATCAGTGACCTGGATCTCACCAGCCTCTACCTGATAGGCCCATATCTGCGTCGCAAGGTCGCGCCGTACATAGAAGCGGAACTCCACCCGGTGGGGCCACGTGATAAGTGTGAAGGGGTCATCCGGATTACGCAGTTTGGCATAACGCGTGTAATCGCGCTTCCAAACAATATCCCAAATAGCTTCCCGTCGTTCAGGCTCGGCTAGGATGCGGCGAATCTGCTCCCACGTCAGGTTCTTGTAATCCTCAACCGGCCACCAGATATGGCGATAGTCGTAGCTATCATAGTCTGCACCGGTGATCGCCTCCACAGACTCCCACTCCGACTGTGCAGCAATAATCACCGGCGAAGCCAGGAGCCGTTCCGGCTCGGGTGCGTCAAAGTAGTAGTTATTTGGAAATCGTGTGTACATATACCAGTAGAACGGCCAGGCGGTCTCCTTGCCATAGGCGACTTGGATCTGGTCCGGCGTGCCGGTCAGTCGCCAGGAGATCTCCTCAACTTGATCGAGGACCTCCTTGACATCCGGGGTGCTGTGCGCATACACGATATACTCACTCGCCAGCTCATCGTTGATGAAGGCAGCCATCACCATCGTACGCACCGTGAGCCCGCCGAGGAGTGCCACGACCGTTAGCGCTCCCAGTTGCAGGCTGCGGCGCAGCCCCACAGCGCTCACAGCCGAGAAAAGCAGCCCACTGAAGAGAAGTATCCCTGCCAAGCCACCGATCGCCTTGCCCAGAGGTTGGAGCTGCGCGACGACAAGCTCTAGCGATTCCGCTGCCAGGCTCTGCTGGAACAGCTGCTGCAGAGCGCCGGACGATTGCCGGAAAGCGCCCCAAGCCAGAGCACCAAAGACCAAGGATACGGGCACCAGCCAGCCTGATCCGGTGAACATATTCCGCAGCGCGGACCCTGTGAACATCTTCCCCAGGAACCATGCAGCCAGCAGGATGTGCGGGTAAGCGATGTGGACAAGAAGCCACGGCATCTTCTCGCCGGCGGCAAGGTAGGCACCCCACGATAGCACGGCCCACCCGGCCAGAAAGAGTGGCCACAGTCGCGGGAGCAAACCCGCGATCGCGGTGGGCGCAACATCCGCACGGCCCGCGCTCTTGGTCCGCGCGCCGGCCCGCGACAACAGCTGCTTCATCTCACGAACAGCGATCCACACGATGCCGGCAGAAGAGACGAGCAGCGGCAGGTACTCGTAGAGGGCTCCGAGCATCCCGTAGTAGTACCACGGCTGGCTGCCGCGATTAACGTCCTGCTGCGAGATCCAGTAGGCCAACCCACCGACGAGTCCGCTGAGGACGCCCCACCCATAGGTGAAGAGCGTGCTGTACAGCACAGAGAACAGACCGTAATAAGCCAGCGCAATGAGCGGCCAGCGACGGCGGTCCCACCAGAGGCCCACGGCGACCGACACCCCCAGGGCAATGATTAGCGTGGCGAACGCGCCCACCAAGGAGGGCATCGGAACGCTGCTGAAGTTGGCCGACATCAAGGCCTGGTAGAAGAGAGTCATATCCACGCCGGCGATCAAATTCATGAGCAGCGCTGAGCCCAGCGGCAGCGTGAAAGTCCCCAGGACCAGCAGCACATCAAAGAGCCGCAGCCGGCGGATCTGAGCTTCGCCAACCCCGCGCACCAGACCGACCAGGGCTCCGGAGG
The DNA here is from genome assembly GCA_964516885.1 of uncultured Anaerolineales bacterium. GTDB lineage: Bacteria > Chloroflexota > Anaerolineae > B4-G1 > SLSP01 > PWVB01. The sequence continues at coordinate 22,745 of CAZEXX010000004.1, read as the reverse complement.
CCGAGAGCACGGCGCATCCCAGCGCCAATCGCCCCCAAATCGGGATCACAACGGCGCCGATCTCGTCGTTGGACAGCCCTTCAGCAACAACCTGAGCAGTGCGGTAGGCCAGAATGAACACGCCACCCAACACCAGCGCCAGTACCAACAGTGCCACTACCAGCCTGACCCTGGACCTTTGCGCCCAGCGCACTACAAAGAGCTGCCGAACCAGAGGCAGGGCCAGGAGCGCCACGAAGAGCGCCGTATACATATAGGCGTTTTCCTTGGTGGCATAGATCAGCGCAAAGAAGACGCCCATCCAAATCAGCCAGCGACCGCCCCCGGAATCACGATCCAGGTACTGCAGAATAGTCCACAGCAGCAGCGTGATGAAGAGCAGCATAGGGATATCGTGGCGCGTATAGCGAGAATAATAGGTAATCGTCGGCGAGACGAGCACCATCACCGATGCCAGCAGAGCTCCCAGGCGCCCCATCCATCGCCGCAGCAACCAGGGCGCGGCCACCAATGCCACGCCGGCCAATGCCGAATAGAGCCTTGCCGTGAAGTCGCTCACCCCGAAGAGCCCAAAGAAGAAAGCCGTGGCTTCGAAGAGCAGAGGGCCGTGCATCAGCGGATCGTGGCGGAACCCACTGCCCGAGTAAAGGTTCCAGGAATACTTCGCGTGCGTCGTCTCATCGTGGCTCACCGCCCGATCCCCAAGTGCGTACAGGCGGGTCATCAAGGCCAAGAGGATGAGGGCAATGTAGGCCACCTTCCATATATCAGGCTTGGTGCGATGGCCGGGAGCGGTTTCAATTGTATGGGTCATCTTATCCCCGTAGCTAGTCGTGGTCCGGTGCTGCATGAGACATGCCAGACCCGGAGTCCATGGTCCAAATTCGTCTATGGATTCTACCTTCGATGGGGGTTCTAGCAACCTCGACAGATCCAGGAGATTGGACACCTATGAGGATGTGATACACTTGAGCAACAGAGGCCTATATGAACGCCAACCCGCATAGAGAGACCATCAGGCGATGGCAGCGTCGCTTAGGGCAGGACCTCCGCGTCCTGCGGAAGCTCTTCCCCTGGCGGGTCGGACTTGCCCTGGTCGCCGGCATCACGACGACGGCCACCATCTTCCAACAGGCCTACCTGAACGTCTACAACCTGGCCACGGCGGAGTTCAGCTATGTCAAAGCCGTCTACGCCGTTCTCAATATGGCGACCTTCCAGGTGTCGTTTGCTGATATGCCCCCCGGCCCCAAACTGGATCTCTTCTTCATCCTGATACCAGTCGTCGGGATACCTCTGTTACTCATCTTCGGCGCCAACCTACTGCACGTGCTGCGCGTCTTCTTCGTGCGCCGGGAACGGGGACAGACGTGGCAGCGTGCCCTGGCCGCCACTGTGGCGTCACCGATCGTCGTCTGCGGCCTGGGTCGCGTCGGGTACCGCGTGGCCTGCGAGCTTCTGGACATGAGCCGTCCGGTTGTTGGCCTTGACAAGGCCAGCTCCCCCCTCATCCAGTCGCTCATCGACCGAGGCCTGCCTGTCATCCTGGGCGATGTGAGCAATCAGGATGTGCTCATCAACGCCGGTGTCAAGCGGGCGCCGACGGTCATCGTCTGCACGCACGACGACCTCGCCAATATCGAAGCCGCGTTCCACATCCGCCGGCTGAACAAAGATGCCCATATCGTCTTGCGACTCTTTGAGGACGAGATCGCCGATGACATCCGCGGTCAATTCCAGGTCGAGACGATTCTCAGCCGCTCTGCCATCGCCGCACAGGCATTCGCCCACGCAGCCCTAGGTGTTGCAGTCCTTGAGAGCTTCCAGGTCGACGGAGCCACCTACGTCTTGGCTCAGATACCGATCGCATCTGCCTCGCCGCTCAGAGATCAATCGCTGGGTACCATCGCGCGGACGAATCAAGCAACCATCGTTTGCCTCTACAGAGATGGCAGACTCTCGGTGGAGCCCGCACCCGACATAGTATTGGATGCCGGGGACGAGCTGTTCCTATTCACGGATGTTGAGCGGCTGGCCCTGCTGTCGGACACCGGGCGCTCATCGGCCGGCACGGCCCAACAGGAGAAGCCCGTGCTGGTGTGTGGACTCGGGCATACGGGTTACCGTGTGGTGAAAGCACTGCGGGCTCTGGGACGACCGGTCGTCGCGCTGGATTTCGAGCCGAGCCGGTTGGCGGAGCAGCTGGTGGACATGCAGGTGGACGTGTTCTACGGAGATTTCCGGCGCACGGCCATCCTCGAAGAGGCGGGCATCCTCTCGGCCGAAGCCATCATCCTCTGCACCGAGGATGATATGGCGAACTTCGAAACCGCACTGCGTGCGAGAGATATCGCTCCTGGCGTCCGCGTCATTATGCGCATCTTTGAGGAACCCCTGGGTACCCAACTGCAGCAAGCGTTCGACATCGACGCGGTCTACAGCACATCGGCACTCGCCGCGCCTGTATTTGTCGCCGCCGCTCTCAACATGCATCTCGCGCAGTCCGTAACCCTCGGCGACCAGGTCTATCTCATCGCCAGGATGACCATCGGGACCCTCTCCGGCCTCTCCCGCGATCCCATTGACCTGCTGAACCAGCAGAGCGATCTTACCGTACTGCTGCACAAGCGCGGCAACAGTGTGCTGATCCCACCAAACCCCCGGGCGTATCTAGGAGCGGACGACGAGATCGTCATACTGGCGACTCGACAGAGACTGCGGGAGATCGATGTCCGCAACCGAGGCGCACACAACGTAGTGCAAATGGCAGCAACATCGTAACGAACCTACCACAGATAGAAGCGAGGGCGAGGTCTATGAAAGACGCATGGGGCACACAGACAAAGGCCATTCACGCAGGTATGGATCAGTCACCACAGGATATCTCGCCCCCGCTGCATATGGCGAATACGTACATCTTCGGAAGTGCGGAGGAGGCAGCGCAGGCATTCGAGACAGAGTCACGGCCCATCTATACCCGGTGGGGCAACCCCACTATCGCGGTGATGGAAAAGAAGATCGCCGCGCTGGAGAACGCCGAAGCCGCCGTCGCGACGGCTTCGGGAATGGCCGCGGTGAGCGCCGCTATCCTTACTGCGACCGCTCCAGGGGATCACGTGATCGCGACCACCGGCCTCTACAGCGGTTCGTATCGCTTGGTGACCCATAATCTGCCCGAGTTCGGGGTGCAGACGACACTGGTCGAGGCCACCGACACCGCAGCCTTTGAGGCCGCGATCCGGCCCGACACGCGCCTCATCTACCTGGAATCTCCGGGCAACCCGGCGCTGCAGATGAACGATCTGGCTGCCATTGCCGAGATCGCGAAGGGCCGCGGCATCATGACCATCATCGACAACACCTTCGCCAGCCCGATCAACCAGCACCCGCTCGAACTCGGCATCGATGCGGTCGTTCACTCTGCCACGAAGTTCCTCTGTGGTCACGGGGACGCCCTCGGTGGCGCCATCGCTGGATCGGCAGCGTTCGTCACAAAGGTCCTCAAAGGGCCGGTGCGCATCCTGGGCGGCTGCATCAGCCCCTTCAATGCGTGGATCATCTCGCGCGGTATCACCACGCTGCCGCTCCGCGTGCGGTGCCACAATGAGACCGCGCTCCACGTGGCTCAGTGGCTCCACGATCATCCAGGCGTCGCCTACGTACGTTACCCGTGGCACCCCTCACACCCGCAGTACGATCTGGCCAGACGGCAGATGCCCGGCGGCGGGGGCGGCGTGGTGGTCTTCGAACTGAAGGGCGGACGAGACGCGGGCGTTCATCTGTTGAACCACGTTGAGCTTTGCGCCCGGACAGTGAGCTTGGGGGATGTGCGCTCTTTGCTGACGCACCCGGCAAGTACGACGCACCACAGCGTCCCGCGCGACGTGCGGTTGGCATCAGGGATCACCGATGGGCTGATGCGCCTCGCCGTAGGCCTGGAGGATGTAGAGGACATCATCGCTGACCTGGATGCCGCGTTGACGGTGTAGTTTCTGGCTCTGCACGTGAAGGGATCGCACAGAAACGGGCAACAGACGATACATCTCGTCTGTTGCCCGATCGTCTCAGACAAAGTCAACCTGCACCGAAGCCCCGGAGCAGGACCTCACGGAACCCCCTGGACCCTCACGCGTCCCCAGAGCCTGACGGCGACGTGAGATGCGCTCAGCTCTAGTTCAGATACGCTTCAGAAACCGTCCTAAGATGCGCCAGGGAATCAATGATGATCTCGGCAACATCCGACAGCTCCCACTTCCCCGTGTTGAAAACAAGATGGTACAGCAGCGGGTTGTCCCAGTCGATCTCGAAGAAGCGCACAAGGTAAGCGATCGCAGCTTGGTCTTTTGTCCTGGTCAACGCGGTGGCCTCAGCCAATGAGATCGCGGACCGCTCTTTGACGCGCAGTGCGCGCGCGCCCAACGGCCCATTCAGCCGCACGTGCAGCACCCCCGGCTTCTCCCGAAGAATCGCCTGCCCACCGCGCCCAACGATCACAACGTTGTCCCGGTCATAGGCGGCGAGAATCGTGTCGCGGACGAGGTTGATGCCATCCGCCTCACTCAATGTCTCAACGTGAAGTGCAGACTCGGGGAGTGGCGTTGTCGCCTCCTCAGGCCTCAGCTTGCGTCTCCCGAAAAGTCGCTCAAAGAAGTTCCGCATACGGTAGGTATCTTCGGAGAAGTCGACCACACCTTCCTCTGAAACACCCATCTCGGCAGCCACGCGGACCATCAGGTCTTTGTCGAAATAACTGTAGCCCAAGACATCGCAGAGGCGTTGAGCAACCTTGACTGCACCGCTTCCGTACTGGCGAGAAATCGTTATGACTGGCATGGCTACCCCCTTCTGAAGTGTAAGAAAAAAGACTGGACCCGGATCGATACCTCAGAACAGCCGACCTGGGGGAGAATCGGAGAGCAACCTAACTATACCACTTACTTAACATCACCGCAACGCGCTCACTTCAAATGCGATAGCCCTGCGCTATAATCCGGATACTTCCGGTCGGGGGCACGGCGTACGCATCGTACCAGAACCGGTGCGAATGTCGTCATCCTGAGTGTGTTTTGCAGGCATGGCACTGGACAGAGCAGCACCGCGAAGGATCTTGTCAATCTACAACGCTGGTTTCAGCACCACAAGATCCCTCGTTTGTCTCCACTCTAGTCTGGGCTGCCTGTCGGACCCACTCGGGATGACAAACAGCGGCACTCGCGACCTAAAATGCATACGCCTTGCAGTTAGAGCAAGAGATATCCAGGAAGCCCTGGTACGTGCCAGAGATACACGCAACCAACCGGAGATACACCCAGCCACACAGAGACCCGAAGAGGAGACTAGGTATGAAGATTCGCTCGATCACCATATTCGACAAGCTCGGGCTGCCGCTCGATCAACAACAGATCACCGCACTGAGCCGGACCGTCAGTTTGGCTGCCGATGCATTCACGGCAGCCGGCTACGAAGTCCAAACCGTACGCCTGGCCACGAGCCTGTTGTCAAGCCTGTCAGAGAAGGATGATCCTGTCCGGACTGTCGTGGAACTGGAAACTCAATGCAACGCCGCCGGCTTCGAGTTCATCTCACTAGGCCCCGCGGGCGACAACCTTCCCCTGGTGCCGGGAATCCTGCAGGCTACCAAGTCCGTCTTTGCCACCTGCCGGATCGTGAGCCCCACCACCAACCAGATCGATGGGCAGAAGATCCGCCTGGCCGCCCAGGTGATCAAATCCGCAGCGAAGATTGCCGATGGCTTCGGGAACCTGCGGTTCGCGGCCCTGGCCAACGTCGGGCCCGGCATCCCGTTCTTCCCGGCAGCCTATTGGGAGGGCGCAGCCCCGGCCTTCGCCATTGCCACGCAATCGGCAGATCTCGCGGTGGTGGCCACGACCACATCGGCAGATGCGGCAGAAGCCCACAGCAGGCTCAAGTACTTCGTCGAAACGCACGGGCAGCGGCTGCAATCCGTTGCCGAGACCTTCGCCCAGCAGCATCAGGTGCCCTTCTTGGGCACCGATTTCTCCCTGGCGCCCTTCCCGGGCGATGACTGCAGCATTGGCGCTGCGCTTGAGGCCCTGACCGGCCGACCTCTGGGAGAGCCCGGATCCCTTGCCGCGGCAGCCGTGCTCACCGACGCCGTTCAGCAGGCCGATTTCCGCAAAGCCGGGTTCTGCGGGCTGATGATGCCGGTGCTGGAGGACTCCGTGCTGGCCAAACGCGCAGCAGAGGGCCGCCTCCACATCGCAGAGCTGCTGCAATGGTCAGCTGTCTGTGGCACGGGCCTCGATACCGTGCCGATCCCCGGCGATGCCGGCGAAGAAGCCATCGCCGGGCTGCTCTTCGATGTCGCGGCCCTGTCGATTCGCGCCAACAAGCCACTGACGGCCCGGCTGATGCCGCTGCCCGGCAAAGCCGCAGGCGACCCCGTCCACTTCGACTTCGCCTACTTCGCTGATGGCGGCGTCCTGGCCCTTGGGGAAGGTGGGGATGGCCGGCTCGCGGCCACACCCGGACTGAGGCTGAGCGCCTACCACAAACAATGAAGTGAAGAGGTGTCTTGGCCGCACGAGCTTCGAAACCGGTGACTCCTCGGTGGCACCGACAACGGAGAAGGCTCCCAGCCGCGACCTGGGAGCCTTCTCCGTTGTGCAGTACTAGATTCGAGAGAACGCTGCTTCCGCGTCCGGAGTCAGCAAAGAGACGAAGGTGTAGATACCCAGCACCGTCCCCAGCGGAAACCCGGTCAGATTCAGGAATCCCAGGATCAAGGCAAGCACCCTGGCCCAGGGCCTGAATCTCAGCAGCCCGATACCCACCACAATTCCCGGCGCTGAGATCAGCGTCACAGCCCCGCAGACAGCCACGCCCACGATGAGCAAGATACCCATCGCGTCCCGATCTCCGGTGATCACTCCTGTGCCCAACAGAATCGCCAGCACAGTCACGCCGACAAGCACGCCGAGAATGCCGAGAACGATATACAGCCATCCTAGCACTTTGATGTTCGTTTCCATTTCACTCTCCTAGCTATGTCTGTTCACTACTACTTGTACGCATTCCATCGCGGCAACGTTGCATATTGCTGTCGCTACTGCAGTGGTTCACAACTGATCGAGAGTGTCTCTGTCGGTCAGAGGTTTTCCATTCTCCGCTCTGTGCTATCATAAGGGCAGTCTGTTCGACCGAGTAGTGAATAGTGTCTCCGAGTTTCACGGCCTGAAGGCCTTCTACTGAAGGCCTATGGCGTGAAACCGATAGGGTATAACTGGAAACGGTTATGCCTCCCGTGCTTGGAAAGGGGATGCGCCAGTTAGCTATCATGGCGTCCTTTCCCAGGACGCCATTTTCTTTGCGTCCCAAAATCCACAAACACTGTCAAGTTGAACATCGGTTTCCCTGAACAATCTCACACGAACACTAAGGAGGAGAGACTCGAGATGAAGAAGCACATGTTGTGGATACCCACCATTCTGATGCTCGGGCTGGCTCTGCTGGCAGGTTGCAGCCCGGATCAGCCTGCGCCGCCGGCGGACGTTTCCGGGGAGTCGCCCCTGGAGGGCAAGCTGATCATCTTCCACGCCGGCAGCCTGACGGTCCCCATCGAAGACCTGACCCAGGCCTTTCAGGCCAAGCATCCCGGCGTCACCTTCGAGACCGAGGGATCGGGGAGCAACACCGCCGCCCGCAAGATCAGCGAGTTGGATCGCGAGGCCGACGTGATGATGTCGGCTGACTACACGGTCATTGACAGACTGTTGATCCCGGAGTTCGCCGGCTGGAACATCCAGTTCGCCCGCAACACGATGGTCATCGCCTACACCGAGGATTCCCTGTACGCCGACGAGATAGACGGTGACAACTGGCACGAGATCCTCACCCGCGACGGCGTCATCTACGGCCACTCGGAACCCGATGTCGACCCCTGTGGCTACCGTACGTTGCTGGTCTGGCAACTGGCCGAGAGGTATTACGGCGTTGACGGCCTGCATCGCACCCTGAACGAACACTGCCCACCCGGGAACGTGCGTCCCAAATCGGTCGAACTGATCGCGCTGCTGCAATCGGGCGATATGGACTATGCTTTCGAGTACCGGTCGGTGGCAGTGCAACACGGCCTCACGTTCATCGAACTGCCGGACGAGATCAACCTGAGCATGGTCGAGCATGCGGAGTTCTACAGTCAGGCGACGGTGGAGATCGCGGGCGCGGAGCCCGGCGCCACAATGACGATGATTGGCACGCCGATCGTCTACGGCGTGACCATCCCCAAGAACGCCCCCACCCCCGAACTGGCGCTCGATTTCGTCAAGTTCCTGCTCAGTGATGAGGGGCAGGCGATCATGGCAGCGCAGGGCCAGCCTCCCATCGTGCCGGCCGTGGCGTCCACGGGTGTGGATATCCTTCCTGCCGAGCTGCAGTCGCTGGTGGAGTAAGTGGCACACCGATGAAATCCCTGTTCGCCAACCGGATGCACACGATGTTCGCCGTGCTCGGCTTGCTGTTGGTTCTCTTCATCACCTGGCCCCTGCTGCGGACAGTCTTGGCTTCCCCGCCGGCCTTGCTCTGGCAGACCCTGCTGGATGAGGAGGTGCGCAGCTCAATCTGGCTGACGTTCTATGCGTCGCTGATCGCCACAGTCATCGGCTTCTTCCTGGGCGTGCCGCTGGCCTACCTGCTGGCTCGGACCGATTTTCCCGGCAAGCGGCTGGTCGAAGGGATCGTGGACCTGCCCGTCGTCGTGCCTCACTCGGCAGCCGGCATTGCGCTACTGATGGTCTTTGGCCGGCGCACCCTCCTGGGACAGACATTCAGCCTCGTGGGGATCAAGTTCGTCTCCGCCGTACCGGGCATCGTCATCGCCATGCTCTTCGTCAGCCTTTCGCACCTGGTCAACGCAGCGCGGGAAGGGTTCGAGACGGTACCCCCCCGGCTGGAGCGGGTCGCCCGCACGCTGGGGGCTTCCCCCTGGACCGCCTTCTGGCGTGTCGCCTTCCCGCTGGCCTGGCGTTCCATCCTGTCCGGGATCATCCTGATGTGGGCGCGGGGACTGAGCGAGTTCGGAGCCGTGGTCATCCTGGCCTACCACCCGACGGTCGCACCGGTGCTCTTGTGGGAGCGGTTCGGGTCCTACGGATTGCAGTACGCGCGCCCGGTAGCGACATTGATCCTCTTGATCTGCCTGACGACGTTTGTGACGCTGCGAATCGTGGCCGGAAGGCGGGGCAGGAAATGAGCGGAGGTGTACAGGTTCGTGATCTGTCGGTTGACCTGGGCGAGTTCCACTTGCGGGAGATCACGCTGGACGTGGCATCCGGCGAGTATATGGTTATCCTCGGCCCGACCGGCGGGGGAAAGACCGTGCTGCTCGAGACCATCGCCGGGCTGCACGGGCCACGCCGGGGACAGGTCCTGATGAATGAGGAAGATGCCACGACCACGCCGCCGGAGGGTCGCGGGATCGGCTTCGTCTACCAGGACTACGCACTCTTCCCGCACCTGAACGTGGCGGATAACATCGCCTTCGGCCTGACACAGCGTCGCAGACGACAGGGTCGCGGACGGCGCCGAGAGGCTCGCGCTGTCGTCCAGCAGCGGGTGAACGAGATGGCGGAGCTCCTGTCCATCGAGCACCTGCTCCATCGCAGCCCGAGCACGCTCAGCGGCGGCGAGCAACAGAGGGTGGCGCTGGCACGGGCGCTGATCGTCAAGCCCCGGCTGTTGCTGCTGGATGAGCCGCTCAGCGCCCTTGACCCGTCCACCCGGGAAGACCTGCAGCGCGAGTTGGCGCGTCTGCACCGGACGCTGGGCACCACGACCATCCACGTCACCCACAACTTCGAGGAGGCCGTCGCCCTGGGCGACCGCATCGCTGTCTTGAACGCGGGGAGGATCGTGCAGGTGGGGCTGCCGGACGAGATCTTCAGGAAACCGGCTTCCGAGTTTGTGGCCCGCTTTGTGGGGGTGCGCAACATCCTTCAGGGCGACCTACTACCCGGCAACGGCGGGTACAAGCTGCTCTCTCTCGACGGGATCCAGATCGCTGTGGTGACGGAACTGACCGGGCGGGTGCGCGCTTCCATCCGACCGGAGGATATCTTCATCTTCCAGGAGCTACGCCGCTCCAGCGTGCGCAACACATTCCGGGGCCGGATCGCCGAGATCGCTGACCGGGGGACGCTGCTCTACGTCACCGTGCACCTTCCCCCCGACCTGACTTGCGTCATCACCCGGCGCTCGCTGGAGGAGTTGGAACTAGCGGTGGGACAGGAGGTCTCCATCGGCTTCAAGGCCTCAGCCATCCACGTCTTCTGAGAAGCCGTTGGCCCCGGCGATGGCGAGCACACCTCCATCCCGGCTTGCGTTGTCTCGTTGCTCATCCAGCTCCCCAGCAAAGCGTCTGGACCCGAGCTCCGCCGCCCGGGATGGCCTTGCCGGAAATCTCGTCACACTCCGGCGGGCAAGCCGGACCATTATGGTATAATCGATCCATCCGATACATAATCTAGCCTGGAGGCTTCCCACTATGGAGATTAGGGCTGTTGTGGGCCACATCACTGAACAGGAGACGCCGGCGATCGCGCTGGGTCTCTTTGAGGGTACCGAACTCCCGCTGATAGGTACGGCTGGGGAGCTGGACACAGCCCTCAACGGAGAACTGGGTTCGGTCATCACCGATGGGGATTTCAAAGGCAAGGCCAACGAGACCTTGGTGCTCTACACCCACGGTCAGCTCCCTGCCAAGCGTATCATCCTTGTTGGCGTCGGGAAGCCTGAGGAGGTCACACTCAACGTCATCCGCGAGGCGTCCGCAACCACAGCACAGAAAGCACGTTCGCTCGGGCTATCCGCTCTGCACACGGTCGTATCTGGTGAGGACGTAGAGGGCAGCTCGCGCGATCTGGCCACCTCAGCGGTCGCTGAAGCAGTGATAGAAGGTGCGCTCCTGGGACTCTACCGGTTCACAGAGCTCAAGACACAGGACGAGAACCATCAGGCCGATCCCGAGAAACTGGTTGTCGTGATCTCCGAGCAGGACGATCTGACTGCGATGCAGGAAGCTCTGCACCGCGGGCAGATCGTGGCAGAGTCCACGATGCTGGCTCGCGACTTGGTCAATCGCCCGGCCAACATGGCCACCCCTTCCCACCTGGCCAAGGTAGCCCAGGAGATCGCCACAGAGACAGGCACGGTGTGCAAGATCCTTGAGAAGCCCTCCCTGGAAGAGCTGGGAATGCGCCTATTCCTGAGCGTCAACCAGGGTGGGAATGAACCGGCACTGCTCATCGTGCTGGAACACAATGCGGGTATGCCGGATCTCCCCACCGTCGTCTTGGTCGGCAAGGGAATCACCTTCGATACAGGAGGCATTTCGCTCAAATCCAGCCAGGGTATGGAGAAGATGAAGGGCGACATGGGCGGCGCAGCTGCCGTATTGGGCGCCCTGCGCGCCGTCGCGCTTCTCAATCTCCCATTGCACGTTGTCGGGTTGGCCCCGGTCACCGAAAATATGCCCGATGCCCAGGCAACCAAGCCCGGCGACGTGGTCAAGTCGCTCAAGGGACTCACCGTCGAGATCATCAACACCGATGCCGAAGGCCGTCTGATTCTTGCGGACGCTTTAACCTACGCCGGCGAGTTCCAGCCTGACGCGGTCTTTGATATTGCTACGCTGACCGGCGGGCGGATCGTAGCCCTCGGTGACCATGCGGCCGCCGTTATGGGGGATCAGGGCCTGATCGACCGGTTGGTCGCTGCCGGTGAGGCCACTAAGGAGCGCGTGTGGCCGATGCCGCTCTTCAAGGAGTACGGAAAGCAGATAGAAAGCGACGTCGCCGACCTCAAGAACGTCGGCGGGCGCGCCGCCAGCAGCATCACCGCGGCATACTTCCTGAGCAAGTTCGTGGCGGACGGGATCAAGTGGGCCCACATTGATATCGCCGGGTTGGGGATCCGTGACAAGGCAGATCCCTATGTTCCCAAAGGCGCCACCGGATTTGGCGTGCGCCTCTTCGTTGAGGCTCTGCGAAGATGGGATGCCTGACAGTGCCGGACGCTGCGGGCCACAGTATACTTCCACGACAGTGGCCACAGTGTCCGTCTGGCCACGGCCAACAGAGTGCCGACTATGAGTGACACTGCAAAATCAGGCCAACCATCCCCGTACCAGCCAAAATCGCTGGGGAACTCGCTGACCCTCCAGGAACTGACCGACGCTATGAACGCCTTTGTCGCGGCGATGGGGTGGTACAAGCCGGATTCACCGTGCGAACAGTCAGCGCGCAACATCGCGGTCTCACTGTCGATCGAAGCGGCCGAGGTGCTCGAGCACTACCAATGGGGAGAGAACGCCAACGGCGAGGCACTGTCGGAAGAACTTGCCGACGTATTGCTCTATCTGCTGCAGCTGGCCTACCTGACCGGGATTGATCTCGGTGATGCCGTGATGGAGAAACTGTCCATCAACTATGAGCGGTTCGGACCGAGCCCGACACAGTCGGGGCCGGCATAGCCGGGTCGGAAATGGCCGGTGCGCAGCGTGCCGCGAGCGCGACGAGGCTGTAGACCATCGAGTAGAGGAAGGAAGCGGTACTCAATGCGTATTCTGGCGATCAGTGACGAAGTCACGAATTCGCTCTACCACTCGAACCTTAACCAATTGACCGGACCGATTGACGTGCTCATTGGGTGTGGTGACCTGCCCTATGACTATATGGATTTCATCGTGACCCAAACGCATGTGGCGCACGCCCTCTTCGTACACGGGAATCACGACCGGGCACAATCGTTGCCCAACGGGAAGAGAATCGACCATCCGCTGGGTTGGACCAATATTGACCGGCGCGTTGTCTATCTCAGGAAACTGGACCTTCTGGTAGCCGGGCTGCAGGGCTCGATCCGGTACTCAGCCAGGGCAGACTACCAATACACTGAAGTCGAGATGGCGAGCAGGGCACTGAGCTTGATACCTCAGCTCCTGCTGAACCGGGCACTCAGAGGGCGCTATGTCGACGTTTTCGTCGCCCATTCACCGGCCGAAGGCATCCATGACAGCCCCCAAGGCGCACATAGAGGGTTTGGGACCTTCTTGCGACTCATACAGCGGTTTGAGCCCCGCCTGTTCCTGCACGGTCACAACCATCGCTATGGACAGGAGATCTGGCACACGCAGCATCAGCGCACTGACATTGTCAATGTGCATCCGTTTTGTATGATCACCTATGACGTAGACTCGGTGACGGTCAACAACCGTCACTTGCAGCGGCTACGTGTAGCGGCTACCGAGTAGCTGGCGAAGACCTCACAGGCAAGGGAGTAAAAGGGAGATTATGGCAGAGTTTCTAACACCGCAGAGCGAAGATTTTTCCAAATGGTACAACGAGATCGTGCTGAAGGCTGACCTGGCCGACTATTCGCCGGTTCGCGGCTGCATGGTCATCAAACCCTATGGATACACCCTTTGGGAGCGCATCCGTGACGAGCTTGACCTTCGATTCAAGGAAACAGGGCACGTCAACGCCTACTTTCCCCTCCTCATCCCTATGAGCTTCCTGGAGAAGGAAAGCGAACACGTGAAGGGATTCTCACCGGAATTGGCCGTCGTCACCCACGGTGGCGGCAGGGAACTCGACGAACCGCTGGTCGTGCGCCCCACGTCTGAGACCATCATCGGGCATATGTACTCGAAGTGGATCCAATCCTACCGGGATCTTCCACTGCTCATCAACCAATGGGCCAACGTCGTGCGGTGGGAGATGCGGACCCGTCTCTTCCTGCGCACAACTGAGTTCCTGTGGCAGGAAGGCCACACGGCCCACACAACTGAGGAAGAGGCCATCGAGGAGACGCTCCGCATGCTCGGCGTCTACACCGATTTCTGCGTCAAAGAAGCCGCTATTCCCGTCATCCCCGGTCGCAAAAGCGAGAGCGAGAAGTTCGCCGGTGCCATCGCCAGCTACACAATCGAGGCGATGATGAAGGACGGCAAGGCGCTCCAGTCCGGCACAAGTCACTTCCTCGGGCAGAACTTCGCCAAAGCCTTTGATATCCAGTATCTCGACGAGAAGAACGAACAGCAGCTCGCCTGGACCACGTCGTGGGGCGTCAGCACGCGCATGGTCGGAGCGGTCGTGATGACCCACGGCGACGATCAGGGGCTGGTACTGCCGCCGCACCTTGCGCCGATCCAGGTCGTAATCGTGCCGATTTGGCGCAAGAACAAGGAACGCGAGGCCGTGCTTGAGGCCGCCAAGCGGATCAAAGAGCGGCTCAGCAAGTTGGTTCGGGTGAAGCTAGACGATCGCGAGGGCTTCTCACCGGGCTGGAAGTACAATGACTGGGAGATGCGGGGCGTGCCGCTGCGCGTCGAGATCGGCCCCCGCGATATCGCGAAGCAGAACGTGATGGTCGCGCGGCGTGACATCCCCGGGCGGGATGGCAAGATGCTGATACCTATGTCCGAGATCGAGGGGCGCATCCCCGCGATGCTGGAGACGGTGCAGGATGCCATCTACCAGAAGGCGAAAGACTTCCGCGACAGCAACATCCGGGATGTCGAGACGTATGATGAACTCAAAGAGGCCATTCAGACCGGCTTCGCTCGGGCTTGGTGGGCAGGCGACCGCGAGGACGAGGACCGCGTCAAGAACGAGACCAAGGCCACCGTGCGCTGCATCCCCGACGAACAGCCCGGCGGTTCGGGAACCTGCGTCTACACGGGCAAGCCCGCTACCGAGGTCGCCATCTTCGCAAAAGCCTACTAGCCACAATCAGCTCACTAAACAGAAGACCGGGACAGTGAAACTGTCCCGGTCTTCTGTTCTCTTCAGGCGCTACCCGCAGACAGGACAGCGAGGATTCCGCGTGTAGCTGACCACATCAAACGTGCCGTGCAAGCCGTCCCACAGCAGTAGCCGGTCGGCCAAGGTATCACCAACGCCGAGGAGAAGCTTGAGTGCCTCGACGCCCTCCAGGGCGCCCATCACCCCGGCAGCGGCGCCGACCACGCCCAACTCCGCCGCAGAAGGATAGGTGCCGGGCTCCGGCAGTTCTGGGAACACACAAGCACGGCAGCCGTGACCCGGCACGTAGGCCCCCATCTGGCCTTCCCAACGCGTGACAGCGGCCCACACTAACGGAATGCCTGCATCGACGCACAGTTCATTCATCAGGCTCTTGGTCTCGAGATTGTCACTGGCCTCAACGACCAGATCATACCCACCCACCAGCTGCAGTCCGTTCTCGCGAAGGATCCTCTCCTCGTGAGGGATCGCCTTTGTGGCGGGACTAAGAGCCCTGACGCGCTGAACGGCAGTCATCACCTTGCTGCGTCCGATATCCTCCGTTGTGTACAGGATCTGGCGATTCAGGTTGGATTCGCTCACCTTGTCGTTGTCAGCAATGCCCAGGGTCCCCACCCCGGCAGCAGCTAAGTACAGCAGAATAGGTGATCCAAGCCCGCCGGCACCAACGACCAGCACGCGCGAAGCTTCAAGCCGGGCCTGCCCCGCTTCGCCGATCGTCGGCATCACCAGCTGGCGCTCATATCGTTCATCCATTGGCATCTCTCAGTCCTCACACCAAAAAGCAGCGTAATCCCCAATCTGCCCTTAGGCAGTTTCCAGCACCCTCTCGGACTCCGTCTCAGCCGCCGCGTCCGCGGAGGACGCGTCGTCTGCGGGCAGGCCTGATGCCTTGTCGACATCTCCCTGCGGCAGGATAGCCTCATCACGGTCGCTCGGCGCGGACCCTGGCGCCACGACCTCCTGCGGTAACGGCGCGACCGGGCGAGCCGCTGGCGCCGCCGGCTTGGGGGTCGGCTGGCGCGATGCAGGCCCGCCCGGGGGGCGCGATGACGAACCGCTCACGCCGCGCGTTGCATAGGGGATGGTACCGAAACGGGTCAGGACCACCGCCCCAGCAGCCGGAGGCACAAGCAGGAAGAGCAAGAATGTGTTGAGCGCCCCAAATGCGCGCGCCAGCACCAGAATGAACGAGATCAACGCGGTGCCAACGACGGCGGCCGTCACAGCTTTCGGCGCCGCTTGATTGAATGCGCCTCCGAGAATCTTGCGCCCGAGCACCTGCCCCAGCGCGATCCATCCCAGAAGAACACCGATACCGACGATGGTGATGCCGACCAGAGCAAAGGGGCTCAGACAGATTGTGATCGCCAGCACAGCAGCGGCCAATGCCGCGAGGATCAGCGACAGAAGCCCCACACCAAAGGCCGGCAGCGGCGCCTCCGCCACAACGCGGCCGACACGCTCCACATGGGTGGGCCAGAGGCTGGCAATCACCAGTGCCAGGAGGCTCAGCATCACAACACCGGCGATGCCTTTCACCAGGCGCCAGAAGTAGGTCACCCAGCGCGGTGTGCGGTTGACCTCGACGGTTCGCTCGATCGTCCTGGGCCACACGAAGGGGCCCGGCACGGTTATGCCTTCCGGAAGATCCCAGTCATGTCTATCTATCGGCGCGAACTCGCCTTCGATGACCGCACCAGGCGCCTGGTCCACGGTACCGGCGGCGGCCACATCACCCTCAATAGTCGCAGTTTCCCGCAGCACCAACGAGCCGGCAGTGAAGAGGTCACCCTCGATCCTGCCCGACACGTCCGCCGATCCCATCACGACCAGCTGGCCCTCAAGAACCGCGCCGGTTCCCATAGTGAACGGGCCAAAGACCGTGAGGTCCCCGTCCAATTCCGAGCCTGCCCCCAGCTCAACCGGGCCACCGATCACGACCAAGTCGCCGCGGACACGGTTACCGGGCTGAAGGGTATAGGCCCCGAAGTGAACACCGCCCCCCTCCTGCACCTCAGGTGAGGCCAGGGCGGGCAGCACCGGCAACGCCAGCAGCAACGCGACCATGAAACCAAGCCATAGTTTTCTCATCAGATCCCTCCACCTAACGCTAACTCCCAGCAGTTGTCAACCGCCACGTCTAACCCACCCGCCCTCAGCAACCGGGCTGAACTCAAGCCATGCCGCGGGCACGCCGGCGGCTGGATAACCACACAAAGGCAAACGTCATCAGCAGGCCATTCGGCATAATCAAAGCGTAGGCCACCAAAGCAGTGCCCACCAGATAGGGCAGTATCGTTCGCCAGCGGACTAACAGGCCCAGCATAGTCTGCACAAACGAGTGAAAAAGGACTTCACGCGCAAAAAACATCACGCTGACGCCCAGTTCGAATGAGGAGAGCGTCGAGCTCGCAACGCCGACAACCAACAGACTGGTCACGGCAATGACCAGCGATCCGGCAAGAAAGCTCAACATCCGGTGCCAACGTTGCTTGTTGGCAATCAGCTGCACCGTCGCGTCCGTGAAACTCGCCGGCAACGCAGGTGGCACCGGGACCTGGCTCAAGAACACATCCACCCGCGCCAAAGCAGCCAGTTCCTGCCGGCAGCTCTCACACTCCAACAGGTGCGCACCCCATCGCACCTCCTCATCCGGCGTCAGCTCATCATCCAGCACACGAATCCACCACGCCTCACTATGCATATCCTGTGAAGGCATCTTCAGCTTCTCAGGCATAGGTCTCCTCCTGAACCAACAACTCCGCTATTGTCCGGCGGGCACGGAATAATCTCGATTTGATCGCAGAGATCGTCAGACCGGTGACTTCCTCGATCTCTGTATACGGCATCCCTTCCCAATAGAAAAGCGTCACCACCATACGATCGGCAGGACTCAGATTATCCAAGACTGCACGAACCGCAGCGTGACGCTCGTTGCGCAAATACTCTCGTTCCGGGCTCGGGCTGTTGCCCGCTTGCCACTCCCAGGCGCCATCCTCCCCCATCCCATCCAACGACAGGGCATCCTTGCGGCGCCGGATCCGATCAATACACCCATTGGACGCGATGCGCAGGATCCAGGGCTTGAACGGGCGCTCGACATCATAGGAATGCAGGTTTGTGACAGCCTTGACCAGGGCCTCCTGCGCCGCATCCTCAGCCTCCGTAGTTTCGCCGAGCATCCGATAGCAGACGTTGAAAACTTTCTGCTGGTAGGTTTCAACCAGCTTGGTGATCGATGCTGCATCGCCCTTCTGCGCCAAACGCAGAAAGTCCTCTTCCATCGCCTCCCGACCATCCTGACTCACCGACATGCGCACAGGCAACCCTTTCATGTGCTCAACACCTGATCCTATCTTGTGGAAACCGGATCCAGGTACGAGCCTGGCCCAGCCGGCAGTTCAGCAGATGCTCCAGATTTGGCCCATCTTGCGGCTACATACTATATACGGGGCGACCCGTCCGAGGTTGCACAAAAAAAGAGGGCGACCCGCAGGTCGCCCTCTATCAGCTCTCATCCATCGCGTGCTAGACAGATTCCAGCCGGAACGGCTGTTGGAGATCCGAGAGCAGCAGTGACTCCGGCTCCTCCTCAACACCGCTGAGAAGCGTCCCCTTGGGAAGTTCCTTCGCCACGGGCACACCCTCGTACACTTCGATCGGACCATCGGATCCCTCGGTATCCCCACGATAACCGGTACCGGCAGGAATCAGTTTGCCAATGATCACGTTTTCCTTCAAGCCGTACAGAGGATCCTCAGCCGAGCGGACAGCCGCATTCGACAGAATCTTGATCGTATGCTGGAAGGAGGCCGCCGACAGGAAAGAATCCGAAGCCAGGGAAGCCTTGGTCAACCCCAACAGCACCTGACGTGCCCGCGCCGGCGCCTTGTCTTGCTCCACCAGCTCTAGGTTCGTGCGCTCGAAGAGCACTCGATTGGCCAGATCTCCCGGCAGGAACTCGGAGTCCCCGGACTCTGTCACCAGCACGCGGCTAATCATACGGCGGATGATCACTTCGAAGTGCTTGTCCGAGATGTTCACACCCTGGGTGCGGTAAACCTGCTGCACTTCACTCAGGATGTGCAGCTGGACAGCCTCGCGACCCTGAACCTGCAGGATGCGGTGCGGGTTCGGCACACCTTCGTAGAGCTGGGTGCCGGCAGGAACCTTCTGTCCGTCAGCGACCAGGAGGCGAGCTGAAGGCGGCACTGTGTAGGTCTGCTCCTGGCGGATATCGTAGATGAGCACCATGTCCTGGCCATCGCGACTGATACGGCCCGCGGACTTCGCGCGCAGCTCTTGCGTGCCGTCCTCGCTCGCTTCGCGCGCCAGAATATCTTCCTGCGCTACCTCATCGCCGTCCTCGACAAACACTTCCCAACCCTCGGGAATGTCGTAACTGACCTTCTTGACCTGGCTATCGACAATCGTGACGTCAGCGAAGTCGCCATCTCGGGTGATATGCACCACACCACTGAAGTCAGTGATCTCAGCCTCACCTTCGGGGGTCACACGCGCCTCCAGCAGCTCCTCAACGCGCGGGAGACCGCTGGTGATGTCGCCGCTGCTCGACGCCGTACCACCGGTATGGAACGTACGCAGCGTCAGCTGCGTGCCGGGCTCACCAATCGACTGGGCGGCGATGATGCCGATGGCCGTTCCGATCTGCACGATGCCACCGCGACCCAGGTCACGGCCGTAGCAGAGTCCGCAGATACCGTGATTCAGTTCGCACGTCATGGGCGAGCGCACGAAGATATCCTCGATGCCCAGCTTCTGAATCAGCTCAGCTGCGTCCTCATCGATCTCTTCGTTGCGATCAACGATGACCTCGCCGGTCTTCGGATGCGCAACCGGGGCAGCGACAACACGTCCCCACAGACGTGACGTCAAATCCTGACCGCCGATATTGTCACCGCGGCGGATCCAGATGCCTGCCCGCGTGCCACAATCGTGCGCATTAATGATGATATCCTGAACCGTATCCACCAGACGGCGCGTCAGATAGCCGGCACCGGCTGTACGCAGCGCCGTGTCCGCCAACCCTTTGCGGGAGCCGTGCGTGGAGATAAAGTACTCCAGCGCGGTGAGACCTTCTCGCAAGTTAGAACGAATCGGCAGCGGGATGATCCGGCCCGAGGGATCAGCCATCAGACCGCGCATCCCCGACAGCTGAGCAATGGGACCGAAGTTGCCCTTGGATGCACCAGACTTGGCCATCACAGAGATAGGGCCGTACGGGTCCAGACCACTCGCCACAGCCTTGGATACCAGGTCACGCGCACGCGACCAGATCTCGACGGTGCGGCTGTACTGCTCCTCTTCCGTAAGCAGACCTCGGCGATACTGGCGATCGATCTCGGACACCTCTTGCGTGGCCTCATCAAGGATCGTTTGCTTCTCTTCCGGAATAGTCAGATCGTAGACCGAGATCGTGACACCGGAGATCGTCGCATACTCAAACCCCAATCGCTTGATGGCGTCAGCTAGCTCGACAGCGACCTCACGTCCGAGATGACGGTAACAGACCGCGATCAGATCGTTCAGTCCACCCTTATCCAACGGGTAGTTAATCGGTCGCAGAGCATCGGGAACGATCCGGTTAAAGAGCGCCCGGCCAACCGTCGTCTCCGTTAGCACATCAGGTGCAGGGAGTTCGTCGTAAATCTGAGCAACCTTGACTTTGGCATGCAGGCCCACGGCACCAAGCCGGTAGGCCATCTCGACCTCGTCGATGTCGCAAAAGACCTTGCCGTCACCCTTGTCGGCATCGAGATCCATCGTCATATAGTAGATGCCCATGCACATATCCTTGGAGGGGCCCACAACAGGCTGGCCATCCGCGGGCTTGAGCAAGTTGCGGGTCGCCAACATCAGCGTCCGAGCTTCCTCAACGGCCTTGCGTGAGAGAGGTACGTGCACCGCCATCTGGTCGCCATCGAAGTCGGCGTTAAATGCCGAACAGACCAGGGGGTGCAGGTGAATAGCCTTACCCTCAACCAGGACCGGCTCGAACGCCTGGATGCCCAGACGGTGTAGGGTCGGCGCACGGTTCAGCATAACAGGGCGATCCTGAATGACCTCTTCCAGCACCTCCCACACCTCGGGACGTTGTCGTTCGATCAGTCTCTTGGCCGCCTTCACATTCGTAGCGTAATTGTACTCAACCAGCCGCTGGATGATGAAGGGGCGGTAGAGCTCCAGGGCCATCATCTTGGGCAGACCGCATTGATCCATCTTAAGATGCGGGCCAACCACGATCACCGAACGACCGGAGTAGTCGACGCGCTTGCCCAGCAAGTTGCGGCGGAAGCGCCCCTTCTTGCCCTTCAGCATATCGCTCAGGGATTTCAGCTGCCTGCGACCGCGGCGGCTCATGGCCTTGCCGCGCTGGCTGTTATCGATCAGGCTGTCCACAGCTTCCTGCAACATGCGCTTCTCGTTGTTGATGATAACTTCCGGCGCACCAAGCTCCAAGAGTCGCTTGAGGCGGTTGTTGCGGTTGATGACCCGGCGATAGAGATCGTTGAGGTCAGACGTGGCAAAACGCCCACCATCCAACTGCACCATCGGGCGCAGCTCGGGAGGCAGGACAGGAAGAACGGTAAGAACCATCCACTCCGGTTTGTTGCGGCTCTTGCGCAGGGCCTCAACCACCGTCAGCCGGCGCGTGGCCCGCTTACGTCGCTGCGCTGAGCGACCGGTGCGCACTTCGTGCCACAGCTTCTCGGAGATCTCCGCCAAGTTAAGGTGCCGCAGAAGTTCATAGACGGCCTCGGCGCCCATCCCGGCCTTGAAGACCTGGCCCCAACGTTGGCGCAGGTCACGATAACGCTGCTCATTGAAGAACTGCAGCTCGGCGAGGCTCAGCAACTCCTCGCGCAATTTACCGTAGTGAGTGTGGATGATGTTGATCTTCTCGGCCAGCTCCTCACGCACCCTAGCGACACTCAACTGAACATCCTCAGCTTGCGCGTCAACACCGGCCTCGACAGGACCCAGAGCCTGGGACTCACGCTCGCGAATCTCTCGCTCCAGAGCATCCAGAGCGTCCTGAGCCACCGTGTTGAGTACAGCATAGTGATCACGGCTGATCACCTCATCGGCATCAACGATCACTGTATCCGTCGGGGTAAAGACGATGGCTTCGCTGGTCGCGTGCCCCATCATCCCCTCAAAGCGATCCTGAAGACGCCGTGCCTCGCCCAAGACCTGCTCGGTCCGGGTGTTGAGTTCAGCGTCCAGTTGATCCTTGAGCTGCTTCTGGGCAGCCTCCAGCTTCACCTGGCGCTCTGCAACCCGGCCCTCGAGCTCGGCAATCCGAGCTGCGGCAGCCTCTTCCATGCGAACTACGCGGGCATGGTCTTCTTCATCGATGCGCTTGAGGGCCCGCTGGCGTGCGTCCTCATCCACGGAAACGACGATATACTGAGCAAAATAGAGAACGCGATCCAGGTTGCGCTTGCTGAGGTCCAGGAGGACACTCAGGTGGCTGGGAATTCGACGTGTGTACCAGATATGTGCGACAGGGGCGGCCAACGCAATGTGCCCCATCCGCTCACGGCGCACTGAGGAGCGCGTGACCTCCACGCCACACTTGTCACAGATGATGCCACGATACCGGATACCCTTGTATTTACCACAGTAACACTGGTAATCGCGTGATGGACCAAAGATTGCTTCACAAAAGAGCCCGTCCTTTTCTGGACGGAGCCTGCGATAGTTGATTGTCTCAGGTTTGGTCACCTCACCATACGACCAAGAGAGTATGTCTTTAGGTGAGGCCAGGCTAATACGGAGAACCTTAAACGTGCGTGCTTCGGTCACCCGTTCATCACGGTTCATTCTTCCTCCCCAAGTGGACTGGACCTAGACGGCCCCAGAAAATAGAACGAGCAGCTGAACAGGTGCGGTGTTCAGTGCCCCCCTCCCCCAATGCCT
>CAZEXX010000003.1:0-48842 GCA_964516885.1 uncultured Anaerolineales bacterium | reverse complement strand
GCATCAGGCTCTGCGCGCCGAGGTCGCCAGTTTCTGGCAGGATTCCGGAGACCTCAGTTAGGGCTGAGAGGCGAGCTAACGATGCGTACAGCAGTCTATCCCGGCTCATTTGATCCGGTCCACTTTGGGCATATGGACATCGCTCAGCGGGCGGCGACGTTGTTCGATCGCCTCGTGGTAGGGATTCACGCTCGGCCTGATAAGCGGCTTCTCTTCACGGTAAGTGAGCGCGTGGCATTGGCTCGTGCTGTTCTGGAGCCCTTCGGCAACGTCGATGTGCTGCCCTATGATGGTCTGACGGTTGAGTTTGCACGATCCCTCGGGGCTCAGACGCTGGTCCGGGGATTGCGCGTCATCTCGGACTTCGAGCGTGAATACCAGATGGCTCTGATGAACCAACAACTCCAGCCGCAGGTGGAGACGATTTGTCTGATGACCCGGTTCGAGTATGCGTTTGTGAGTGCCAGTCTGGTCAAAGAGGTCTTTGTCGCGGGTGGGGATGTGTCTGGAATGGTCAGCCCCTTGGTGTTGGCCGCGCTGGAAGAGAAGCGCCAAGCGAGTTGATGGGGGCGTGGGATGTCCTGGGTCGGGCTAAGGTATGAGGGACCGTCTTCATGAAGCTGAAAGAGGAGGGAGTATGGATGTTGACTTCCTGATCGATCGGTTGGAGCGTTATATTGTCGAGGAGTGTCCGAGATTCCTGGGCAATCGTATGGTGAACGAAGACGAGGTGCGCGGTCAGCTATCGCAACTGCGCCAGGCGGTACCCGAGCAGATGGAACAGGCTCGGCGCATTGTGCAGGAGCGCGATGCCGTTGTGGAAGCCGCACGGTTGGAAGCTGACATAATCATCGCCAAGGCTCGCGAAGAGGGCCAACGGATGGCCTCCAGCCACCAGTTCGTGGTGGATGCGCAGCGGCAGGCCAAGATGATCGTGCAGGAGGCTCGTCAGATCTCGGATCGCTTGAAGACGGATGCCGATGATTATGTATTCAACTCTCTCAGCTTGCTCCAATCTGAGCTGACGCGGCAGCTGAGGGTGGCGGAGAACGGACTGCACCGACTGGAAGTGGATCGCGAGGCGGGGATTTCTGACGGGCAAGATTGACAGAACGCCGGTTTTCTGTATAATTGACCTTGCGCTCTAACGGGATCCGATGACAGGTCTGGTGCGGGCGAGACTATTGACGACATAAGGGAGAGGAAGTAGATATGGCTGCAGTACCAAAGAGACGAACCCCGCCAGGCCGGCGTGATCGGCGGCGGGCTAACAGCTATCCCACGGCAAAGCTCCCCGCGCAAGTTCTGTGTGAGGAGTGCGGCGGACTTGTTCGGCCTTATTACGTGTGTCCCAAGTGTGGGTACTACCGGGGACGCCAGGTCCTTCAGGTTGCCGAGAGCTAGTTTCGGCGTCACCTGGGGGTGTAGTTTGGTGTGCCGGATGGATCGTGGTCCAGGCTCAGATCAAGCGCACCCGAGTTTGACTCCCGGCAGGTGATAGGGTACGGATGACTTAAGATCGGGCCTCTGCGGAGGCCCGTCCGTTTTGTTTATGACGCGAAGTCTGTGGTCGTTGCTGGGTAGGTGGACAGCAAACGAGATCGGTGAAGGGGTGTCTCATGGAAGGCAAGACGATTCCTGGTGCAGTAACGGTGGAGCCCACGGTCTTGGAGACCATCGCTCGTCTGACGACTCTTGGGGTTCCCGGCGTTGCGGAGATCGCAGAGCGTGATGTGGATCGTCTGCTGGGCATTTCCGGCAAGTCGGTGGCGATTCAGGTCAGGGAGGGGCGGGTCTTCGTCGATCTGCATATCATTGCGGGTCCCGACCAGAGCTTGCTGCAGCTGGGACGCAAGGTCCAGTACGAAGTCACCCGGGCCGTTCAGCAAATGATTGGGATGCCTGTCGATGCCGTGAACGTCCACATTGAGGACGTGACGTACTCGCAGGTTGACGAATGGTCGACGGCGGAGACGGCTTAGGACCGTAGTCGGTCGAGAGCGTACTGGGATGTTGTGCGCTCAAGGAGTTCTTTATGAAGGGTGAGCGCCGATTGTCGCGTGAGTTAGCGCTGCAAGCGCTATACGAGGTCGATCTGGTGGGACACGCGCCGGCCGCAGTTCTCCATGAGCGATGTGGCATGGAATCGGACGCCAATGCCCGCGTGGCTGCCTACGCTCGGCAGTTGGTAGAGGGCGTTATGGCCGCGACATCACGCTTGGATCTCTATATCCAGTCTCATGCCCCTGAGTGGCCGTTGGATCAGGTTGCCGTTGTGGATCGCAACCTGTTGCGCATAGCGCTCTATGAGTTTACCGCTGGGCGGGTCCCCTTCAAGGTGGCCATCAACGAGGCCGTTGAGCTCGCCAAGGAGTACGGGTCGGACAGCTCCCCACGCTTCATCAACGGTGTGCTGGGCGCGTTGGTGCCGCACCAAGATGAGGTCACGCGAGTTTTGGCTCTGGACGATTTACCTCTCTCAGCAACGCCCACGTGAGTGGCGCTATTCCTCTTGAAAGGAAGAAAAGCGCCGCTTTCTTCTCGAACCTCACTTGAGTCCCCATAGGGTCTGCGCTATGCTTGCTTCACGTTCTTGAAACAGACGTGGCGCGGGACCAGGCTGCAGCGTGCCGGCCCCCCGTCACTGCAAAGTCCAATCTCTGAAAGGAGCTGGCTTCTATGGAGAGGATTCGGGCGATTATCATGGGTGCTGCGGGGCGTGACTTCCACAACTTCAACACCTATTTCCGCGATAACGATCGCTATGAGATCGTGGCATTTACGGCCGCGCAGATCCCCAATATCGATGGGCGCCGCTACCCACGGGAGTTGGCCGGCGGGCTTTACCCCGAAGGTATCCCGATCACTCCGGAGTCGGAGCTCGCACAGCTCATTGAGGACAACGATGTCGGCCAGGTAGTGTTCGCCTACTCTGATGTGCCGCACGAGTACGTGATGCACCAAGCCTCGTTGGTTATCGCCTGCGGTGCTGACTTCCGTTTGATGGGCGGAAAGGCGACGATGCTTGAGAGCCACAAGCCCGTGGTGGCTGTCTGCGCCGTGCGCACAGGGTGTGGCAAATCACAGACCACCCGGCACGTCTGTGACGTGCTGCAGAACCTTGGCCTCAAGGTTGTCGCCGTTCGCCATCCCATGCCCTACGGCGACCTGGCTAAGCAAGCTGTGCAGCGATTCGCCACCTACGCGGATCTCGATAAGCACCAGTGCACCATTGAGGAGCGCGAGGAGTACGAGCCGCATCTGGATCGTGGCATTGTCGTCTACGCCGGTGTCGACTACGAGGCCATCCTGCGTCAAGCAGAGCAGGAAGCCGACGTCGTGGTTTGGGATGGTGGCAACAACGATTTGCCGTTCTATAGGCCGGACCTGTGGTTGACTATGGTAGATCCCCTCCGTGCAGGACACGAAGTCGCCTACTACCCGGGCGAGTCGAACTTCCGTGCTGCCGACGTGCTGGTCATCAACAAGATGGCGACCGCCGACTACGCCGGGGTGCGCGAGATCTACGGTAACATCAGCCGTCTGAACCCGGACGCAGTGGTCGTTGAAGCCGCGTCACCTATCTTTGTCGACCATCCCGAGCGGATTCGCGGTAAGCGCGTGTTGGTTATCGAGGATGGTCCCACGGTGACCCACGGCGGGATGTCTTACGGCGCCGGCTACGTCGCAGCTCAGCGATTCGGTGCCGCTGAGATCATCGATCCGCGGCCCTATGCGGTGGCGTCTATCGCCGCGACGTATGAGAAGTACCCGGGGACCGGCACGGTCCTGCCGGCGATGGGCTATGGCGACGCGCAGATCCGCGATCTGGAGGAGACCATCAACGCGACGCCGTGTGACCTTGTGATCGTCGGCACGCCTATCGATCTCACGCGCCTGCTGAAGGTCGATCACCCTATGGAGCGCGTGCGCTATGAGCTGCAGGTCATCGGCCGTCCCACCATCGAGGAGATCCTGAAGGACCGCTTCGCGAAATAGCCCTCCGGGCAAGCTGAGCTTTCGACAAGCACGTAGCTCAAGCCACACTGGCTTGAGCTACGTGCTGTGTAGGGCACCTCTGTTGTGCAGGACGCCGGCTCGCCGATGGCCGGAAGATGAAGAGTGCTTCATGGTTCGATCGATGGATGGGTGCTGATGGCACTCCTGTCGGCAGAAGCGTGTGGACGGCTGGTGGCTCGATGGGTAACTACTGACGAAGAGATACGGCCAAGATGGCCGCCATCCACAGATTCACCGCCTACACATACGTATCGGAGAGGCCACTGCAGGTGGTGTGTCTGTTCGTGGTCGTCTTGGTGCATCTTCTTGCTTCCTGCGCGACCTCGCTCTAGAATACCGGCTACGAGTTAGGTGAGGAGGATGCTATGACAGTTCATCGGTTTGAGCCGACGCAGTTTCACAATACGTTTGGGCCGCACGCGGCGGTGCTGCGGATTGCGGATGGCGACAGCGTGGAGACAACGACACTGGATGCGCACGGGTATGATGCCCGGGGCCAGCAGGTAGGTGAGGCCCCAAATCCGCAGACGGGGCCGTTCCACGTGGAGGGGGCCGAGCCTGGCGATGCGGTAGCGGTGACGATCGAGGTTGCCACGCCGAGCCGGGACACGGGCTGGACGTATACGCCGGTTGCGTCGCACGTGGTGGACCCGAGCTTCGTGCCTGAGCTCCCGGTGAGGTCGCGGATGACGTGGGCGCTGGATCTGGTGCGGAGAACGGCGCGCCCGGCGGAGCCGGTGCCCGGGCTCGAGGGGCTCGTGTTGCCGCTGGCGCCGATGTTGGGCTGTCTGGGTGTGGCACCGGCTCACGGTCAGGCGATCCGGACAGCGACGTCCGGTCCCCACGGCGGCAATATGGATTACCGCGGCCTGGTCGCGGGGGCGACGGTGACCTTCCCGGTTTTCGTGCCCGGTGCGCTGATCCATCTGGGCGACGGGCACGCGGTGCAGGGCGACGGCGAGATCGTGGGGACGGGGATTGAGACGTCGTTCGACGTACGCTTCTCGGTGCGCGTGCTGAAGGGGAAGGAGATCGGGTGGCCGCGCGGCGAGGATGCGGACTACCTGTTCACGATGGGTAACGCGCGGCCGCTGGATCAGGCGCTGCAGCACGCGACGACGGAGATGCTTCGCTGGCTGGCGGAGGAGTACGGTCTGGGCTTTGGGGCCGGGAGCACACTGCTGGGGCAGGTAGTGCGGTATGAGGTCGGCAATGTCTTCGATCCAGCCTATACGGTGGTGTGCAAGGTGCCGAAGGCGGTGCTGGCGAGCAGATGGTCGAGCTGACAGCTCAACCTACATCAGGCGGTTGCATTTGAGCGTAGTGTGTGCAAGTCGGCACAGGTTCTAGCCTGGAGACGTCAAGAGGGATCACCGGGTCCCGTTCTGCGCTGTACTGGCGAGCGGATGGTCGAGCTGACAGCTCAACCTACATATGCGCAGAGCCGCCGGATCTGAGGATCCGGCGGAGGCGTGCTTTGGTCAGGGCTCTGGTGCTCCCTCTTCGTTGGTTTCTCTCACCAGTCCCTCCGCCCCTCATCGCGATACCCACGGATTCCCGGCGATCCAGAAGCGCCAGGGGCGGGCCTGGGCATCCTCTCCGCCGGAGACGCGAACGCGGGGGCCAGTGGCGACGGTCTCGTCGACGCCCAGGGCGCCGTCAGTGATAGTGATCTCGGCGCCGCGGCAGAGATCCAGGTTATTGTGGTCGCCGGTGAGGTCGAGTGCCTTTGCGAGTTTGGCCGGCCCGTTGGTGAGATCCCGGTCAGGCCGGGGGCGCCCGATGCGGACAGCCTGGCCCTGCTGGGCGCGACGCCGGCGGAGGAGGTCCAGGCCGCTCAGTGGTTCGACTGCCCGGATGAGCACCGCGCCAGGCGTGTCTGCGGGGTGCGCGGCGATGTTGAACATCCAGTGGATGCCATAGATGAAGTAGACATAAGCATGGCCTGGTGGACCGAACATAGGGAAGTTGCGCGCGGTGGGGCCGCGGCCAGCGTGGGAGGCGGCGTCGCCAGCACCACTGTACGCCTCAGTCTCGACGATGCGGCAGATCACGGTCGCATCATCAAGGATGCGAATCAACTGTTTGCCGATCAACGCGTGGGCCACGAGGGCCGGTTCTCGGCTGTAGAAGCTGCGGGACAGGGGGAGGGCATCCAATTTGACTTGTGACTCCTGTTGGCGTATGCTACAATCTGTAGTGTATGCACCATGTGCAACAGACGCGATCTTGGCTAGCGCTCGAACTCAGTGACCGGAGGTACAGCGATGAGCGATGTTCCTGACTGGTTGGTAGAATTGGCCGCGCAAGGAAGCGACGACGATCAAGAGGGCGCAGAGAGCGATGACGATGCTTTTGACTTCGCGTCCTCAGAGCCCCTAGTCTACACGCCTGAGCCCGAACCTGCGGAAGCTATGTTTGAGGTGACCCCGGCGCCGGTGGTTCCGGCAGAGCAAGCTCCGGAGACCGATGCTGACCTGATGGATGCGCTGCGCAGCCAGGTCGAGGCCGATGAGCTGGAAGATGCGATTGAGGCGACCAAACCCAAGCGCAGTATCAGCCTGCGGCTGCCCGGCTTGCTGCCGTGGCAGCAGTTCGTCTTGGCGCTGTTGTTGCTGTTGGACGTGATTGTGATCGGGTTGCTGTTCCTGGTGATGCTGGGCCGGGTGTCGATCGGTTATTAGATCGTGTCGATCGAGCCGATCGATGCGCGTTGATCGAGGCGTACCAGAAGCGTGGGAGTCTGTGCTCCCGCGCTTCTGCTGCTGTTGAGGTGTCAGGCCCTCAGGAGCTGTTGGGCTGTCAGCTTCAGCGCCGCGATCAAAGGACTGTCCGGTTTGGCCAGCGCCAGAAGCACCCCCTTGCTCAGCGCCAGGCTCTGATTGGGATCATAGGGCAGATCGACGTGGATGGTCACCCGCATCGCCTGCCCCAGAGCCCGCGTGTCCAGATGCCTTCCGGACCTGGCGGCATTACGGGCGAGGACGACCTCAGCGCTCCATCTCTTCAGGACTTGCAGCGTTGCCAGTGTGGTCTGGATCGCCGGGGGGTCATCCCCGGTGATGACGAGAACCTTTTCGGCGGCGGAGAGGATCGGGCCGACGGCAGCGTCGAAGGTCGAGGGCATATCGACGACCACAAACTGCGCGTCTGCTGACAGGCTCTCGAGGACTGCTGCGGCGCTACCGGCGCTGAACCAGCCAAACAGGCCGGGGACCGGCGGTGCGCAGAGCACGCGGAGGCCGGAGGGATGGTGCATGATCAGCGGCTCGACCGGCTTGGCTGTGTCGCGGAGATAGATTCCCCAGTGCGTCTTCGGTTGGAGCCCCAGGAAGAGGGCGGCGTGACCTGACGAGGGCGAGAGATCCCACAGGACTGTGGGGCCAACCTGCTGGAGGAGCGCCGCGAGATTCGCGGCGACGGTGGTCACCCCCGTGCCACCTTTGAGCCCGATGACCGGCAAGACAATCTCCTTGCCGGCGGGCTTGGCTTTCAGTAGAACGGTTTCCACCGCATCCGCCAGAACGTCCATATCGACCGGTTTTGGGAGGTGCATGTCGGCGCCGGCCTGCAGTGCTGCCTGCTCATCGACGGGTTGGCCGCGTGCCGTGAGGATGATGATACCCATGGTGCGGGTCTTGGGATCGGCGCGTAGTCTGCGGACGACCTCGTAGCCGTCCATCGCCGGCATCATCACGTCGACCAATGCCAGATTCGGGATTTTCTCCATTGCCATGGCCAGGCCGTTCTTACCGTTCTTGGCTACTATGACCTCATGGCTGGTGCGGCGCTCGAAGAAGGTGCTCAGCATGTCCAGCATGTCAGTACTGTCATCGATGATGAGAACGCGAGCCATGACTTCTCCTTGATATGTGGTTCCCAGTGACTGATAGAGTCTCCATGTGACACGCCCGGTGGGCTGCGAAGCGGTGGCCTTGAATCAAGACCTGTACTGCTCTGTCTGAGCTCTGCCCACAGTCTGCGTTTATTCCTCGTTGGACTGGTGTTCTCCCAGGAAGCTTATCGAACTCCGCGCAATCAGCGCCGCGCCGCCCTGGTAGCTCAGGTCAGGGTTGAAGGTGCAGCGCGCGGTCACATCCAGCAGCGTGATGAACGTGCCCGCTTCCCGTGTCAAGAAGGCGCGCGCATCGAAGGCGCGCTTGGCTGACGGCAGGCGGCCCTTGATCTCGAAGAAAGGCACCGTGAGGCACAGGTCAAACGACGTCGTACCCAGTGTGTAGAGCTGGTCGCGGCGCAAGCCGTCCTTCTGCTCGACCATCAGAATGAAGTCCAGATTGGCCTTGTTCATCGTCGTGGTCCTGTAGTAGGCGCTGATTTTGGCCGGGTCTGTGATGGGGGACAGGTAGGCCTGCAGAATGGCCAGGTAGTTAGTGTTGGTGTCATAGATGACGTCGGCGAAGAGGCGCGTGCTGATCTGGAAGGTCCCCGAGACCCGATAGCCTTGCGCGAAGAAATCCGCTACGATCTGCTGGCTCTTGAGACTCTGCATAGGTGCGCTCTCCCTTCGTGATGCTTGTCCTATGGTTCCGTTGGTTCCCCCGGCTCCCATCTGAAACCCCGTCTCCGCCCTGCCTGCCCAATGATCTTGTAATCCGGATCCGCCCCCCCGGTTACCCGACGTACGATGATGACGCGCCACGAGTAGGCGCGGTTTTCCACCTCGTCGCCGGGGTAGAGGTCGCTCGGCACTCGCCAGACCGTTGATCGCGTGTAGGCCCGGATGGTCACGGTGTCGCCGCCACTGGGCACGATCAGTTCGACGCTGTAGTACTCGCGGTCCTCCAGAATGCCGACGGATGACCATTGCAGCGCGACCACGGCATCTGGGCCGGTGAAGATTGCGTTCTCGGGCGGATAGAGCATCGAGGGAGCCGGGTAATGCACCGTACCCGGTACCGGCGTCGGTGTTGACGTCGTTTCGACGATGGTCTGCGGCTCCGGCGTCGGCGTGCTGTGCGGGATGGTCAGCACTTGATTCACCTGGATGGATTCTGAGTTCTCAGGAATGTCATTGGCTGCCCGAATCTCGCTCATGCTGACGCCGTACTTCTCAGCGATCGTGGAGAGGGTGTCACCGGAGCGAACCGTGTGCAGCGTGAAGGCGACTGCCGTGGCCGTCGGCTGGCCCGGGATGGTGGTGGGCGGTGGGCCCGGCGTGGACGTTGGGGGGGGGATAAAGAGGGACTGGCCCTCCACGATGAACTCGGACTCCAGCTGGTTGTATGCGATCAGCTCGTCGATCGTCAGGTTGAATTCCAGTCCAATTGCCAGGAGCGAGTCTCCTGACTGTACGACGTACTCGATCGGTGGGATGGGCGTAGGTGTCTCCGTCGGCAGCGGTGTCTGCGTGGGCGTAGGTGACGAGGTCGGGCTTGGCGTGATCGTCGGCGTGAGCGTGATCGTTGGGGTGAAGGTCGGCAGCTCCGCCGCGATCTTGCCCTGCGATAGGTCCATACCCAGGACTGCCGCGCCCGCAAGTATGATCACAGTGACGAGGGCGAGGATGGCGATGCGCAGTGGCTTCCACTTGTCCGATGTGAAAACGGACCCGGGCTCACTCTCCAAACCATCGACATCCGATGCCACCCCAAGGGCTGGATCGGATCGTCTTCGGGGCTCAGTGTCGCCTGAGGGAGCTTCTTCGTCTTCAAGCTCCGCACCACACATCAAGCACGTCTTGGCGCCATCAGCGACGCGGGTGCCACACTCAGGACATCGACGATGAGGCCGATCTGGCAGGGCTCGAATGGTCTCTTCTTCTGTCATAGGTCGTCCACGTCCAAAAACTGAGGGTATCATAGCACCGATGGTGATAAGAGCAAGGTGGTCCGTTGGAACCCCTAGGTATGTTTCTGGTTAGCTTGACCGGCGAGAAAGCGGCAGTTGGCAGCTTGATTTTCTAAATTCAGTGATATAATGGTTTTATTATAAGGTGTGCCTTATAATTGGGAGTGCCAGGTAGGATATCGGGGTGACAAGATGCAGCAAGATCGGGTAGAGGAATATCTGGGGGCGATTTACCGTCTGCGGGGCGACGCAGAGACGCCCGTACCCCTGTCGCAGCTGGCCCGGTACTTCGGCTTCTCGCCGGTCTCGGTTCATGAGATGGTTCAGAAGCTAGACTCCAAAGGCAGTGTGCGTTACCATCCGTACCGGGGGGTCACGCTTACAGAGACGGGCGAGGAGGCCGCGATGCGTTTGCTGCGGCGGCATCGCCTCTGGGAGCGTTTCCTGACCGATATTCTCGAGATACCCTGGGACGAGGCGCACGAGATCGCGGGCGGGTTGGAACATGTGGCCACCGGGTTAGTTACAGATCGGTTAGCTGCCTTCCTGGGCGACGCGCAGGCGTGGCCCCACGGCGTGCCGATACCACCCCAGGGCCGCTCATCAGCGGAGGTATGTCTGCGGAGCCTTCCCGAAGGTGCGCAGGCTCAGATCACCCGCATTGCACCGGAGATCCCTGCGTTGTTGCAGCGTCTTCGTGAGAGCGGGGTTGTGCCGGGCCGTTGCGTCCAGGTCCTATCGCAGGGTGCTGCGGGGGCCGAGGTGTTGATTGCTGAGGCTGCCGCGCCTGTTCACGTGCCGGCGGAGGACGCGGGCTCCGTCTGGTTGGAGCTTCCTTAATCACCCAATGCCAAAGCATTATTGGAGGTATGACTGAGTATGGTTTCTCTCGCTAGGTTGACTCCAGGGGAGGTGGGATTCGTCGGTTCCTTAGAGGGTGGACGTAGGTTTGTGTCCCGTCTAGCTGCGCTGGGATTCACCCCAGGCACTCCGATACAAGTTGTGCGGAATCATGGCGCCGGCCCGATCATCGTCTCGGTGCGCGGCGCACGGATTGCATTGGGGCGCGGGGAGGCCCGCAGGATCAAGGTTCATCTTTCGGAAGCCGGGGCCTCGGAGGCCTGAATCATGCATACGCGTCATCGTCAGCAACGCTATACTGAGGGGCGGTTCGCTCATGCACGGCACGCGGTTGGCCCCGAAAGCCAGGGATTGGACACAGTGGTTGTGGCCCTGGCAGGTCAGCCGAATGTCGGCAAATCAACGATCTTCAACGTGCTCACGGGTCTGACCCAGCACGTCGGCAACTGGCCCGGAAAGACGGTCGAGCAGAAGACGGGGCATCATCTTCATCAGGATCACGACCTGCTGTTCGTGGATCTTCCGGGAACGTACAGCTTGTCGGCCAACTCAGTGGAAGAGCGTATTGCGCGTGACTACATTATTCAGGAATCCCCGGATGTAGTCGTCGCGGTGGTGGACGCCGCGATTCCCGAGCGCAGTCTCTATTTGCTGGCCGAGCTCCTGCTTCTGCCTGCGCCAGTGGTGCTGGTGATGAATATGATGGATGTCGCCGCGCAGGAGGGGATCGTGATCGAGCCGGAGGTGCTCCAGGCAGCTCTGGGGATCCCCGTCGTGCCGATGGTGGCCACTCGCAACGAGGGGGTGGCGCGGATGCTAGACGCGATCATGTCGTTAGTGGACGGGACCTTCGCCTACGAGCCCCGCCGCCCCACCATTCTGGCTAGCCATCAGGAAGTCCTCTCCGGCCTGATCGCCCTGGTGACGGACTATGTGCCGGAGCCCTATCCCGTGCCGTGGGTGGCGCTCAAGCTGTTGGAGGGTGACGAAGAGATCCGCGCGGTGGTTGAGGATCGGGCGCCGGAGAATGTCCGGCAGGAAATCCGTGCGATTCTGTATAAGCATGAGGACGCTGTGTTGGATGTGGCCGGGGCGCGCTACGCGTGGATCGGCCGCATGGTCCGCGCTGCTGTGGTTCGCCCGAAGGTCGGTCAGGTCGGCCTCACATCGCGGCTTGATGCTGTGTTGACGCATCCGTTCTGGGGAACGCTGGCCCTTCTGGCTGTGTTGGCCGGTGTCTTTCTTCTCACCTACGCGGTGGCCGGTCCCATCCAGGCGTGGCTGTCGGATCTGCTGGCGCAGTTTGCCGGCGGAGCCGCCAGCTGGCTATCCTCATTGGGTCTGCCGGCGTGGCTGTCAGACCTGGTCTCTGACGGCCTGATCGGCGGCGCAGGCATGGTGATCACATTCACGCCGATCTTGGCGATCTTCTTTGCTGCGCTCGGCTTCCTTGAGGACACCGGCTATATGGCGCGGGCCGCCTTCGTCACCGATCGCTTTATGCATATGCTAGGTCTGCACGGCAAGAGCTTCATGCCGTTGCTGCTGGGGTTCGGCTGCAACGTCCCCGCCGTGCTGGGGGCGCGCATCATCGAGTCGCCACGCGCGCGGTTGCTGACGATCCTGCTGGCCCCACTTGTGCCATGTTCGGCCCAGCTGGCCGTCGTGACCATCCTGGGAGCGGCCCTCTTCGGCCAAGCGGCAGGGCTAGTGGTGTGGTCGCTGGTGGCGCTCAATCTGGTGGCCCTGGCCGCGCTGGGCGTCCTGCTGAACCGTCTGGTGTTGAAGGGGGAGCCGGCTGTCTTCATTATGGAGCTGCCGCTCTACCATCTACCCAACCACCGAACCATCGGCCTGTACGTTTGGCAGAACATCTTGGCCTTTCTGCAGAAGGCCGGCAGCGTGATCCTGGTGGCTTCTCTGGTGGTCTGGTTTCTGTCGTATTTCCCGGCTGCCGGGGACATCGGCCAGAGCTATATAGCGCGTCTGGGACGTGCCATTGAGCCGCTGGGGCAGCTGATGGGGCTGCCGTGGCCGGTGCTGGTGGCGCTGCTGACGAGCTTTGTGGCCAAGGAGAACACAATTGCCACGTTCGGCGTGCTCTACGGGGACTTCGAGGCTGTCCTGCCCACGCTGCTCACGGCCCCGGCTGCACTGGCACTGCTGGTCTTTCAGATGCTCTTCGTTCCCTGCATCGCCACGGTCGCGGTGATGAAACAGGAGTCCGGGTCGTGGAAGTGGACGGCCATCGGCGTGGGCTTGCTGCTGGTGCTGTCGTTGGTTGCCGGCATCGCTGTATATCAGATCGGCTCTTTGCTGTAGGGGGTGGTGGATGCTAAAGCGAATTCTAAGCTTGATGGCGACGGGTGAGGTCCAGACGCAGGTCGAGCTGGTCACAGCGCTGGACGTCCCAGAGCCGCTGCTGTCGCAGATGGTCGCGCAGTTGGCATCCCATGGGTATCTGACCCAGGCTGTAATGGGTGCGGACGGGTGTGAAGGTTGTTCGCTGCATATGAAGTGCGGTCAGGACCGCCGGCTGCGGATCTGGACGTTGACGGAGAAGGGGCAGCGGGCGGCGGCGTAGGGGGCGCTTCAGCCGGATGGTCAGGTCCGGCCACTGTCAGAGAGACGAAGAAGCGGGTCGCGACCAAATCGCGACCCGCTGTTGTGTCTTCTAGACCGAATCCGGTTTAGTACATCCCACCGCCGGGTCCGCCAGGAGCAGCAGGGGCGGGGCTCGGGGGCTCGGGAATATCGGTGATCAGAGCCTCGGTGCTGAGCACCATAGCGGCCACGGACGCGGCGTTCAGCAGTGCGCCTCTGGTCACCTTAACGGGATCGATGATGCCGGCCTCGATCATATCGACATGCTCACCGGTCATAACATCATAGCCCATCTGGTCGTTGCCGGTCTCGGCCTGCTTGCGGCGGACATCGGCCAGGATCACGGCTCCATCCTTGCCGGCGTTGCCGGAGATGCGGCGAATGGGGCTCTCAAGCGCCTTTCGCAGAATACCGACACCGGTCTGCTCGTCAGGATAGTCCATCTTGACGTCGTCCAGGGCGCTCATCGCATTCAGCAGCGCCACACCACCACCGGGCACAATGCCCTCCTCAACGGCGGCGCGGGTTGCGCTCAGGGCGTCCTCAACTCGGTGCTTCTTTTCCTTCAGCTCGGTCTCGGTCGCGGCACCAACACGGATGATGGCAACACCACCGGCCAGCTTGGCCAGACGTTCCTGCAGCTTCTCGCGGTCATAGTCCGACGTGGAGCGATCCGTCTCGACCTTGATCTGCTCGATGCGGCTGGTGATAGCGCTATCCTCACCGCGGCCGCCCACGATAGTGGTGTCGTCCTTGGTGGTGATGACCCTGTCCGCGCGGCCCATGTCGGCCAGCGTCGCGCCGTCGAGCTTGCGGCCCTGCTCTTCAGTGATGAGCGTAGCACCGGTCAGAACGGCGATGTCCTGCAGCATAGCCTTGCGGCGATCACCGAAGCCGGGGGCCTTGACGGCCAACGCAGTCATCAGACCACGCAGCTTGTTGATAACCAAGGTCGCCAGCGCCTCACCGTCGATATCCTCGGCGATGATGACCACGTTGCGGGCGCCCGTCTGCACCAGCTTCTCCAGAATCGGCACGAGGTCCTGTGCCGAGGAGATCTTCTTGTCATGGATCAGGATGTAGGCATCCTCGATCTCGGCTTCCATCGTGTCCGGGTTGGTGACGAAGTAGGGGCTGATGTAACCGCGGTCGAATTGCATACCCTCAACGTACTCGGTCTCGAACTCGAGGCCCTTGGATTCCTCAACGGTGATGACGCCGTCCTTACCGACCTTGTCCATCACCTCAGCGATCAGTTCACCGATCTGGCGATCCTGTGCGGAGATTGAGGCAACGCTGGCGATCTGCTCCTTGGTGTTGACCTCAATGGAGGCCCCGGAGATCGCGCGGCCGACGGCGTCGGCGGCTTCAAGGATACCACGCTTGAGCAGCATCGGGTTCGCGCCGGCGGCAACGTTCTTCATACCCTCTTCGATGAGGACGTGAGCCAGGAGCGTCGCGGTTGTGGTGCCGTCACCGGCGATGTCGTTTGTCTTCGTGGCGGCCTCTTTGAGGAGCTGGGCGCCCATGTTTTCGAACGGGTCTTCGAGCTCGATTTCCTTCGCAACGGTCACACCATCGTGCGTGATCGTGGGGGAGCCCCACTTCTTGTCCAGAGCAACATTGCGGCCCTTGGGGCCCAAAGTCGTCACAACGGCGTTGGCCAGCACGTCCATACCCCTCTTGAGGTTACTGCGGGCCTGAGTACCAAACTGCAACTGCTTAGCCATATTTATCTATTCCTCCCAAATACTAGTCAAAGGACCGGCGTTAGGTCGCTGTCCCTTGGATCTCCAAGTTAGTCCTCGATAACGCCCAGGATGTCGTCAATGCGAAGGATCAGTATTTCATTGCCTTCGCGGGTCTTGAACGTCGTGCCTGCGTACTTGGCGTAGATCACCAGGTCGCCTGCAACGGGACCCACCACATTGCCGTCCTCATCCTCGACCTCAACTTCCGGCCCAACTGCCAGAACTGTGCCCTGCTGGGGCTTTTCTTTGGCCGTGTCTGGGAGAACCAGCTGGCCGCCAGCAAAGGTCATATCAGTTTCCTCGTTGGGTTCAACAATGACGCGGTCACCAAGGGGTCGAATCTTCACGCTCATACCTTACCTCCGATTAGGATTTATTGGTCTGCATGACTTAGCAGTCTCGTTGATTGAGTGCTAAGTACATTAGGAATATAGCACGATTGCAGGGCCTTGTCAAGCAGTCTCGGAGGCAGAGTGCTAAGTATAATGTCTTTCTAATGCGGTTTCTGATCCTATCAGACGGGCTATCCCCCGAGGCTAGCCACGCGGGATATGGCGCTGAATTGCCTGAACCAGCAGCGCGTGTTCGGCCTCGTGAATCCGGGTCTCCAGCGTCTCGGCGCTATCCTCCGGGAGAATGGGGATCGTCTGTTGAGCGATGACGGGACCAGCATCAACGGCTTCATCCGGGACGAGATGAACCATAATGCCGGTGTGGTCTATCTCGCCGCGCTGGTAGGCCTCAAAGGCGCGCTGGATGGCGTGGGTTCCCGGGAAGGTCCCCGGCAGCGCCGGGTGCAAATTCAAAATCCGCTGAGGGAACCGGTTGATGAACGCGTCGGAGAGGATGTGCATCCATCCAGCCAGCACGACCCATTCGGCGCCGAATCCCTGGACGATTTGGGCCAGATCCGCGTCGTAGTCTTCGCGCGCACGTCCCGCGTTACTGTACGGCAGCAAGGGGAAATAGATCAGGGAAATCCCGTGCCGGATGGCGCGCCGCGCCCCATAGGCCTCGCGGCGGTTCGAGATAACCACCACGATCTCGATCCCGGGCAGGCTGCCACAGTCCGCGGCATCGATTATAGCTTGCAGGCTCGTGCCGCTGCCCGAAACCAATACCGCGATCTTCGTCATCCGCTTTCTCCTTGAGTCCTGTAAGGTCGTGTGTCACTTGCCCACGTCGGTAGCCGGGAAGTTCGGTGTCAGGGCCGCGATCTGGGCGAGCCAGGCGCGATAGTGATCTAGCGCGAAGGGTGGGGTGCCCAGAAGGTAGTGGTTGCCGCCGGTCGTTGTGCCGGCGGGTACGCCCGTGGGCACGCCGGTCGTCCACTCAATCAGGAAGAGCCGGTGGTCACTCCGCGAGACGGGGACCTGGCCCAGCGCGGTGTTGGTGTTCGCCGGGCTTGAGAAAGCACCCGCCAGCAGGGTCTCGCCGCTGTCTGCGTCCCAGAGCCGGTACTCGCCGCGTTGATCCTGGCGGCTGTCGTTGCCCGCCACGAGGCGCACGTGCCAGTTCTTGGGCTCCTCGACCATAAGACAGAGCGGCTGCTGGACACGCTTGATATAGTGATAAGCGAGCTTCTTGCCGAAGGTGTAGTCGACCACGGCATCGGAGAACTGCGGCCAGCCGTCCATCAGGTTCCACCAGATCACGCCGGTGCGCCGCCACTTGCCCAGGCGTGTCATCTCAATGAAGAATTTCTTTGCCTCGGCCTGCGAGATCTGTGAGGCCAGGATGAATGTCTCCAGATCTTCGGGCTCGATGCCGAAGAGCTCCCGGATCTGGTCCGCCATCAACTTCACGCGGAACTTGCGGTCGTCATCTTCCATGGCCGGTGCGGTACAGTGGGTCATCCACTGCGTGTTGTCTTGCCACGGCCACAGATGATCATCGTCGATGAAGCTCTTGATGGAGGAGAGGTTGGGGCAGCCATGATAGCCGATCTCGCTGACAAAGTGCGCGGTGTGCTGCGTATAGAAGTCACTCTTGAAATAGTCCCTCGGCCCCCACAGGTGTTGTTCCGGCCTTAACCCGCCGTTTGTGGTGCTTTCCGGGGCGATGTAGGGCGAGCTGGGCAGATAGGGGCGGTAGGGATCGGCCTGGGTGACGGCCTGCGGCAGGGCCTCGCGGGTAATGCGGTTCTGGGCGGGATCCTCAAAGAGCTCGTCGCACTCGTTGTCCCCGCACCAGAGCGCGATGGATGGATGAGCGCGCAGCTTGCGCACGACGGCCACTGCTTCGCTGCGGATGGCCTCCAGGAACGCCGGATCCTGGGGATGACGGGCGCAGGCCATGGCGAAGTCCTGCCAGACCAGGATGCCGTGACGGTCGCAGGTCTCGTAGAATGCCGTGTCCTCGTAGACGTTGCCGCCCCAACAACGGATGATGTTGCACCCGAGGTCCACTGCCATATCGAGGATGGCCGGAATGCGCTCTGCGTCCTGGCTGTGGAAGACATCGGCAGGTACCCAGTTAGTGCCCTTGCATAGGATGGGGACGTCGTTGACCTTGAAGAGAAACTCGCCGGGATGTTCCAAGCTGGTGATCTCGGTGCGGACCAATGCCAGTGTCCGAATGCCGAAGGATGTTGTCTTGCGGGCCAGGACCCGATTGCCGGCGGTCAGCTCGACAGTCGCCTCATACAGGTCCGGGTCGCCATAGCCGTGCGGCCACCAGAGATGCGGGGCGGGTACCTCGAAGGAGATCGTGCCGGCTTTGAAGCGTACAGGATGCCGGGTCTCGAAGGTCGATGTGCCGCACCGTCCTGTGATGCGCAGTCCGAGGTCGAGCATGCGCTCCGGGGCTGTGGCGACCTCGAAATAGAGCCCCACGATGGCTTTGTCCGAGTGGATCGACTGGGTGAAGAAATAGAGGTCGCGGATCTCATCCTCGTCGTGGACCACCAGATCCACCGAGCGCCAGAGGCCGGCGGATAGGGCCCGGGGCATGATGTCCCACCCGTAGCTGTGCGCGGCCTTGCGTACCCACAACCGCCCTTCGCCGAATCCCCATGTGGCCATCGAGGGATCGAAGGGCCGGCGCAAGGCCTCCAGAACCGGGGATGCGAGGCGCACGGTGAGTGTGTTGAGACCCTCCCGGCGCAGCCCGCCCGTGATATCGATGTGGTGCGCGATTAGCATATTGTCGGAGGTGCTAACCTTCTCGCCGTTCAGCCAATAGGTCGCCAGGCAGTCCACGCCCTGGAAGACAAGTTCGGTCGTGCGTGTGGCGTCCAGGGCCGCGACAGGCGCCTCAAAGGATAGCTCATACCACCACTCGTAAAGCTCGTACTCTCTGAGCGCGTGGATGTTGTCGCCAAAGAGCGGGTCTGCGATGCGGCCCGCTGCGGCCAGATCCAATTCGACATTGCCGGGCACCTGTGCCGAGAGGGCTGCGTCACGGTGATGTGCGAGATCGGATGGGTGGCCGACGGGGCTATTTCGCTCGGGGAAGCCATAGAGATCCCAACTACCGTCGAGAGAGTGGTGGTTCATGTTGCCCTCCTGGCTGTTGCTAGAGAATGATCCTGGGGCCGCTGCCATCCCAGGCGGTGGTTTCGCCCACTACGACGGCCTCCGGCAGAGCGGCAAGCGCTGTGTCGACGTCGTCCGGGGCTACCATCGCGACGAGCCCCATGCCCATGTTGTAAACACGGTACATCTCCAGCGCGTCCACCTTGCCGAGCTTCTCGATCAGACGGAAGATCGCGGGGACCTCCCATGCGCTGCGGTCGATGCGGGCGCCGATGCCGTCGGGCAGGACGCGGGGCAGGTTCTTCACGTAGGCCCCGCCGGTGATGTGGGACATGGCCTTGATGGTGACGCCGGCATTCCACAGAGCC
The DNA here is from genome assembly GCA_964516885.1 of uncultured Anaerolineales bacterium. Lineage (GTDB taxonomy): Bacteria > Chloroflexota > Anaerolineae > B4-G1 > SLSP01 > PWVB01. The sequence goes on along the minus strand of CAZEXX010000003.1, from coordinate 29,954 downwards.
TCTATCTCTCGTAAGTAGGGTCGGTGCGGCGCCAACAGCGCATCGCCGACGGATCTTCCCAATTCCGGGACCACGGTGTCCCAGCCTATGGGGCCAAGTACACGGCGGGCCAGGGAGAACCCGTTGGTGTGGAGCCCTGATGAGGGGATCCCGATACAGACGTCGCCGGGACGCAGCGCGCTGGTGTCGATCAGCGCGTCGCGGTCGACCCAGCCGATCATGGTGCCGACCAGATCAAAGGAGCCGGGGCTGTAAACGCCGGGCATCTCGGCAGTCTCGCCACCGATCAAAACGCAACCCACGGCTTTGCAGGCCGTGGCACAGCCGTTGACGACCGTGGCGATCTGGACCGGGTCCAGCTTGGCAGCCGCGATGTAGTCGAGGAAGATCAGGGGACGGGCGCCCTGGACGAGGATGTCGTTGACGCAGTGGTTGACGATGTCGTGGCCGATGGTGTCGTAGATCCCCATGGCCTCCGCGATCATCGTCTTGGTGCCCACGCCATCGGTGGTGGCCACGAGTACCAGGTTGTGGGCCCGGCTCAGGGCTTCAATGCTCAGGGAGCCGCCAAAGGCACCAATGCCACCCAGCACTTCGGGGGTGTAGGTCTGCCGCACAGCGGCCTTCATCAATTCCACGGCGCGTTCCCCGGCGTCAATATCGACGCCGGCTGCGGCGTAGGCGCTCTCCTGGCCCCGTGCACGATCGGTGTTGGCCACATCCCCTGCGGGGTTCCCTGCGCTGCGCAGCGCCGCGATATCGGTGCGAAACTGCATACCCTCAAAATGGATCTTGCTGATGGCTCTGTAGGCTTCGCTGCGCGCCGTTTCTCGGTCGGCTGCGGTTGCGATGACGGCTAGCACGCGCCCCCCCGAGGTGACGGTCTGGTCGTCCTGGAGCTGTGTCCCGGCGTGGAAGATCGTGCCGGCGACGCCGGCGGGAATCTTGGCCGCTTCTTGGAGGCCGGTGATCACCTTGCCCTTTGCGTAGCTGCCGGGGTAGCCGCCCGAGGCCAGCACGACGCCGACGCTGCACCCAGATCGCCATCGTACGTCGCCAGGCGAGAGCCGGCCCTCGACACAGGCCAGCATGATGTCGACGAGGTCGGATTCCAAGAGCGGCAGCAGGAGCTGTGTCTCGGGATCTCCGAAGCGGGCATTGAACTCCAGTACCTGCGGTCCCTCCGCGGTGAGCATCAGACCGGCATACAGGACGCCGACAAAGGGCGTGCCGCGGCGGCGCATGCCATCAATGGTGGTCTGCAGGACGCCGGCGGTGACAGCCTCGATCATCTCCTCAGTCAGAACGGACGAGGGTGCATAGCCACCCATACCGCCGGTGTTGAGGCCCTGATCATTGTCCAGAGAGCGCTTGTAGTCACGGGCGGGCAGCATCGGTATCACTGTGGTGCCGTCGCTGAAAGCCAGCAGCGAGGTCTCCTCGCCTTCCAGCAGGGTCTCCAGCAGCACGCGGTCGCCGGCGTTGCCGAAGACGCGCTCAACCATCATCTGGCGCAGGGCTGTCTGCGCCTCTTCCGCCGTGTCGCAGAGGATCACGCCTTTGCCAGCGGCAAGGCCGCTGGCTTTGACCACGATGGGACCGGTGTGCTGGGCAAGGAAGGCCCTGGCCGCTTCGTAGTCGTCGAAGATCTGGGCTGGGGCAGTCGGAATTCCCTCGGCAACCATGAACTCCTTGGCGAAGGCCTTGGAACCCTCCAGACGAGCTGCGGCGGCGGAGGGGCCGAAGGCGCGCAGCCCGGCCGTTTGGAAGGTATCGACAATCCCATTGACCAAGGGGACCTCGGGACCGACGACGGTGAGATCGATCGCTCTTCGGCGGGCGAAGTTCAGCAACCCGGCGATAGCGAACTCCGAGTTCGTGGTGACCGGTATGTCCACATTCTGTGTGAAGACTGCCGTGCCCCCGTTGCCGGGGGCAACGAAGATCTGGTCCACCTTCGGTGACTGCATCAACTTCCACGCCAGGGCGTGCTCACGCCCGCCGGAACCCACCACAAGGATCTGCATAGCTCTCCTTACTCTTAGACTCTAGGCTCGGCCAATCTGGTTGACAGCGCGAGCGTCACTCGAGCTAGCACTCAAAGGCTTCTTTGCCGCCGCTTCCCTCGACGTCCACGGGGTAGTCGCCGCTGAAACAGGCCTGGCAGTGTGCCTCGCCCTCGAAAGGTACGACGCTTCGCAGGCTATCCAGCGATAGATAGGCCAGGCTGTCCACACCGATGTGGCTGGCGATTTCGTCCACTGACATCTGCGCGGCAATGAGCTCTTGCCGGGTGGCCATATCCACGCCCATGAAGCAGGCGAAGCGGATGGGTGGTGATGCCACGCGCATATGGATTTCCCTGGCCCCGGCTTGCCGTAAGAGCGCGACAATCGGGCCGCTGGTCGTGCCACGTACGATGGAGTCATCGACCAACACAATGCGCTTGCCAACCAAATCCGGAAGCGCGTTATATTTGAGGGCCACCTTGCGCCGCCGCAGCCGTGCGTCCGGCTGAATGAAGGTCCGCCCGATGTAGCGATTCTTGATCAAGCCTTCGCCGTAGGGGATGTTGGCTTCGTTGGCGTAGCCGATAGCATGCGCGGTCGCCGAGTCGGGTACGCCGATCACCATATCGCCCTGGACCGGATGCTCCCGTGCCAGCCGTGCACCCATCTTTCTGCGAACGCTGTGCACCGAACGGCCCTCCATCACCGAGTCGGGACGGGCGAAGTAGACGTATTCGAAGATACACATTGCCGACCTCGCCGCCGGTTCCGTCTGCCACGAGGTCACGCCGTTGCAGTCCAGGCGCACAATCTCACCCGGTTGGATCTCGCGCTCATAGGTGGCGTCGATCGTGCCGAGGGCACAGGACTCGGAGGCAACGACCCAGCCCTGGCTGTTGAAGCGGCCCAGACAGAGCGGGCGGAAACCCCACGGATCCCGGACGGCATAGATGGCGTCTTTGGTCAGAATGGTGAGGGAGTAGGCGCCCTGGGCTCGGGTCATGAAGTCCTGGATGCGCTCCTCCCACGTGGCGCCGTCGGCGCCGGCCAGCATCTGCGTGATCACTTCACTATCAGAGGAGGAGATCAGGCCGACGCCGTGCTGGAGGAGATCCCGCCGCAGAGAGGGGGTGTTGGTCAGGTTGCCGTTGTGGGCGACGCCAAGAGGTCCAAGCGCCGTCTCAATCAGGTAGGGCTGGGCGTTGGTCAGCCGGAGGCTGCTGCCTGTGGTGGAGTACCGGTTGTGGCCGATACCGTGATTGCCACGCAGCACTTGCAGGTTGTCCTCGTTGAAGATCTGAGAGACCAAGCCCAATCCTTTATGAATATGGGCGATCCCCCGCTCGACGGTGCAGATCCCGCCGCTCTCCTGACCCCGATGCTGCAGGGCGTAGAGGGCGAAGAAGGTCATTCTGGCGACCTCCATGCCCGGGGCAAAGATGCCACAGACGCCGCAGGCCTCGTGGGGCTTGTCGTCCTGTCGCTCAGCGGTTGCGACATTGACCATTGTATCACTCCCAGGTGTTGGTGATTTCCCCGGTGACATTAGGTCCTCTATATTTCTCAGCTGGTCCACGTTCAACGTTCGCTCTGGTCCGCGTCATAGAGGCGCCGGCGTTGTTCCGCCTGAGCCTCACGTACGCGTTCGGCGACATCGGCGTCGGCCAGGCTGAGGATCTTGGCAGCCAGAAGCGCTGCGTTTTTGGGTTCCAGTACCACCGCGGGAGCGACTCCCGATGGAGTGCGCATGGAGGAGTAGATGTCGGCGCCCCCGAACTTGTCCGAGTAGGGTGGGCAGGCGATGACCGGCGCGGCAACTGCGGCGTCGACCATGCCGCTGAGTGCGTTGCTGCGCCCTGCGATCGTGATAAAGACCTTGGGTTGTGGGTCGGCTTCGTATCTAGCCAGTGCGTCCAACAGGTACTGGGGTGTTTTGTGGGCCGAGGCGATGCGCGTCTCCCATGGAATGCCGTAGCTTTCCAGTGCATCCGTGATCCTCCCGGCGAAGTCTCGATCACTGGGTGATCCCATCAATACGATTGCTAGCATGGATTTCCTCTCTATTCAACCAAGATCGTTAACACGACGGGTTTTTCTTTGTCCTCGAACGGATTGGCGACGCGTGTCCCCCAGTTCCACTCGCAGATTTCGACGTCGCGGCGCTCGCCAGTGGCAATGTCCATCCAACTGGCGGTGATGGGGTGCTCGCCCTGGAGAAGTTGACCCCGCGGCCCGGTGGGGCAGGGGATCGCGGTCAGGTCGATGTTGGCATCGCCGCCGTCCGGCAGATAGATCAGGTAGGCCTTGCCCGGATCTGCGAGGCACGTGCCGCGCCCCACCAGATTATTCGCCGGCTGCATCTCGTTGAAGGGTAACTGTCCCAGAAGTGCCATCAGGGTCTGATAGCGTGACCATCCTTCAGGCTCCGGCTCGAATTTGATCAGGTCCCAGGAAGTGTTGGAGTAGTAGTAGCAGGGGTAGGCGCCGGCCAGATAGAGTGCGTAGGTCCACTTGAGCACGTCCAGCCAGGGCGCCGTTGTGCGGCTCTTGTAGGTCTTCAGGTCATCGGCGCCCAGCTCGTAGCCGTACTCGATGTTGAGATAGGGCTTGGCCAGCAGTTGCTGCTTGCGCAGCGCCTCGCGGTTGTAGCCGTCAACGTCCGCCAGGTGGACTTGGTCAGAGACGAAGTCGGCAGCCACGTCCGCTGCGGAGACCCGGCCCGCACTGCCGGCCACAGGGTCGTGGACGGTGACGAGATGGTCGTAGGCATCGTTCTCCCGGATCAGGGCCATGCGCTCGACGGTGTAGTCGTGGCTGCCGGTCTCGCCCAGCAGATTGTAGCTCTCCTTGCCGATGTCCCAGATCACGTTGCCGAAGGCCTGGTACCGTGCGACGACGTAGCGCCAGTACGTATTGTCCTCTTCCGAATCACGGGCGGGCCAGTTGACGTGCTTGTTCTGGACCTGCAGCATCAGATGGGCCACGATGCCTAGCTCGTGGAGCTGCCGCATCATCAGGTCGTAATCCTTGAAGAAGTCGACGTTGAGGTGTGTGTGGTCGGGCCCATCGTTGGTGCCGCCGAAGACGTAGATATCCGGCGGGGCGTAGATGGTGCCGGGGATAACATCGCCCTCAAAGCTGGATGCGGCATCCGAGAAGCCTGTGTGGGCGTAGATGTTCATCACGAAGGTGTTGAAGCCGCGGTTGGCCACGAGCTCGACGTGCCGCTCGCACCGCGCCGGCTCCTTCTGGTGATAGGCGAAGAGCCAGTCGCACTCAAAGCCCAGATAGAGGAAGGGGGTGCCGTCCTCCCAGGCAAAGCGTTGCGGGTGGGCTGGATCGATGCTGACGACACCGTGGGCCTGCAGGGTCACCTTGGGTGTCACGGTGATGGGCTCGAGCCAGATGCCGGACAGGACGGGGTCCTCGGACTCTGTCCTGCCGCGCCATTGGCCCTCCAACGGGGGGCTGAAGCGGATGACGAACTCGTCGTCACCGTCGTAGAAACCGGGCACGCGCTCGATCTTGGCCCCTGAGTCGTGTTCGAACGTCGCCGAAAGTGCCACCCGGAACGGGTTATCGTGCTCTGTCTCGCTCTGGAGGGCGAAGTCGTAGATGCTATAGAGAGGAATCGTGACCATCGTGTCTCCTATTGCGGGGCTGAGACTGGCCCCTATGCGAAACGCTCAACACAAAGACGGGCTCGGGCCTCGGCACGGCCGAGTATGACACCGTCACAAGCAGAGCTCGACTCCCGGCGCTCTCTCTCTGCGGGAATGCCATCTCGTTCTGCCCAGTGCGCGGCAATGGTAGTGACCTACTTCAGATACGACGCCAGTACGCCGGCTATGCGTGATGCGGCGGGATAGGTCGCGGGCTCGAACGTCCGGCCGGTCAGGCCCTCATAGAGGACAATATAGCGGCGGGCGGCCTCGGCGATGACGTGCTCAGGCAGCGCGGGCGGCGTGCCGTCGCCGCGGTAGTTCTGCCTTGCGTACCACAGGCGGACGTATTCCTTGTCCCACTGGTCTGGCCGGGGCTGATCCATCGTGTCGGCTTTCCAGAAGCGGCTGGAGTCCGGTGTGTGGACCTCGTCGATAAGGACCAGGTTACCGTCGGGATCGTGGCCGAACTCGTACTTGGTGTCCACGAGGCAGAAGCCCGCAGCCTGGGCAACGGCTTGGCCGCGCTTGAAGATCGCCAGGGCGGCCTCTTTCACTGCGGCCCAGGTTGCCTCATCCAGGAAGCCGCGCTCCGTGACCTCGGCTACTGTCAGGCGCTCGTCGTGTTCACCGGGGCCGGCCTTGGTCGTGGGCGTGATAATCGGTTCCGGCAGGCGGTCGTTCTTCTTCAGCCCCGCGGGGAATCTGTACCCATAGATCTCGCGATTGCCCGCGTCGTAGAGCGTCCAGAGGGCGGTCTTGGTCGATCCGGTGATGTAGCCGCGGACGATGACCTCGACGGGCAGCGGTTTGCACTCGTGGACGAGGCTGACGTTGGGGTCGGGAACGTCCAACAGGTGGCTCGCCACGACGTCGGCGGTCTTCTCGAACCAAAAAGCGCTGAGCTGGTTGAGGACCTGGCCCTTGTAGGGCAGGGCAGCCAGAACCACATCAAACGCGGACAGGCGATCGGTGGTGACAAGAAGTCGCCGCTGGTCCGGCAGGCTATACGACTCGCGGACCTTCCCGCTGGTGTGCGCGTGGGGCCACTGGACATCCAGGTCGCGAAGGGCCTGGGGGATCTTCTCGGTCAATGTGGCTAGGTCTAGCACACAGCCTCCTTGATTTTCGGATTCAAGACCAGGGGGCAGTGTATAGCGCCCGATGGTGGTGACTGAATGATCCTGTCTACAATGCGGCAGCGTACCGGATTCCCTGCTCGAATAACGCGAGGCCAAGGTTGCCGCCTTCGCCGCGGGTGTGGCGTGGGTGCTGCTCGGGGAGGATGTGATCCTCGGGATGTGGCATTAGGCCGAAAACGGTGCCGTTCGCATTGCAGATGCCGGCAATAGCGGCTGTGGAGCCGTTGGGGTTATCGGGATAGGTCGCCGCGCTGCCATCGGCTTTGGTGTAGGTCACGCTGATCTGGTGGTTGGCTTCAAGCTGGGTGAGCACGGCCTCATCCCGCGGTACAAACCGGCCCTCGCCGTGGGCGACCGGGCAGGTGATCCGTTCTGTCAGCCCTCGGGTGAAGATGCAGGGGCTGTTGGAATCCGGGGTGAGCCAGATCCAGCGACACTCGAAGCGGTTGGACATATTGCGGGTCAATGTGGCTTTGGCTTGGCCGTCGGGTGGTCCCGGTAACCAGCCGCTCTTGACCAGCGCCTGGAAGCCGTTGCAGATGCCGATCACCGGCTTGCCGGCATCCACAAACGCGGCCATTTCATCTTGGAAGAGCCATCGAAGATCGGTGGCCAGGAGGCGCCCGGCGCCGAGAGCGTCGCCGTAAGAGAACCCGCCCGGCAACACGAGCATCTGGTGTTCGTGCAGGATACTAGTATCCTCACGGAGTTCGTTGACGTGGAGCACTACGGGGTGTCCCCCCGCCAACTCAACCGCGTACGCGGCGTCGCCATCGCGGTTTGTACCGGTGGCCTGAAGTATCAGAACGCTTGGCTGGGTCATCGTCTCTTTTCTCGTCTCGGCGCTACGCTATACAATCTCGGCTGATTGCCACGTCTGGGCAAGATCGCTGACGGTGGCCTGGACCACCACATCGCCGCTGAAGCCCTGGATCTGTAGAGTTTGTTGGCCCCCGACCTTGCCGATGCGGGCGAAGGGTACGCCCTTCAGGCATGCTTCGAAGGCCGCGGCGTCCTCTGGTGCGAGCTCGACCAGGAAGCGCGTGCTGCTCTCGGAGAAGAGCGCGGCTGCATCCGTGGTGACGTCGGCGCTCCGGACGATGGCGTCCAAGGCGAGCCGCAGCCCACATCGTCCGGCGATGCACATCTCGGCGGCGGCGACCGCCAGCCCACCTTCGGAGAGATCGTGGATGGCGCGGATGAGCTCGACCTTGATCGCGTGATGCAGGGCGCGCAGCGTGGCTACCGCTTGCGGCACCGGCGCCGGGGGTGCCCCGTCCAGGCCCCCGTAGAGCCTGTGATACAGGGAGCCTCCGAGCTCCTGTCGCGTCTCACCCACGAGGTAGATCAGGCTGCCAGGCCGCTTCAGGTCCATCGTGACGGCATCGCGAACGTCAGGCACGATGCCCAAGGAGGAGATGAGCAGCGTCGGCGGAATGGTGCGTTTATCGCCGTCCGCGGCAACGAACTCGTTGTTGAGGCTATCCTTGCCGGAGATGAAGGGCGTGCCGTAGGCCAGGGCGGCGTCGTGGCAGCCCTGGGTGGCGCGGACCAATCCGCCCAAGCGGTCGGGAAGGGCCGGGTTGCCCCAGCAGAAGTTGTCCAATAGCGCGACACGGTCTGGATCGGCGCCCACGCAGACGATGTTGCGCAACGCCTCATCTACGACGGCCCAGGCCATCGCATAGGGATCGACTTTGCCGTAATGGGGGTTGATACCGCACCCCAGAGCGAGGCCCTTCATGCCAGCGGTCATCAGGGGATGCAGGACGGCGGCGTCTGCCGGGCCATCATCGGCCACACCCACCAGCGGCTTCCCAATGGTGGCGCCCTGGACCTCGTGGTCGTAACGGCGGATGACCTCTTCTTTGCTGGCTACGTCAGGGTGTGCCAGCGCGCTCAGCAAGGTGCAGGTCAGGTCACCGGTGGTGGGGAGCACCGGTTTGGGCAACACGGGCGGCTCCCAGACGGCGTCGAAGGTCATCCGCGGCCAGCCGTTGTGCACGAAGTCCATCGGAAGATCGGCCACGACCTTGTCGCCGTAGCGCACATGCAGCATGCCGTCACCGGTGAATCGACCCACGACGGTCCATTCGACGTCGTAAATCGCACAGATCTCGCCAAGCCGGTCGAGATTCTCCTCTGGGACGCCGATCACCATACGTTCCTGCGCCTCTGACAGCCAGATCTCCCAGGGGCGCAGCCCGGGGTACTTAAGCGGGACCTCGCGAAGGTCGACATCCACGCCGACGTCCTCGCCCATCTCGCCGATGGAGGATGAGAATCCACCGGCGCCGCAGTCGGTGATCGCCGTGTAGAGGCCCTCATCCCGCGCCTGCATGATGGCGTCGAGGGTGGCCTTCTCGGTGATCGGATCGCCGATCTGGACCACGCTGCCGACAATCTGACCTGTCTCATAGGTCAGCTCCGCCGAGGAGAAGGTGGCGCCGTGGAGCCCGTCGCGCCCGGTGCGCCCTCCCAGCGAGACGACACAATCGCCCGGATTCGGATGCCGGGGGTGGGAGTTCTTCGGCGCAATCCCGACGCATCCGCAGTAGACCAGCGGGTTAGCGACGTAGTCCTTATCGTAAAGGATGGCCCCGGAGACGGTGGGGATGCCCATTTTGTTGCCGTAGTCCTCAATACCGGCGACGACGCCACGGGCGATACGCCGCGGGTGCAGTGTGCCCTCGGGAATCTCATCGTCAGGCAAGTCGAGCGGGGCGAAGCAGAGCACGTCGGTGTTGGCGATGGGACGCGCCGACACGCCGATGATGTCGCGGATCACCCCGCCGATGCCCGTATTGGCGCCGCCGAAGGGCTCCAGTGCTGAGGGGTGGTTGTGCGTTTCGGCCTTGAAGGAGAGCTCATAGGTCTCGTCGAAGTCAATGATGCCGGCGTTGTCGACGAAGGCTGACCGCACCCAGGGCTTGGCGAGTTGGTCCGTCGCCGCTTTCAGATAGGTCCCGATGAGGCTGGGGATTGTCTCTCTCTCCGGTTGGGGGGGCACACCCACGCGCGGCATGCCGCCCTTGCACCGGTAGCTGATCTTGGCTTTGAAGGTCTTGTGCAGGCAGTGCTCCGACCACGTCTGCGCCAGCGTCTCCAGCTCCACATCCGTTGGGTCGCGTTCGAGTTCTCGGAACTTGGCCTGGATGGTGTGCATCTCGGGCAGTGAGAGGAAGAGCACCCGCGAGATGCTCAGCTTGGCAAGCGCCTCATCGTCGAGATCCCGGATGGGCACGATATCCACAGCATCGCTAGGGGCGGCGTCCGGCACGAACTCGGGCGTCATCCTCCCCAGCGTGTAGCTTTGGATGACCTTGTTGCACAGAAGCTCGTCCGCCAGCCGGCGGAGAGTGCTGTCACCCAGCGGGGTCGCAGGATCACTCTCCAACTCATAGCGGGTGCCTGTGGTCACGGCTGAGAGGCCGTCGATGCCCAGGAGTCCGGCGCGGTGGAGGAGGTGCGTCGCAACGGGGTCGGTAGCCCCGGGGTGAAACCCGACTTCGACGCTGTGCAGCGTTGGGGCCATATCCTGTGGTGTGATCGTCGTGGTTCGCTCGGGAATCTCGCTCCAGCGGAATCCCTCAACGACTGGGTCAGTCAACAGATCGGTGGCGATCCGCTCGACCTGGGTAGAGGTCAGGGTGCCACGAAGGAAGGCGAGGTTGATGATGCGTGCCTGTCGTACAATGTCAATGCCGAGGTGGGAAATCTGGTCAAGGAGGTCGGTAACCCGGCCATCCACGCCCCCACGCCAGAAGACTTCGATGCGGTACGTTCTGTTCAATAGTCCTCCAGATCACACGACGAGAAGAGGGAAGCGATCTAAGACATCGACTGAGCAACGTGGTCAGGTCCCTGGCTGAAACCAAACCCAGACATACGCATCATACACTGCCATGGTTGCGTGTCAAGATATTGGTTCGGATTGGGCGAGGAAGCTCGTGACCTTGTGGCCTGCTGTCTCGTGGTGCTGGGGGGAAGGGGCGTCCAGCCAATGAATGCCTGCGGTCTTGGGTCGGAACCACGTGTACTGTCGCCGGATGAAATCATGGGTTTCGATCTTGATGCGTTCCACGACCTCGCCGAGGCTGATCTTGCCGAGGCAGCCCTCGGTGTCGATGTAGGGCCGGAACTGGATATAGCCCAGGCCCGACATCGACGGCAGTCGCCAACCGTAAGCGCGGTCCACCAGATCTTGGACCTCGGCCGGCAGGCCTGCCTCGATCATCTTGTCGACACGCGTGTCCGCACGCTCATAGAGCGCGGCTCGATCCATAGTCAGGCCGAGGCTTAGCACACGGAAGGGAGGCGGTGTCCGCCGGCGCAGCGAGGAAAAGGGCTGCCCCGACTTGATGGTAACTTCCAGAGCGCGGATCACGCGGCGGAGATTGCGGCGATCGATGAACGCCTCGGCTTCTGGATCAAGTGCCATCAGCTGCTGCCACATGCCATCGGGATCCCTTTTGGCCCTGGCCTCAAGCTCGGCGCGGAGCTCCTCGTCCGGGGGAATATTGGGGACCTGCCATCCCTGCAGCAGAGCGCGGATGTATTGCCCGGTGCCCCCAACCAGCAGGGGGAGCTTGCCGCGCCTGTCGATGTCAGAGATGGCCTCTCGTGCCAATTGCAGGAACTGCGACAGTCCAACGGTTTCGTCAGGATAGGCGATGTTGATCAGGTGATGCGGCGCCGCGGCGAGCTCTTCCGGTGTTGGCTTGGCGGTGCCGATGTCCATCAGCCGGTAGAACTGGCGTGAGTCCGCCGACACGATCTCGCCGCTGAAGCGCTGGGCCAGGACCACACCGAGGGCCGTCTTGCCGATCGCGGTAGGACCCACGATGGCGACGAGTGGTATCAGTTTCTGGCTCGATAGTGCTGTGGTTTCCGACACACGGCTATTCTACTGGGAGTAGCCGTGAAAACAAGGCCGCGGAGGGCTTCAGGCGTGTTTCGGCACAGGGGCAAATGCCCAAGGAAGGCTCGTCGTCAGTTCATCAGGTAGTCGCTTGACTACTTCGGAAACGGCACCCTGTAAGACCGAGCAGATAGTCAAGCTAACAGCTTGACCTACATAGGACCTGCGTGTAGGCTGGGCTCCCCCTTGAGGACAAGCCGTCGTGCCCGGCCATCCGGTGAATCCTGTGGGTTCGTGGCAGCATTTTCATGCCGGGGTGGTGGTTGTATGCGCACGTGGCGTCTATTCCGAGGCACGCAGCTTGGCGGTCAGGTTGCACAAAGACATACCTGGCTACTGCCTCCAAAGTGAGACACGTCCGGTGACTTGCCAATGTGGCGTGATGGACTACTATCAGTCACAAGACCGTATCCCACTTTGCGGAAGTGCCCAACGTACGAGGTGAGCGGATGGCAGACAAGACCGAGAGTCCAAAGGTAACCTACACAGGATATTCACAGCTCGATGATAGCTGGAATCGCGTGATGCTGGGCGTGAGCAGTACAACTATCGGCGCCAATGGGTGCCTGCTCTGCTCGATTGCATCGGGGCTCACCGATGCAGGAGTGTCGATCCAGGGGCTGCCGGCAGATCCACCCCGCCTGACCCGGTGGTTGGCCCGGAACGGGGGCTTTGTTGCGCCGCTCAGCCAGACCAAGGAGCGGAGTCTCTATGTCTTTGACTCGCTGGGGCCGTTGGGTGTGAAGTTGGTTGATTACATCGATGCACGCAAGAGGCCGGCGCCCCTGGACGATCTGGAGGAAGCTCTCAACACAGAGGGTTGTTTCGCCGCGATCCACGTGGACTTCTCGCCGGGGGCGGCAACACAGCAGCACTGGGTGCGCGCCTTGGCGTGGTACGACCACGACATCAAGGTGATGGATCCGTGGATCAAGGGCTCGAGCCAGGATGCCTATGTGATGACACGCTACGCGCTGCCCTCGTGGGATGACCCCACACGCGCGATCTTCCGTATCGTCATCTACCAGGCTGTCGGAGTTGAGGCGACTTACCCTACACCTAGTGTGGTCTCCCGCTCCAATGTACAGGACGAGCTCTACACCTATCAGCCCTAGAGGCGGCGTGAGCCTGCCGGCGCGGATCTAGGGATGTTGGAAGAGGTCGTGCGGCTCTCCGGTCAGGTCGGGATAGAAGGTGATCCGACGCAACCGCCCGCCGCGATCCATCGCCACGGCCACAAAGCTGAGGTGCCAGGTCATGGGCTTTCCTGTGGCGTGGGTCCCCAGGTAGGCGCGGGCGACCATTTCCATACGCGCGTATTTTCGCTGGGTTAGGCTCTGTTCCGGCGTGGGATAAGCACTCGCGCGCCGGGTCCGAACCTCGATGAAGTAGAGATCTTCGCCGCACTTGGCGATGAGATCCACTTCGCCGTGGGGGCACCACCAGTTTCGCTCTACCACGGCGTAACCGCCCTGCTGCAGCGCTCGGGCAGCCAGGCTCTCTCCACGTCTTCCGAGACCGGTCCTTCCTCGTGCCATGTGAACTCATGTTACTTCGTGGTGGTGTGCAGGTCAACCACAATCATCGTGTCTGCCGGTATCTCTTGATGATCTTCGTGGGTGTGTTAAGATGCAGTGCTATCATCCGTCTTTGGTGACGAGGTCCTGAGGTGCATTGCGCATGGGTCGCTGGGTTGAGGTGTTCAAGTGGGTTGTTCTGATTGGTGCGGTGCTGCTGATCGCTGTCGGCGTGGCCGCTTGGGCGATAGATCCGCCTGCTAGCGGTCCGACGGTAGTGACGCCGACCCGACCCGCGCCCACGCCAACCGAGGAAGTCCCTCCGCCCACTGATGTGCAGGTTGCTCCAGATGCGACGCCATCAGACCTTCCTCCAACGTGGACCCTGACGCCGGTGCCGACACAGACATCCTCACCCACGCCGGCGCCCACGGAGACTGCGATCCCGACCGATACACCCACGCCGCCGCCCATCGCATTGCCTTTCAGTGAACCGTTGCCGCCGATGGCGAACACCTCGGTGGTGACCTCACCGCTGCCCCAGCCGTCGCCGATGCCCCTGGTTGAGCAGCCGGACGGCACCGTGAACATCCTGTTGTTGGGGATGGATCGCAGGACGGGGCAGGGCGGAGGACTGACCGACGTGATGGTGATCGCATCCATCTTCCCTGATGAGCCCGCTGTGAGCCTGCTGTCGATCCCGCGCGATTACTACGCCTGGATTCCGGCCTGGGGACTGGACAAGATCAATACGGCTTATGCCCGTGCCCACAAGGTCAACTATCCCGGTGGCGGGTCGGCGCTGACGAGGGTGACGGTGGAGTACAACTTTGGCGTGCCGATCCACTACTATGCGCTGGTGGATTTTGCCAGCTACCAGACCATCGTGGATGCCGTGGGCGGTGTTGACGTGATCGTCGAGTGCCCCCTCCACGATACCTATCCCGATCCCGCGTCGGAGACCGGACAGACAGACATCGATCTTGAGCCGGGGCTGCATCATCTGGATGGGAAGTTTGCATTGTGGTACGTCCGGTCGCGCTGGGATACCTCGGATTTCGACCGCCATCGGCGCCAACAGCAAGTGCTGATGGCAATCCTACATCAGGCACGGAGCGCGAACATGCTGGTGCGTGCACCGGAGCTATGGGATGCCTATAGGGAGAGCGTTGAGACGGATCTGGGGCTCGGGGAACTGATCTCGCTGGCTTCGGTAGCCGGGCGCTTGGACGAGCAAAGCATCTACAACACGTTTGTTCGTGGCACAGGGGTGATCACGTCCTGGACTGCGCCCAACGGAGGCTATGTGCTGGTCCCGAACCTTGAGGCTGTTCAGGAATTGGTCCAGAATGCGATGCGCCCGCTGTCAACCAGCCGAGCTTCCCAGCGCAGCTACACGGTCGTTGTCTCCAACGGCAGTTGGTCCCGGGTCTTCGGCGAGGTCGCGGCGTACCGCCTGAGGCTGGAGGGCCTTGAGGTGACGGCGCTGGAGGACATCCCGCCGGAGCCCCGCACGCGGGTCGTGGACTTCACCACGACGGCGAAGGGCTCTCCGCTGTACCGGCTTATCAGCCTCTATAAGCTCCAGCAAGGAGACGTGATCTCACAGCCGACCGAGGGCAGCGCGGTGGATTTCCAGGTGATTCTGGGTGCGAACTACAACCCGTGCACAGGCACCGGCACTGCCTACTGGCGTCCAACGCCGACACCCCCACCGGCGGCACCGTAACGAGGATGTCAGCTTCGGGATGGACGTTATGTGCGCATAGCACACCACGCAGGATGACAAGGCAGCGTAGAATACGCCGAGGGCCCCAAGCCCTTTCGAAGTACTTGCCGACAATCCAACTTCAGTGGGCGGGAAGAGGCCACTTATCGTGATCTCAGCCCGCCCTTCTTCTGCCCACGTCACATTGCTGGCCACCTGGAGCGCTCTTCCGAACGCTGAACCGTCTGTGGTGGATCGGTCGACTGCTGGCTATGACAATCTACCTAATCTGTGGAAGCTTTGTCTTTTACGCGATGTGGATCGCCTGCTCCTGCGCCTCCAGGCACAGCTCCGCCGCCGTGAAGACGTGGCGCTGCGTCATCGATACCTCGGTGCCGTTGAGGCAGTCGAGGATGAACTGGCCGAAGAAGGGGAACCCCGTCTTTCCAGTGGCGTCGATGTAGCGCTCCGCTTCGTGCGTGATCAGGAAAACGTGGTTGCCGCCACCCTCGCGGGCTACGTCGATATACTTCCGGACCTCTATGCTGCCCTCAGTGCCCAGGACAAAGAGGCGACCATCGCCCCACGTACGTAGCCCGTCGGGATTGAACCAATCCACCCGCAGATACTGCGTGGTGCCGTTGTCGGCCAGGAGCGTCGCGTCGCCGAAATCCTCGAACTCCGGTTTATCGGGGTTAGCGTAGTTGGCGACCTTGGCGTGCAGCACCTCCGCGTCCTTCGCCCCTGCGTAGTGCAGAAACTGCTCGATCTGGTGGCTGCCGATGTCGCAGAGGATGCCGCCGACTTTCTCCCGCCGCCAGAACCAATCGGGGCGCCGGGCTTTGTCCAGCCGGTGCGGCGCCAGGTTAACCACCTGCAGGACCCGCCCGATGCGGCCCTCGTCGATCAACTGCCCCGCCATCACCGCCCCCTCGACGTGCAGCCGCTCGCTGAAGTAGACATACCACTTGAGCCCGGTCTCCTGCACGCTCTCCCGCGCCCGCGCGAGCTGGTCGAGCGTCGTGAACGGCGTCTTGTCGCTGAAATAGTGCTTGCCGTGCGCCTGCACGCGCAGCCCCAGGTCGCCGCGCTCGCTGGGGATCGCGGCCCCGGCGACCAGCGCGATGCCGTCGTCCTCCAACACCTGGGCCTCGCTCTCCGCGACCGGTGTCCCGGGGAAGCGTTCCAGGAAAGCGCGGACCTTGGTCGGGTCGGGGTCGTAGACCCATTTGAGCGCCGCGCCCGCCTCGATCAGGCCGTTGCACATCCCGAAGATGTGCCCGTGTTCCAGGGCCACGGCGGCGAAGCCGAACGCCCCCGGCCCAACCACGGGCTGGGGCTTGCCTTTCGGCGCATAGTCGATGCCGGATGTCTGGGTCATGGTGGTGAACCTCCTATACTCTGTCGATGGTGTGTCAGGTATCACATATCGTCTATCGTCAAGGGTACTGGCTGCTTGCCGTCGAGATCGGTGAAGCCGTACTCGCGCGCGAGGGCAGCTGCCACTAGCACTTGGCCGGTCTTCTCCATGATCAGCGGGTCAGCCGCAAGCGCTGCTATAGCTCTGCCGATGAAGTGTGGTGACTCGGAGTTGCTGAGATCGAATCCCGCCCTCAGCACTGATTCAGTACGCACTAAACCAGGATACAGGGATACCGCGGCGATACCGTGCTCGCGGAGCTCGTGCGCCATGCAGGCTGCCATGCGATCAGAGGCAGCCTTTGCCACGCCATAGGCAACGCCTTTGTTGTCGAGCTGCGCGGCGAAGAACGAGATGTTGACGATCAGGCCTTGGGTCTGCGCGATCATCAATGGTGCTGCCAGCACGCTGCATGCGTAGTGAGCTCGGACTCCAGCCTGGAACATCGTATCCCAGCGTGAAATGGGCGCATCCCAGAATCCGCTTTCTTTCCAGAACTCGGTACCATTGCTGAAGTGCTCATACCCGCCCCAGACATTGTTGACCAGAATATCCAGGCGACCCTGTTCCTTCCGGATCTGAGCAAAGACGGCTTCGACTTCCTCGTCATTCCGGTGATCGCAGCGAACCGCGATGCACTTCCCTCCGATGGCCTCGACTTCTGCGACGGTCTGCTGGATTGTACCGGGGAGCTTTGAAGCAGCCTCGCCCTCGACGACAGTTCTGCCTGTAATGTAGACTGTGGCGCCTGCCTCTCCGAGTCCCAGAGCGATTCCTTTACCTATGCCCCGGCTTGCTCCAGAGACCAACGCGACCTTCCCTCCCAATGCTTTCATAGTTGCTTCCTCCCAAGGACTCCCTGTGGAATGCGTCTGCGGTCCATATGGCGTCTAGAAGACGTAGGGTTTCCTTGTACTTCTGCTTCTTGAGTGCTTTGCGTTGTAGCTTTGTTCTGGTGCCGACTGCTACGGCGAGGTGATCACGCCGCCGCAGCGGGCGAAGTTAGCCAGATGCTCGTTCTCGCTGACGGCGAAGAGGTGACTGCTGTCCTCCTTGCTGCAGTCCACCATGAAGAAGTAGAACTCTGTCTCTGCGGGGTGGGCGGCGGCCTGGATAGCGCTCAATCCGGGGCTTGCGATGGGGCCCGGGGGAAGGCCGAGGTGCCGATAGGTGTTGTAGGGTGACTCAATCTCCAGGTCCTCAAAGAGCAGGAAGCGCTGCCACCAGCTCTCTTCGTCCGGACGGTAGCCCAGCGCGTACTGGACTGTCGGGCAGGCGGAGAGGAACCAGCCGTCACGCACTCGGTTATGGTAGACGCCGGCGATGACGGCGCGTTCTGCATCCACCACAGCCTCGCGCTCCACGAGGGAAGCCAGTGTGATCCCCTCATAGAGCGTCATATCGTGCTGCGCGAAGCTCTCCTGTATCTCCGGGGTAACCTGGCGGTCGAAGTTCTCCAGCATACGATCGATGAGATCGATGGCGGCGGCGTCCAGCGGCAGCCGGTAGGTATCAGGGAAGAGGAACCCCTCAAGGGTTCCCGTCAACGGGATGTGCGCGAGGAAGGTATATGATTGCACGACCGTTGTCCCGCGCCACCCGCTCTGGGCCATCTGCAGGAAGTCGGCCGATGGGATACCTGTCTGTTCTGCAACTATCTCGGCGACCTCCTCCATCCGCTTACCCTCCGGGATGGTTACCTGCTGCTCAGGCGCCAGCGCGGTCTGCAGCGCCTGAGCGATCTCAGGGATCGTCATCGTCTGCCGGAGCTCGTAAGTGCCGGCCTGGATCCCGGCATCCAGGTGCTCGACCTGGACGTAGCGCCGGAACAGCTCTGTATCGGCGATGAGATGGTGGGCCTTCAGATTCCCCGCGATCTCTTCGATGCTCTGGCCCGGCCTAACTTCGAACGTGACCGGGGAACCATCACTGCCGATAGGAGTATCCAGGGCTTCCTGGTTGCTCTCGATGTATGCCTCAAGATAGAGTGTCTGCAGCTCGCATGCCATAAGGAACACGAGTGCGAGCAGACATAGAGTAAGTCTTAGCCAACGCTTCATTGTCGTGAAGTTCCTTTCGCTGCCATTTCGGCGCTGCGCCCGGCCCTGTGTGTGGCGACCTGTAGCACAGTCGCACTTCCCCCGCCCCAAGGCAGCGCCTGTGCTATGCGATCTGTGCGTCCAGGTAGCTCTGCAGGATGACGGCCGCTGCGACCGCGTCAATCCAGTCCTTGCTCGGCCTCTTCCCCTGAGCGCGAAGGATATCCTTCGCCTCTTCGGTGGTGAGACGTTCATCCCAGAGGATGACGGGCATGGAGATGGCTTCCCCCAGTGCCGACGTATAGTCGCGGACCCACTCCGCTTGTCGACCTTCGGTGCCGTCCATGTTGAGCGGGAGTCCCGCCACGACCGATTGCACCTGGTGTTTTTCGATGAGGGCTTGGGTGTGGGCGAAGTCGTCCACGCGCGATGTGCGCTGAAACACCTCCAGCGGACGCGCGAACATACCCAGCGTGTCGCTGATCGCCACGCCGATACGTCGGTCACCAAGATCCAGAGCTAGGGTGCGCATACATTGTCCTGTGCTTAGGCGCCTGGGCTCACGGGAACGAGAACCCACGCTGTTCGTGACGCCTCTTGCCTGTGCCGGTTAGGGTGTCATCCGTCCCGGGATGATCTCAACGTGAGTGTTGACATCGACAAAGGGTAGATACGGGAACCAAGAAGGCGTGACTGTGACCTCCGGAGGCCGTGACAGCGGCAGGGATTCCACAAGCCTGGCCTGGGCTTCCTCAATGGGAGCGCCCTGGACCAGCGCCATCACGTCCTCGGTGTTGATCTTGGCGGTGGCGTGACCGTGCGCGGTCACGAAGAACGTGAACAGACCCGGGCCGATCTGCTCTTCGGCTGCTTCGCCGTACTCGTAGCGCGCGTCGGTGAGCGTGTAGCCGTCGGGTAATTGGGCGACCAAGTGACTGTAAGCGATGGCCTGGGCATCGCGGGCCTGCACGGACTCTCCGGTGACCAATAGACGTAGCGAAAGCCCCAGGATATCAGTCTGCTCTCCGACCAGGTGGGTATAACCGGCCTTTGGGGCAGACTGCACGATCAACGTCTGCCGGGGCAAGAAGCGTCCCAGAACATCGGATGCCAGTACCTGGAGCCCATTGTACGCCTCGGCGATGATCTGCTGTGCTGCAAGGTTCCGGACGCGGTCGCGGTCCTCTTCTGAGACTGTGCGAACGGTGTTGCTCTCGGCGCCGGCAATGGGTTCGGGGTTGGTGACGCGCACGGCGAACCCGACAACGCCCTCAATGAGATTGATCTGGTAGGCGTCCACGTTACCCCGCGGCCCTTCCGCCAGAGCCTCGATCGGTGCTGCTGCTTGCCCGAAAGCCGGCACGGTGACGTCGGCCGTGGTGCTGTATCTGACGGGGTAGGAGCCTGCTGACGTCCGGACCACGGTGCTTGCGGGAACCTGATAGTCCTGACCCAGCAAGTTCGTGAAGAGGACGCTCCCGGACGCGCGACCGGAGATCGCGTAGCCTCGCCCGCTGGTGACGATCTCTGCGTAGCCCTCAAACTCGTCGCCGATCCTCTGGGAGGGTATGACGCCAAGATCGAGATCAACCACCTCGGCGTTGGGATCGACTGAGACCATGACGATTCTAGTGTAGTCCGTGCTCGCGGGATGGATGATGATCTCGGCTGAAGGCACCGCCAACAGGAACGCGACGCCCACCGCGAAAAGGACGACGATAAGGACAACTGCCTCAAGGGCAAGCAGCCAGACCGGCGGACTCTGTTGGGAGGGTGCCTTGGGGCGGCGGGGGGTAGGTGCCCACCAGGGCAATCTGGGACGGTCGGGCATGACCTCATGCTTGGCGACAGGAAAGCGCTGATGCTTCTCCAGGTGTCTTTGAGCTGCAGCTTCCGAGCGGAAGACCGGCAGGCCGGCCTTGCGCGCCACTCCGCGCCGTTCCGGATCTTCAATGATCCAGGCCATGTCCAGGTTGCGGCTCTGGGCGACGCGGCGTTGGATCTCGAAGTCCATAGCCAGAGACCAGCCCTGGTCTGCTTCCCAGGGAAGTGTCACGAGGACCTGTGTGTCGTCAACGCGGCGGAGTGTTTCCCGGACCGTGTAGCGGTCGTCGGTTGCCTGGATAGTTATTGTCTCCACGGCGGGCAGTATGCCACAAGTTGGGGATTTGCCAAGGTCAACGGACTGCCGACCCACGAGGTCTACAAGACAGGTTGCTTAACCGGCAGGATAACGTGGAATTTGCTGCCGGGCAGCTTCCGTTCGTCATGGCCTGGGCTCTCCACCCAGATGTGCCCGCCGTGTGCCTCCACGATGCCTCGCGCTACGGTCAATCCCAGCCCAGGCCCTCCGGCCTTGAACTTCGTCCGGCCAGACGAGTGCAGGGAGATATCGCCGGTGCGGTAGAATTTGGTGAAGATCAGCTCCTGATGGTCGGGCCCAATGCCGATTCCGGTGTCCTGTACGACGACCTCGACGTAGGTATCCTCGGTATCGGGTGAGGGGGCCAAGCACCACCCGTGGACGGTCAGCTCGCCCCCGTCAGGTGTGTACTTGATCGCATTCGAGAGGAGCTCGTCGAAGACCTTGGCGATCTCTACACTGTCCGCCTCTATCTGGGGGAGCTCCTCCAGGGCCTCGATCGTCAACTTGTGGCGACGTTGCTGTATGGCGGGGGCCAACTTGACCGACAGGGTGGTCAGCAGCTCACGCAAGTTGACGGACTTGCGGTCCAGTCTCAGGGTGCGGCTGTCGATCTTGACGACGTCCAGCATGCTGTCGACGATGCCCCCCATGCGGCGCGCCCCTGCGACAATGCCGTCAACCAGCCGTTTGCGGAGGGCGTCAGATACGACGACCTCGTCATCGCTGAGCATCTGGCTGAAGCCGTTGATCAAGGTGAGCGGCGTCCGCAGCTCGTGGGAAACCACGGTGATGAAGTCGGACTTGCGGCGGTCGAGCAGTTCCAACTGCTGATAGGCTTGCTCAAGTTCCGCCGTGCGCTGCGTGACCTGTGCTTCGAGGTCCTCATTGAGCCGGCGGACTTCGTCATAGAGACGTACGTTGCGTAGCGCCACCGCGACCTGACCTGCCAGTGTGGACAGGGCCATGATGTTGCCTGATGAGAAGGCATCCGTCCGTTCGCTCTGGATATCGAGCACGCCCTGAAGGGAATGACCGAACCTGAGCGGCAGAGCTAGCTCCGATCGTATCGCCTCCAGTCCCTCTGATATCAAGTAGACCGGATCGGTCTGTGTATCGCTGCTGAGATAGGCCTTGCCGGTACGGAAGACGTGCGCGATGATGCTCCTGGGTGCATTGGTCGGAATGGCGCTTCCCGGCTCCAACACCGGCTGCTGCATACCGTACTTGCCGGCGCGGAGGACGATGGCATCGGCACCCGGCGCATCACTCTGCATCCAGATGCCGCTGTAGCTGTACCCAAAGCGATCCTTGACGAGGCTGAGGAACTCCAGCAGCAGTTGATCCGGGTCGAGGATCGAGGTGATCTGGTGGCTTACCTTGGCCGTGGTCTCCAGCCGTTCGGTCTGTCTGTGCAGGGCGTCGTTCGCAGCTTCCAGTTGGCGACGCTGGAGGAAGAGTTCCAGGAAGACGCGTACCTTGGTCAGTAAGATGCGAGGAGAGACCGGCTTGCTCAGGAAATCAACGGCGCCTGTTTCATACGCCCGTAGGTGGTGGGCTGTGTCCGACTCTATGGCGCTGATGAAGATGACCGGAAGGGCAGCTGTGTTGGTTTTCTGCCGGAGCTCTGAGGCCAGAGTATAGCCATCCATACCGGGCATAAGGACATCCAAGAGTGCGACGCAGAGTTCGTGCTCTTGTTCCGCTATGACCAGTGCGTCTGCGCCGCTCCGTGCTTCCAGGATGTTGACATCTAGCGTGCTGAGTGCTCGCGCAAGCAGCCGGCGGTTTACCAGTTGGTCGTCGACAATCAGAACGCCTGGTTTGCTGCTGGTAGCCATCAAGATTTCCTCGATTTTGTACCGATGTGACAAGGTATCTATGACTCAGTATATGCCAGGATCCTGGTGCCCGCAATGCTTCTTTGGGACCAGACACGTTACAGTATGGGGGCGAATGTTACCAGTGCTTTGTCCTCCCAATTGACGCTTCGGTTTCTTCGGGTAGACTGGTTTATCAGATAATGATGTTTATTTTTCCCCGTGGCACCGAGAATCCACGGACAGGATGCTAACATCAGGGAAAAGGAGCTTGACCATGAGTGGACATACATCGGCAAAGCGCTTGACACAGACGGTTGGGTATCCCCGCATCGGCAAAGATCGGGAGGTCAAGCGAGCCCTGGAAGGCTACTGGAAAGGCGCTGTGGCCGCCGAAGCGCTGATGGACACGTTCTGGACAGTGGCGGAGGCGAGTTGGCGCACTCAGGCGCACGCGGGCATCGACCTCATTGGCGTGGGCAGCGCGACGCTCTATGACCAGATGCTGGACTGGGCTGTACGGCTCGGCCTGATTCCCCAGCGATTCCAGGGGCTTGAAGGGCTGGATCGCTACTTCGCTATGGCGCGTGGCGTGCCCGGGATCCCGGCGCTGGAGATGACCAAGTGGTTTGACACCAACTACCACTATCTGGTCCCGGAACTCGGTACTGCGATCTTCCCGACGGCTGCCTTTGGTAACTTCATCGAGCTTGTGAAGCGTGCGCGGGCCATCTTGGGGGAGCGCGCCGTGCCGATCCTTATTGGTCCGGTGACGTTGTTGTCGCTGTCCCGCTTTGAGGGCGACATGGGCGTAGCCCTGGCAGCGCTGGTGCCGCTCTATGCGGAATTGCTCCGTGAGCTGGTTGGGCTGGGCGTCGATGAGGTTCAACTGCACGAGCCGGTTCTGGTGCGCAGCGGTGCGGAAGCCCTGCGCGGCCACTTCGAGGCTGCCTACAGCACGCTGGCCGGGCTGGGCCTTTCCCTGAACCTTGTGACCTATTTCGATGATCTGGGCAAAGCGTACCCTTGGGTTGTTGAGCTGCCCGTGGATGTGATTTCGCTGGACTTCACCCGCGGCGACAATCTTAGTTTGATCCAGCGTTGCGGCTGGCCCTCCAGCAAGACTTTGGCTGCCGGTGTCGTCGACGCGCGCAGCGTCTGGCGGGGGCGCACGGAGGAGACCGAGAGGCTGCTTTCCGAAATCGAGGCCGCGCTTCCCAGGTCCGCCCGGGGTGCGCTGCGCCTGGGCGCGTCTGCCTCGTTGCAGTTTGTGCCCTATGCCGCGAGTCGCGAGACCGAACTTCCTGACGCTCTTCGGCGTGTCTTTGCCTTTGCGGAGGAGAAGCTCAAGGAGCTGCGTGCCGTGGCCGACGGTGAGTTGGCCGGGATGCATGCCGCGTGGGCGGCGTTCCGTGCCTTCTCGCCGAGCGATGCCGCTCTGCGCGAGCGGGTGGCCAAGCTGACGGACGCTGATTTCTCTCGTGTCTTGCCATACGCTGAGCGCAGACCGCAGCAGATTGCGCTGCCGGTGTTCCCCACGACCACGATCGGCTCGTTCCCGCAGACCCTGTCGGTGCGCCAACATCGCGCGCGCTTCCGCCGTGGCGAGATCACGGAGGCCGAGTATGAGGCCGGTGTGGATGCCTTCATTGCCTATTCCGTGGGGGTTCAGGATGGCCTGGGGCTGGATGTGCTGGTCCACGGCGAGTTCGAACGGACCGATATGGTGGAATACTTCGCCCAGAAGCTGACCGGCTTCGCCTTCACCCGCTATGGATGGGTGCAGAGTTTTGGCAGCCGCTACGTCCGGCCGCCCATTATCTTCGGTGATGTGACCCGTCCCTCACCAATGACGGTGCGCGAGTTTGCGGTTGCCCAATCCTATACCGACAAGCCGGTTAAGGGGATGCTGACGGGGCCGGTGACCATCATCAACTGGTCTTATCCGCGCACGGACGTCTCTCGTCAGGAGATTGCCTACCAGATAGCGCTGGTGCTGCGGGATGAGATCGCGGATTTGGAGGCGACAGGCGCCCGTGCCGTGCAGGTGGATGAGCCCGCGCTGCGTGAGGGACTTCCGCTGAAACAGGAGCGGGCGGAGGCGTACCTGACCTGGGCTGTGGATGCCTTCCGCCTTGCCGTGGCGGGGGCACATCCCAAGACCCAGATTCACACGCATATGTGCTATGCGGAGTTCGGGGATATTCTGGCGGCGATCGATGGGTTGGATGCTGACGTCATCTCTATAGAGAACGCGCGGAGCGATGATGCCACGCTGCAGGAGCTGGCTGAGTACGGGTACCCGCGTGAGGTTGGCCCCGGTGTCTACGACATCCATAGCCCTGTCGTGCCGGACGTCGACTTTATCAAGGCAAAGCTCGACTCCTTTGTGAGCCATCTGGACCCCCAGAAGATCTGGGTCAACCCGGACTGCGGGCTCAAAACGAGGGCCTGGGATGAGGTGATCCCGGCGCTGCGCAACATGATGGATGCGGTGCGCCGGATGCGCCAATCCACCGAAGTTTCGTGAACGCGGCGGATTTTCTCCGGAAGCTTGACGCGTGCACCGTGCCGTTGTTGGCCGACGGCGCGATGGGCACGATGCTCTACGCGGGCGGGGTGGCGTTTAGCGTCTGCTTTGATGCGCTGAACCTGACTGACCCGGCGCTGGTTGCCAGGGTCCACCGTGAGTACATCGACGCGGGGTCCGAGATCATCCTGTCGAACACCTTCGGGGCAAACCGCTATAAGTTGGCGGAGCACGGGCTGGCGGACCGCGTCGCCGAGATCAACCGAGCGGGGGTCGACCTGGCCCGCCGTTCGGTGCTGGCCTCCTTCCGTGAGGTGTTGGTCGCCGGGGATGTGGGCCCGCTGGGTGTGCGTCTCGTACCGTATGGTCGCGTTCAAAAGGCCCAAGCCCGCGCTGCGTTTGCGGGGCAGATCGAGGCGCTGGCTGACGCAGGGGCCGATCTCATCGTCATCGAAACGTTGACGGACCTCCGGGAGGTGCTGGCGGCGGTCCAGGCAGCCAAAGAAGTGTGCGAATTACCCGTCGTGGCTTCGATGACATTCACGCGGGACGACCGTACGCTGCTGGGTGATGCGCCGCAGGCTGTGGCGCGCCGGCTGTGGCAGGCCGGGGTCGAGATGATCGGCGTCAACTGCTCGGGCGGGCCGGACCAACTGCTTCGCATTGTCCACCAGATGCATACGGCTGTACCTGAGGCACCCCTGTGGGTGAAGCCCAACGCCGGTTGGCCGGAACAGGTCGGCGGACGCATTCGCTATCCGGCTACTCCGGCCTATTTCGGGGACTACGTGTGGGCCTTCTACGAAGGCGGCGCCTGCATCGTCGGCGGCTGCTGCGGCACCACGCCGGACCACATCATGGCGATGCGGGCGGCGATCGACGCGGGGCCGCCCCGTGCCCCGCGCGTGTCGGAGCGCCCGCGTCTGGTGCAGGCTGTGGGCGTGGGTATTGCCCCGGACCAGCCCTCGCAGCTGTCGCGGAAGCTGGCCGAAGGACGGTTCGTCGTCGCCGTGGAGATGGACCCGCCGCGGGGCCTGGCCACGCACAAGCTTCTGGCTGGCGCCACTCTGCTCCAGGAAGCGGGCGCCGATGTGATCAACGTGGCTGATAGTCCTATGGCACGGATGCGGATGAGCCCGTGGGCTGTCTGCGCTTTGATCCAGGACAAGATCGGGATTGAGACGACGCTGCACTTCCCGACGCGCGGTCGCAACCTGCTGCGTGTCCAAGGGGACCTACTCGCCGCGCATGCGCTGGGTATCCGCAACGTCTTCGTCGTCATGGGGGATCCCACGGCCATTGGCGACTATCCCGAGGCCATGGATGATTACGACGTTGTGCCCTCGGGGTTGATCAAGCATATCAAGCAGGGCTTCAACGCTGGTGTGGACCACGCCGGTAGCGATATCGGCCAACCGACGGCCTATTTCGTCGGGGGTGCGCTCAATCTCGCCCCGAACAGCGTCGAACGCGAGCTCAAGGTACTGCGCCGCAAGGTGCGGGCCGGCGTGGATTTCCTCTTGACCCAGCCGGTCTATGATGCTGCCCGGGCCCAGGCGGTGCTGGATGCCTATACCGAGCGCTACGGTGCGCTTGAGGTCCCGATCCTGGCGGGGATTCTACCGCTCTACGGGCTGCGTCACGCGCACTTCCTCGACAATGAGGTGCCTGGCATTGCGATCACACCGGAGACGTTCGACCGTCTAGCTCGGGCGGGTGATGACGCTCCGCAAGAGGGTGTGCGCATCGCGATCGAGACCATCGGTGAGGCAATACCGTGGGCCCAGGGCATCTATCTGATGCCGGCGTTCAACCGGTATGATCTAGCGGCGGAGGTGGTTGCGGGGACCCTGGAGTTGCGGGGGATGTAGAGTGTTGGTTCGAGGGCATCTTGCCTGCTCTGTGCTTCGGATCGGACAGGTGCGCAGGTGGGGTCTTGCCCTGCCGTCGGCTCTGAGCGCGTGCGGCCAAGATGGCCACGGTCCACAGAATCGAAGGAGCCCCCGGGATCCGCTGGATCCTGGGGGCTCGAATGCTGCCTGGCGCAGGGCTATTCAGCGAAGTCGTGAGACTTCGCCAAGTCTTGTGACTCCGCCAAGTTCTGGGACTTGGTGAGCTGTTCCTTCAGCAGGTCGTGGACCTTGGCGATGGCTGCCGGCAGTTTGTCGACATCGCGCCCACCGGCCTGGGCCATGTCGGGCCGCCCGCCGCCGCCGCCACCCACCATCTTGGCCAGCTCCCGGACCAGGTTGCCGGCGTGCACGCCGCGGGCCTTGACCAACTCCTTGGTCGTGGCGGCAATGAGCAGTGGCCGCCCGCTTGCGGCCGTGCCCAGGACTACGACGCCGCCCTTGACCTTGTCGCGGAACCAGTCCGCCATCTCGCGCAGTGTGTCGGCGTCCGGCGCGTCGACCTGGGCGGCCAGGACCGTCACCCCGTCGATCTCCTCGACCTTACTCAGCAGCGCCTGGAAGTCGGCCCGTGCCAGTTTGCGCGTGATCTGTTCGATCTCTTTCTGCGCGGCCTTGAGCTCATCCTGGAGTCGTCCAACGTGCTCCGGGACCTCGGCGACAGGGCTGTTGAGCAGTGCGGCCGTCGTTTCCTGGCGCTCCCGCATGGCCTGCATAGCCTGCAGTGCGCCGCGCCCGGTGGTTGCCTCGATACGCCGGATGCCGGCGCCGATGCCGCTCTCGGATAGAATCATAAACGGGCCGATGTCGCCGGTTCGCGAGACGTGCGTGCCGCCGCACAGTTCCTGGCTGAAGGGCGTCTCTGCATCGCCAACGCGCAGCACTCGGACGACGTCGCCGTACTTCTCCTCGAAGAGCGCGATCACGCCGCCGGCCAGGGCGTCACGGTAGTTCTCCTGACGCGCACTCACCTCATAGTTGGCCAGGATTGCCTGGGTTGTTATGCGCTCGATCTCGACGCGCTCTTCCACCGTCATCGGCGTATCATTATTGAAGTCGAATCGCAGGCGATCAGGCGCCACCACCGAACCGGCCTGTTGCACGTGGCTGCCCAACACGTCGCGCAGCGCGTGGTGCAGGAGGTGGGTCGCGGTGTGGTTGCGCTGGATATCCCAGCGGCGCTCCCGGTCGACGGCGGCGGTAACCGTGTCACCGACCTTGGGCGTGCCCGCATTCACCTGGCCTATGTGGATCACCAGACCCTCGACGGGGCGGTGCGTATCCGTGACATCCACCGTCCAGCCGGGACCGCTGATGGACCCGGTGTCGGAGACCTGGCCGCCCGACTCAACGTAGAAGCACGTGTCATTCAACACGATCTCGACGGTATCGCCGGCTTCGGCGGTATCGATGATCTCGTCGCCGCAGAGCATGGCGGCGATCTGTGTGTCGACCGCCATCGAGCTGTAGGGATCGTAGGTGAGCACGCTGCCCGGTGCTCGTTCCCGGATCCACTCCCGCAGCACCGGGTAGAGCTGGGCGCGGGTGTCCGTTTCCATCTGGAAGGTGCCGGCAGCGCGGCCTCGCGCGCGCTGTTCCTCGCGCGCCTCGCGGTAGCCGTCCTCGTCGACGGTCAGGCCCTGTTCCACGACGATGTCGCGGGTGACCTCGAAGGGCAATCCCAAGGTGTCGTGGAGGAAGAATGCCTGGTCGCCCGGGATCTCCGTCTTGCCTGCACGCTGCACACCGGTGATGATCTCGTCCAGACGTGACAGGCCCTGATCGAGCGTGCGCAGGAAGCGCTTCTCTTCGCTCAGGATGGTGGTCTTGATGAAGTCCTCGCGGGAGGGCAACTCGGGGAAGACGTGGCCCAGGCGCTGGATGACCAGCTCGGCCAGCGGGACCAGGAAGGGCTCGTCGAAGCCGATCGTGCGCCCGAAGCGAACGGCGCGGCGGAGAACCATGCGCAGCACGTAGCCGCGGCCATCGTTGGCCGGCATCACGCCGTCGCCGATCAAGAAGGTGATGGCGCGGATGTGGTCGGCGATGACGCGGTACGCGATGATGTTGGCCTCGCGCTCGTCGTCGATCTGACCGGCCAGCTTCTGTGTCAGTTCAATAAGTGGCCAGAAGTTGTCGGTCCGGTAGTTGGATGTTTTGTTCTGCAGGATCGCGACCAGACGATCGAAACCCAGGCCCGTGTCCACGTGCTGGGCAGGGAGGGGGACCAGATCCGTCTCGCTATGGCGGTTGTACTGGATGAAGACCAGGTTCCAGATCTCGGTGTAGCGCGCGCAGTCGCCGTTGACCTCGCAGACGTGGCCCGGGACATTCTGTTTGTCACAGGCATCGGCGCCGCGATCATAGTGGATCTCGCTGTCGGGCCCGCATGGGCCGGTGTCACCCATCTCCCAGAAGTTATCCTTGCGACCAAAGCGCACAATATGGTCGTGGTTGATGGTGGTTTCGGTCCTCCAGTAGGTGTCAGCTTCCTCGTCAAGCCCCAGATCGCCACTGTCATCCTCGAAGATGGTGGCCCACAGACGGTCAGGGTCGAGGCCGTAGACGTCAGTCAGTATCTCCCAGGCCCACGCGATGGCCTCGCGCTTGTAGTAGTCGCCGAAGGACCAGTTGCCCAGCATCTCAAAGAGTGTGTGGTGGGTGCCGTCTCGACCGACATCCTCAAGGTCATTATGTTTGCCGGCGACCCGCATACACTTCTGAGTGTTGGTGGCGCGGGTGTAGGGTCGCGTGCCGGTGTTCAGGAAGACGTCCTTGAACTGATTCATGCCGGCGTTCGTGAAGAGCAGGGTGGGGTCATCCTGGGGGACCAGACTGGCGCTCGGCACGACGGTGTGGCCCCGGTCTTTGAAGAAATCCAGGAACGTCTGGCGCACCTTGTCGCCGGACCATACCGGCTCGGTTATGCCGGGAGTGGTGGGCGTCTGTTCATCACTGCTCTTGTTGGTCATGGGCTTTCTCGCTCCTTCGCACATCTTTGCACGCTCACGTGTGCTGCGGAAACTATGGGGTACAGAGCCACACGGTAGGATGGAGGCATTGTAACGGAAAGCATTGGTGAGTCAAACCTTGTAGCGGTTGCGCCGGCCTGGCAATGCTGCTAGACTGTGGC
>CAZEXX010000002.1:42358-48982 GCA_964516885.1 uncultured Anaerolineales bacterium | reverse complement strand
ACAACTGAACCTGGCGGTGGCAGTGCCCGGCGTGCCCTGCGATCCGTAAGTTCATAGAGCGCACCGGGCATTGTTATTCTGGAGCAGAGACGGCCGAGTCGCGGTCATCGGGGAACGGCCTGACAATACAGGGCGGGCTCGTGCCGGATCACAATCCGGCGCTCTGGCGGCAGCGGAACACAAAGCAGAACGCGGACTGTGATCCGCTCAGAGCACGGAAGATGGCATCGCCGACGAGTTCGCGGTGACAACCACGTATCGCACGACCGTATACTCTACCGGTCTTCACTAGGCGAAGCGAAGACGTCAGCCACGCATGAAAAAGAGGCGACACCCTTGGGGTATCGCCTCTTCTGCCGGTGACGCAGTCTAGGGCTAGCGTCGACCTCCGGACCTCTCGGCGCGGTAGACAATCGCCTTCTGGATCTCCGCAACCACGGCGGGCAGCAGGATCAGCGGGGCCATAACCAACCACTCCTGGAAAGTCAGCGGCGTGGTATTGAAGATATCGCGAACGGCGGGCACCGGGATGTAGACCACAAACAGCAACAGGAAGGCCGAGAAAGCGACCGCGTACTGCATATATTTGTTAGTGAAGAGACCTAGCTTGAACAATGGATACCGCTCAGACCGTGAGGTATAAGCTCGGAACAGCTCGGACAGCACCAGGGTCACGAACGCCATTGTCTCTGCCGTTATCATGGGATCTGTATTGTAAGCGGCGGCGAAGTAGTTCAGCCCCAGCCAGTAGGCCGCCAGCACGGAAGAGGTGATGGCCACGGTCTGAACGGCAACACCAATTACCATCTCGCGGTTGATCACCGGTTCATCAGGAGCTCTCGGCGGACGATCCATGAGGTCGGGATCACCCTTCTCAAGACCCAGGGCCAGCGCCGGACCACCATCACTCAGCAGGTTCAGCCAGAGCAACTGGATAGCCGTTAGCGGAGCACCCCAGCCGAACAGCGTCGCCAGGAAGAGGATCATAACCTCGGCAACGTTGCAGGAGATCAGGAAGTAGACGAACTTGCGGATGTTCGAGTAGATGACGCGGCCCTGCTCAATCGCACTGACGATCGACACGTAGTTGTCGTCGGTCAGTACCATATCTGCCGTCTGCTTGGTGACGTCGGTTCCCGTGATGCCCATCGCGATACCGATATCGGCCTGCTTCAGGGCGGGAGCATCGTTGACGCCGTCGCCGGTCATAGCAACGATGTTGCCGCGGTCGCGGAGCGCGGAGACAATGCGCATCTTGTGGTGCGGAGCAACGCGAGCGAAGACGTCCACGCTATCCACGCGGCGGTCCAGCTCCTCATCGCTCATCGCCTCAAGCTCAGCACCCGAGATGGTCTCGTGACCGGGGCGAAGAATACCGATTTCCTTGGCGATGGCAGCAGCCGTCGCGGCGTAGTCGCCCGTGACCATAACCGTGCGGAGACCGGCGCCCTGCGCCTTCTCGACCGCCGGCATGACCTCTGGGCGAGCAGGGTCGATCATACCCTCAAGGCCGACAAAGACCAAATCGTTCTCGACCTCCGCCGGCGTGACGTCAGCCGGCATCTCGGGGAGCGAGCGATAGGCAACGGCCAGCACGCGCAGTGCCTGCGAGGCCAGTGCACTGTTGGCTTCGAAGATCTTCTCGCGCAGCTCGGCGGTCAGCGGGATAGGGCCGTTGTCGGTCTGGAACTGCGCACACTGATCCAGAACGAGGTCAGGGGCACCCTTGGTCACAGCGACGTAACCGGTACCCGAAGCCTGGCTGGGCACAGGGCACAGTTTCTCGCTGTCAGCACCATCAAGGCCGTGGATCGTCGTCATACGCTTGCGATCGGAGTCAAAAGGAATCTCGTTGACCCGCGGGTAGTTCACCTCGAGCTTGTCGCGCCAATAGCCGGCCTTCGCACCAGCGATGACCATGGCACCCTCAGTTGGGTCACCGATCATCTTGTACTCAGGACCATCCCCATCGTTTGTCTCAAGGCCAGCATCGTTACACATCACGCCGCCCCACAGCGTATTCCGCAGGGTAGAATGATCGGCGAGGTCAATGACCTCACCGTCGAACTCAAAGTGGCCCTCAGGTGTGTAGCCACGGCCGGTGAGCGCATACTCGGTCTCATTCGCCCAGATGCGGACCGTGGTCATCTGGTTCTGCGTGAGCGTGCCGGTCTTGTCCGAGCAGATCACCATCGCGGAACCCAACGTCTCAACCGCGGGCAGGTTGCGGATCAGCGCATTGCGCTTCACCATCTCCTGCATGCCCAGCGCCAGACAGATCGTCACGACGGCGGCCAACCCCTCGGGCACAGCTGCGATCGCCAGACTGACGGCGAGCATAAAGAAGCCTTTGAAGTGAGCAACCCAGTCCAAGACCGGAATACCCAACACCACCGGGCGCAAGACACCCACGACGAAGACCAGCCCACAGATCACGAGGCTGCCGACGCCCAGCTGCTTGCCCAGTTGGTCAAGCTTCTTCTGAAGCGGCGTATCCTCTTCCTCAACGGACTGGATCATCGCGGCGATCTTGCCGATCTCGGTCTGCATACCGGTGGCCATGACTGCGCCTTGCGCGCGACCATAGGTGACGATCGTGCTCATAAAGGCCAAGTTATGGCGATCACCGATGGTGGCATCAGCCTTCATCGTCACTTCAGCACGCTTGCTCACAGGCACCGATTCACCCGTCAGCGAGGCCTCTTCGATCTGGAGGTTCATCGTCTGGGTCAGGCGAAGATCGGCGGGGATGATGCTCCCGGCCTCCAAGACAACCACATCACCGACCACCAACTCGCGGGTGGGGACGGTAAGGCGATGGCCACCACGGATAACCTGGGCATCGGGCGCTGCCATCTTCTTCAGGGCGGCCAGAGCTTCCTCTGCCCGGCTCTCCTGGATTACACCAACGGCCGCGTTGAGCACAACGATGGACATGATTACTACGGCCTCAATCCAGTCTCCCAGCAAAGCTGAGACCACGGCTGCAACCAGTAGAATGATGATGATGAAATCAGTAAGCTGTTTCCAGAGGCGTTCCCAGAATGTAGGGGGGGCTTTTTCTTCTAACTCATTGGGGCCGTACTCGTCAAGGCGCTGCTTTGCTTGGGCCGGGGTCAAACCTGCGTGGCCGTCAGTCTGCAGAGCCTGGACGGCATCATGCACATCAAGTGCGTGCCAATCCCGGGTCTGATCAATCATAAATCTCTCCTCCGTACATAGATGTGACACACGTACGGGAAGGCATTCTAGCATAGTATGGCGACTGAGCAAGATACCGGCGGGTCCGCGTGTGTCTTTCAGAATAGGAGAGAATGCCCGAGAAAGGCTCGCCGCAAGAGGGCCAACGTGCTCTCTTTCCATTCCACAATACGCCCAAGCCCACCCATTGACAGTGCGTAGCAGATTCCTATACTAGTTTCGCCTGACGCAGGCACATGAACGGCAGGTGTGTGATCCAGAGTACCCCAGGCCAGACCACTATGCGTGTACAGCTCCAGGGAGTTTCCAAGACATTCACCGATACCGCCGAGCCGCTCCCGGCTCTGGCGCCGATAACGCTGGACATCGCCTCCGGTGAGTTTGTCTGTTTCATCGGGCCGAATGGCTGCGGAAAGTCCACCTTGCTGCGCGTCATCGCCGATCACGTGGGGCCGACGTCGGGCGCCGTCCGCATCGACGGCGCGCTGCCGTCGGAGGTGCGCGCCCGGAGACAGATCGCCTGGATGGCACAGAACCCGGCTTTGCTGCCCTGGAAGACGGTGCTGGACAACATCCGCCTGCCGCAGGCTGTCAACCGGGCTGCCGGCCGGCGCACCGGTCGGCAGATCGGAGTACCGGGGCTCAACCCCAACGACCTACTCGATATGATGGAGCTCGTGGGATTCGCCGGCGCCTACCCCGGCACGCTGTCTGGCGGCATGCAGCAGCGTGTCGCCCTCGCACGGACTCTAGCCATCGGCGCAGGCCTCTGGCTGATGGACGAACCCTTCTCCGCGCTGGATGAGCTCACCCGCGAGCGACTCACAGAGGAACTTCTCGGACTGTGGTGCCGGTTCACGCCCACTGTGTTGTGGATCACGCACAACATCGCCGAAGCCGCGCGTCTGGCAGATCGGATAGTGGTCATGACGCCGAGTCCCGGTGCCATCCGTGGGGTGGTACCCATCACAATCGACCGGCCACGGGATGAGACCACGCCCGAGATGGGAAGCGTGATCCGTGGCCTGCGCGCGATGCTGCGTGGATGAACACTCCCAACCCGCCCTCAGACCCTGAGACCACCATCTCACGGCAGACCAACGCCGGGACGACAAGGGACATCGTTGTCGCGATCGGCTCCGTCGCCTTTGTCGTCGGCGCCGCCCTGATCTCGTGGGAAGCGATTGTGCGCGCCAGGGAAGTGCCGCCCTACCTGCTGCCCACGCCCAGCGTCATCGCGCGTGACCTTTGGGAGGGCGGCCCACGCTACGCGGCTGCCTCTCTGGTGACGCTGCTCGAAGCCCTCAGCGGTCTCGTCCTGGGCGTCTTGGTGGGCATTCTGGTGGCGACGCTGATCACCTTCTGGCGAAGCATGGAACGCGGCATTCTGATCCTGGCCATTCTGATCAAGGCCACACCCATCGTCGCCCTGATCCCACTCCTGATCATCTGGTTCGGCTTCGGCCCGGTCCCCAAGATCATCGCGACGGGATTGATGACCTTTTTTCCTGTGCTCATCAACGTACACGCCGGATTGCACGCCGTCGACACTGCCGTGCTGGCGCTTTTCCACTCCCTGGACGCCGGCAGATGGGAGCTTTTTCGCCACGCCCGTTGGCCAGCAGCACTCCCCTATCTCTTCGCGGCACTCAAAGTCGTGGCCCCCCTCTCCCTGGTGGGCGCCGTGGTGGCCGAGTGGGCTGGGGCCTCAAGTGGTCTGGGTCGCACAATGTGGCTGGCCTACACCAACCTGGATATGCCGGCACTCTTCGCAGCTGTGGTATGCTCGGCGCTGATGGGCATCGGTATGTACGGCATCGTCGTAGCGCTGGAAAAGCACATCATCTTCTGGAAGTAGATGCCATCCGCTGCTGCAGTGCTAGCAGAACGAAAATGACGTCCCACGGAGTGCAGATCATCTCGCCGACTCTGCTCGGGCCGGTGTCCACCTCGACGAAGTCCAGGCCCGCGCCCGTCTTCGTGTTGAGCTCTCAGCAGAGGGACACGGTCCCCCAACGCAGTTGGGACTGACACCGGGCCCAGCATAGCGGACTATTCTCGGAGCAGATTGGCCCAAAGGCAGAAAAGGAATCCACATGGACCCCAAGAGGCCCGCCACGGTGATCGCACTACTGCTGCTAACCCTGATCTCATCCGGCCTGCAGGCCTGCACACAGGCCGTCCCACAGGAGGAAAGCCTGGTCTTCATGGCCGGGTACAAGCCCCAAGCCAACTTGCCATTCGTGGGAGTCTACGTAGCCCAGGAGTTGGGGTACTTCGAGGATGAAGGTCTGACCGTCGAGATTCAGCACTCGGCCGGCGGCGGCGAGCACCTGCAGCTCCTTATCGCCGGGAAGGTTCAGGTGACGACCCAGGACGCCGCTGTCTTGCTCCAGCGGCGGGCCGATCCGGGATTGCCACTCGTCGCCATCGGACTGGTGGGGCAACGCGGACAGCAGGCCTTTGTGGCGTTGAGCGAAGCTGAGATTGAGAGCGTAGAGGCCTGGCGCGGGCGCCAGATTGGCTACAAGGGCACCCCGCCGCCGGACCTCCTGGCCCTCCTGGATGCAGCGGGCCTGGAAGAAGGCGACGTTAAGCTGATCAACGTGGGTTTCGATCCCCGAGTGCTTACTGAGGGGCTGATCGACGTCTATCCGGTCTTCACATCCAACGAACCCTACACACTGAAGAGCTGGGGCTATGACGTGACCCTGTGGGAGGCTGCGGACTACGGCGTCCCCACTCTCGGACTGGCCTACGTCACCACCGAGCAGCTTATCGACGAGGAGCCGGACAGGCTGGCGCGGTTCACGCACGCAGCGCTGCGCGGCATCGCCTACGCCGAGACGCACGTGGACGAAGCTGTCGACATCGTCATGATCTACACCGGTCCCGACGCAGACAGAGACCATATGCGCTACATGCTGGAGACCGAAGCCGCCACGGCCCACAGCGCGCTGACAGCCGTTCACGGTCTGGGCTGGCAGACTGCCGAGCAGTGGGAATCGCTGCTGAACTCCCTGAGGACCTACGGAGCCATCACCGAACCGCTCGATGTTAACGCCGTTTTCACCACGCAGTTCCTGGACACGGAATAGTCGTCACGTTCTCCTGCGCACCTACGCAGAGCGTATCGCCGCGAGTCATTTCCGCAGGTGTAGTCCAGTCTCCCATCCAGGACCGCGGGCATCATACCCGCATCTTCGCGCGAGTTATCATCAGTCTGCTCTCAACAGCCGCTGCGCACTTGGGAGACTTCAGAGCAGAGCGGGCGAGGTGCCGGGCGTTCTGATGCCCGCGGTCCACAGAGTCGCGGGACCTCTCTTCCAGGCAAGCGAGCCCAGCCCTTTGGGGCTGGGCTCGCTTGGGCACCAGACGCTAGTCAGCAGCCTCCGCGACCGCGTCGACCTTGCCCTTGAACTG
>CAZEXX010000002.1:3368-42258 GCA_964516885.1 uncultured Anaerolineales bacterium | reverse complement strand
CCGCCCAAGCCGGCGATGATGGCAACATTCGCGTTGCTCATAATCCCCATCAGTGGCGGAACCAGGAGCGAATAGGTCATCGCGCGGGTGCCGACCTCACGGACCGCCTCATTGGCCCGGTCGAACTTGCTCGTGACCGCGCCCCCTTGACCGAATGCCAGGATGACGTGCTGCCCACTGAACGTCTCTTCCAGTTGGCCGTTCAGCACACCCAGCCGCATCTGGTATTCCCGGAAGCCCTGTCGGGTCCGCTTGCCGACGAACCGCACCAACCCGAGCATCGCCGGCAGCACAATCATCGATGCCAGTGCCAGCCACGGGTTGAGCACGAACATCATCACGATGATACCGACGATCGTGAGCATACCGGAGAAGAGTGAGGTCACGTTTTGCGTCAGGACAGCGCTGATGGCCTGCATATCGTTCGTCAGACGGCTCATCAACTCACCGTGCGAATGCTGGTCAAAAAAACTGAGCGACAGCGTTTGCGTATGATCGAACAGATCGTGGCGCAGGCGCCGCATCGCCTGCTGAGAAAACCGCGCGACCACGATGGCTTGAACCGAACCCGCAGCCCAGGCTGCAGCGTAGACCCCCAGCATCGCGGCAAGCGTCGGCACCACTGCCTGCACCTCGCCGAAGCGCAGCAGCACATCCAACGCCCGGCCCATCAACGCAGGCCCAGCCAGCCCCAAACCATTTTCCAGGATCACCAACACAAAGACGCTGATCAAAGCCCAGCGGTAAGGGCTCAGATAGGCCAGCAGACGGCGCACCGTCTTTTTGGAATCCTTGGCCTTCTCAATACGCGCACCCTGCCCACGGCCACCGGGCCCCGGCAATCCGGTACCCGCCGATGCCGGCTTGCGGTCGCTACCTTCTGCAGGGCCACCGTCGCCCTGAGGTGGACGCGGTCCGCGAGGTCCGCGTCCACCGGATTGTGCGGATCGATTTCCTTGATTCACCATTGACAATGCCTCCTTGTCGACGCTTTCACCCTCGAAGTCATAGCTGTACCTTCATGCAGCGGTGGGAATGACATCGGCACGCAGCCCATTCACACCGTTACCCAATTGCGAAGTGTAGATCTCCCGATAAATGGGGCTCGTCGCCATCAGCTCGTGGTGCGTGCCCACGGATGCGATATGCCCGCGGTCCAACACCACGATCTTGTCCGCGTTCAGGACAGTGCTGATGCGCTGCGCGACCACGAATACCGTGGTGCTGCGGGCAAACTCATCGACCAGGAGCTCGGCGAGCGCCTCTTCAATCTTGGCCTCCGTCTCGAAGTCGACGGCGCTGGTGCTATCGTCCAGGATCAGAACTCTCGGGCGGACCAGCAGTGCACGGGCGATGGATAGCCGCTGCTTCTGGCCACCGGAGAGGTTCACCCCACGCTGTCCAACGACGGTATCGTATCCCTCGGGGAAAGCGATGATGAAGTCGTGGGCTTGTGCCGCCCTAGCTGCCTCGATCACACTCTCGTCACTGGCCTCGGGCTGTCCGTAGCGAATGTTGTCCCGGATCGTGCCGCTGAACAACACCGCCTCCTGCATCGCAATACCAACCTGCGCACGGAGGAGATCCAGCGGAAGATCGCGGATATCGACGCCGTCGAGCACGATGCGCCCGGCAGAAACGTCGTAGAACCGCGGGATAAGGTGAATCAGTGTGGACTTCCCGGAACCGGTGGCCCCCAAGATTGCTACCGTTTGGCCAGGCTCGGCGACCAGATCAATGTGGTCAAGGACCGGCTCAGGGCAGTCGACACCATCATAGCTGAAGCAAACGTCCTCGAAGACTACTCGACCCGCGAACGTGGGCACCGACGTCGTTTTGGGCTCATCCTTGACGAGGGGCTCACTGTCCAGAACCTCCAGGATGCGCTCGGCGGAGGCATCTGCAGCCGATAGCGGTGCCATCATACCGGCCAGCATGATCATCGGGAAGAGCGAGAAGGTCAGGTAGTTGAACGAAGCCACGATCTCGCCGATGGTGGAGGTGCCGGCCTCCACCCCTGCCCCGCCCAGCCAGATCACGCCGGCAATGCCGACGTTGATGATCAACATCATGGTGGGGAAGAGGAAAGCCATCATCTCACTGACACGAATCTGTTGCACCATAAGATCATCATTGGCTTCATCAAACCGCGATAACTCGTAACTGTGGCGCGCGAAGGCCTTAACCACCCGAATGCCCGAGAGATTCTCCTGCAGCACCTGGTTGAGTCGATCCAGCTTCTGCTGGATCACCGCAAAGAGCGGGCGAGCCTTGACCAAGAAGAACCAGGTGAGAACCAACACCGCCGACATCAGAACGAGCATCAGCGGGACCAGGCTTGGGCTGTTGATGGCCAGCATCACCACACTGCCCAGGAGCCACAGCGGCGCACGAGTCATAATCCGCAGAGCCATCATGTACATCGTCTGCACCTGGCTCGCATCGCTCGTAGCCCGCACCAGCAACTTCCCGGTCTCCAGCTCATCCAAATTGCCGAAGGAAAAGGTCTGGACCTTTCTGACAATCGCGCTGCGAATGTCGGCACCCACGTGCTGCGACACGCGAACCGCCAGAATCGTGTTGACGATCGAGAAGGCCGCACTTGCGACAGCAACGACAAGCATCAAGAGCGAGGTAACCGCCACAACGCTCATATCACCCGCGTTGATCCCCTGGTCAATCACCCTCTGCGTCAGGCGCGGGATACCCAGGTCAGCGGCCACGACCCCCAGCAAGGCTAGCGATGCCAGTAGGGCATCACGCTTGTAGGGGCCAACAAAAGTTAGCATCCGTCGCAAGAACTTCATACGGCCTTCCTCCATAGTACTGTCAGCGTCATACTAAACACCTTTCTCCATATTCGCGATCATCCCCATCAGCAACTGTCGCAGCAGCGTCTGTTCCTCCTGTGAAAAGCCATCCAGCATCCTGCCCTCAATATCGGCCCAAGCCTGCTTGACTGGGCCCTCCAACGCCCGACCGGCATCCGTAAGATAGACGCATGACCGCCGCTGATCCTCCGGATCAGGTCGTCGCTCGATCAGCCCGACCCGTTCCATCCGCTGCAGTGCGTGGGTCATCGTGGCAGGGCTGACCCATGTCCGTGCGGCGATCTCGGTCTGAGCAATACCTTCTTCGTGCCAGAGCGCGCTGAGGATTGCGGCTTGCCCCCGGTGAAGCCCCAGCCCCGCCAGTTTGGCATCGATATTGCCGTAATGCAGCTTCATCGCTCTCATCAGCAATCGCACCGTCGGCACACTCCCGAGTTCCGCCATCGGCTCACCCTCCATTAGTTCGATACCTAATATTTAGCATGCTAACCATTATAGCCCAGCAAGTCACCTGTGTCAGCCACAACTCACCCTGAATCTAGGGCAGCGGGAAGATGCCGACCTCGTAGAAGTCGCCAACCTCGCGCCCGGCAGCGTCCACGACCGGCAGACGCGACATATCGGCCAGAAGATACCAGCCGACGATGACACGGTAGTCACCGACCGGACCGTTCAGTGGGACATAGAAGCGATAGAGGTCGTCAGTCTCCTCACCGGCACGCCAACCACTCGTCGGACGCGCGCCCTGCACGGGCCAGCTATCTACCTGGCCATACAGCTTGCCGTCTGGTCCGACAACTTGCACGAAGACGGTGTAGTCACGATCCAAGCTCTGCAGGGCACGCCAGCGGAGGTCAACGGCAAGCTGGCCGCCGGCCGGGACATCCCCGGCATCAACAGCAGCCTCCTGAAGCAGAAGCCGGCCATCGAAATTGGCCAGTCCTGTGGCTGTCGCCACCACTCGGACCTCGGAGAGAGGGCAGACCTCTGCGGGCGCACCCAACCACCGGCATTGCACCGGACGCCCTGCCGGCGCAGTCTCTCCCGACGGCCAGAACACGCCCAGTCTGTAGTTCCCCGGCTCCGCCGGCACGCCAACGCCATACCGGCGCAGTGCCGGCGCCGTGGCCCCGGACAGACAAAGCTCCGACAACTGCGGTTCGCCCAGGGCATACAGTGGCTGTGTCAGTGGCACCCCACCCTCGAGAGGCACCCATCGCACCCGCGGCACGCTGCCGGAGCCCGAATCACCAGCTACTGACGGCATAGAACCGCCTGCGGACGGGGCGCGGCAGAGCCAGGCCAGATCCAGCGCTACCGCCCCCCCAGCCGACACTTCCTGCGCGACGCTCTGCCCCACCAGCCAGACCTGCGCATCGAAAAGCACCGCCAGCCGCTGAGTTGTGGCAGGCACGGGCTGCGCGGGCACGGTGACCTGATCCAGCGGATACCACATCCCGTCATCGCTGACAACCGGCAGTCCCTGCTCACCGAAACGCGGGAAGAGCGATATCTCCAACTGATACGTGCCCCCAGGCAACCACGAAGGCCAAGCCAGCGCGTAGTAGTCGTCAACCTGCCTGCCCACCGGCCAGGCTTGCATCGTGCTGTAGCCGCTGACAGGCCGCGAACCCGCCAGTTCCCACACAACCGAGCCGTCCGCGGGGCTGAGCAAGCGCAGCCGCACGGCCAGATCATCTATGCCGGTTGTGCGCGCCTTCCACGTCAGGGTAAGATGATGCAGTGGTCGATCCTCAGGATCAAGCACAAGTCTGTGACCCACCAGCGTCATAAGGCCACCGAAATCGACACCAGTGTTGGCCCCGGCGAACGCCCCGGCGTCCACCGTGTGCGACACCGGTTCCGGGGTAGCGACAGCGACGAGCGGCCCTTGAGAGCTGACACCAAACGCGTCCATCCCCGGCAGATAACGCGCCAGGTAGACCGTCTGGCCTGCGCTCAGCCGGGCCTCAAGATCCGCCCGGTACTGAGCTTCGCTGAAGAGCGTGACCAAGTCCAGGTCAGGCCGCAGCCCCTCGACCTGCTGAAGATAGTAGAGCGGCGGGAACTTCTCGCTGTCCGCAAGAATGGCGGCGTCCTCCACCAGCGGCTGCGCCAACACGTAGCGAGCCCAGGCCTCGTCCGCGCGCCCCTGAGATCTGGTGTCCAGCGCAGGGCCGGTCTGCCAGACCCGGCTCAGCGCTAAGGCAGCTAGCAGCGTGAGGTAAGCCGAACGCAGCCACTGATGGCGTGCCGGAATGGCGTGGTCCAAGGCCAGTGCCCCATGCCCTAGCCAATAGACCAACACCACGTGAGCGGGGATGAGAAACGCGGAGTAATCGGGATCCGCGACATAGAAGCTAAGATTGAACCACACCCAAGCCCCAAAGGCGAGCACCGTCCCCATTGCCAGCTCCGGGCGCCGCCGCGCCAACGCCACTAGGCCGACCACAGCCAGGAAGAGCCCGCCCCACCCAACTTGGGCCACAAAGAGACGACCGACCAGGACCCAGCGCGCTGGGTCCTGATAAAAGGCCAACGGACGCAGCGCGCCGCCGGAGTCGGCGTTGGTCACGAAGCGGAAAAACGCCTGCGGCGACATCCACTCACCGCCCGTGACCGCGGGCCACCGCAGGGGGATGTAAGCATAGAGGGAGATCCCCAGAGCGCCCAGCAGCAGGGCCCATCCCCACGTGCTAGCCCGTGGTCGCAGCAGCTTGACCAGCAGGCCGGTGGCGGCCAAAGCAGCGAGTGCGACCAGCGTAATATGGGAGGAGATCGCTACACCGATCAAGAGCCCCATGGCCGGCCAGGCACGTCGCGGCTGGAGACGGCCCGCGTGCCAGCGGACCGCCAGCAGCAGGGTCAGCGCCACCAAGCAACCATTCAGCGCATAGACCTCGGCTTCGATCGAACGCGCCCATAGTGTCGGTGAGAACGCCAGAATCATGGCCGCCAGGAACGCCAGCGGACTCGCCCGCTCGGTGGGCCCGTCATCCAGGTCGGACACCAGAGCCAGGAAGAGACAGCCGGCGGCCAACGAGGCGAAGACCGCCGAGGAGAGATTTATGCGCCAGGCAACGGAACCGAAGGGCAGCCACGAGAAGAGCTTGCAGATCAGAGTGTACAGCGGATAGCCGCTCGGGTGGGCAATCCCCAACTGGGGGCCGATGACCTGAAATTCGAAGGTATCGGCGCGTCCCACGTAGGGTGAGAGATCAGGCAGATACACGATCAAGGGCAGAGCGACCGTCAAAGCCAGCCAGTTCCAGTGGTCCAGTCGTGCCGCAAAGAGGAGTATGGCTATGATACTGCCGGCCAAGAGCACCGGTCCTCGCCAGGGCTGGCACGTTCCGCTCAGCACATCCAGCAGGGGCAGTAGCAGGGGCAGGAATGCACCTGCAGACGGGACACCGTCTCCCCGTCGGCTCAGCAGCCGACCTACCGCAACAGCAGCCACAGCACCCAGCAGCGCAATGAGAGCGGTGCCTGGCAGGCCGTGGCAGAAAGCAGTATGCAGATCCTGGGCAAGCGTGCGGGCAGCGCCGGTTCCCCAGACAGCCCCACCGGCGGCCATAGAAGCCCAGCTTAGCCAGGCGCCAGATCGAAAGCGGATATCTGTTGTCATGGAAGGCGAACCAAGGCCTGATCGTTAACGTGTGCTGGTGGTGGTGTGCGAACAATGATGTCCGCCGTATCGCGGGCATCTTGGGCGCTCCGAACCGGTATCAGCCGAGTGGGCAGCCGGTACGGAGTGAAGCCTGTGCCAGTGCGCGCACAGATGCCACTTGGATGTCCGCGCACCATAGATCCACATAGCAATTCCTGGACCAAACGCATCGTCCCGACAGTCAGGGCTGCACAGCAGGTGCCGGCTCAATAGGTACGGGCAGTGCACCATCGACTGGCCCCTGACTGTCTTGTTCACCCTCCGGCACAGCTTCTACCACACCGAGGAGGCCCAGCTCCCTGCGGAAGTAGAAGTCCAGCACCTCTTTGATGACCGGGGCCGCCGTGACCGAACCCTCACCGCCGTCGTAGATCCAGGCAACCGCCGCAATCTCCGGAGCCTCCGTGGGACCATACGCCATGAACCAGGCATGCGTGGGCAGCGTTTCATGTTCCGCGATATCACACCGCCCGGCCTTTAGCGCGATGATGTCACAGTACTCAGCAGTTCCCGTCTTGCCGGCGATATTGATGCCGATATCGTCCAGCAGCGCGCGGTTACCCGTTCCTGTCTCGGAGACCGCCAGGTCAAGTCCCTCACGCACGATCTGCCAGACGGCCTGGTCGATCTGCAGGGTGTGGCTCACCACTGGAGTGAAAGGCTGAATCGTGTTCCCGTCAGCGTCCTCGATATGGTGCACCACCTGCGGCTTGTAGAGCACGCCGCCATTGGCCACCACGGCCAATGCATTGACCATCTGGAGGGGCGTCACGAGCACATCGCCCTGGCCGATGGAGAAGTTGTAGGTATTGCCCGTCGTCCACGTCTCCTGGTGGACCTGGCGCTTCCAAAGCGGTGTGGGAACCAGGCCTCCCGCCTCACCGGGGATGTCGATACCGGTTGGGCTTCCCAGACCGAACTCGGTTGCATAAGCCGCCAGACGATCGACACCCAGACCTTCGAACTCGGTTTCCTCCAAGCCGCCGCCGACTTGGTAGAAGAAGATATCGCACGACTGAGCCAGCGCATCGACCACGCTGAGCGGGCCGTGGCCATGACCGTACTGGAGTTGAATCCAGCAGTAGAAGGGCTGGGCCAACGACGCATCGTCCGGCGCAAACTTGTTCGGTAGCAGCATGCGACCGGGACAGTTGAGTGTGGTATAGCGGTTGATGATGCCCTCTTGCAGACCCGCGGAGGCGGGGATGATCTTGAAGACAGAGCCCGGAGGCACTTGATCAGCAATCGCATGGTTGAGGAATGGGAAGTGCGGGTTGTCCAACAATGCCTGATACGCATCCTCATCCAGCCTCTTGCTGAACATGTTGTTGTCATAGGTGGGCAAGCTGACCAATGCCAGCACCTGGCCATCGCGCGGATCCAGGACCACAAGAGCCCCACGCTCGGACCCGGCCTCT
Source organism: uncultured Anaerolineales bacterium (assembly GCA_964516885.1). Classification (GTDB taxonomy): domain Bacteria; phylum Chloroflexota; class Anaerolineae; order B4-G1; family SLSP01; genus PWVB01. Next base: position 34,339 of record CAZEXX010000002.1, on the reverse strand, counting down.
TCCATCCCCTGCAGCAGGGCTTGTTGGGCCACCGCCTGCAGACGCATATCCAGTGTCAGGTAGACATTGTCCCCAGGGCGCGGAGCGGTCTCACTCAGGATCGCCAACTGCTGTCCCAGCACATCTTTCTCTACCAACTGCCGTCCGGGAACGCCGCGGAACTCTTCCTCTAGCTGGGCCTCCACGCCGGCATAGCCAATCCGGTCCACACTGGCATTGTAGCCCTTCTGCTTGTAGGTCTCAACGCTGTCCGGCGGAATTGGTCCAAGGAAACCCAGAACTTGGGAGGTGAGTGCGCCGTAGACATACCTGCGTCGTGAGATAGTCTCGATGCCGGTGCCCGGCATTGTCACGCTTCCCTCTTGCGCGATTAGTAGCGCGAGATCGCGATCGATGTTCTCATCCACCACAATCGGCGCATAGGGCTCCAACCACCGCACCGCCTCAACCATCTCCAACAGACCGGGAGACGGGGCCTCCCCAAACGGCGGGAAGCCCGCGCGCCCAATCGCGCTGATCTCGCCGCGGTACTCCGGCTGGTCGAAGCCCTCGGTCGTGCTGTAGGGGATGTCCAAGAGCTGCGCAAGGCGCATCAAGATCTCACGTTCCCGCTCAAGGTCATCCGGTAACTCACCCGGTGTGATGGTCACGTTGTAAGCGGCCACGTTGCGGACCAGGATATCGCCATTTCGGTCGTAAATCACGCCCCGCGGCGGGCTAATCGTCAGCAAACGGCTTTGCTGCTCCTCCGCCCGAGCCAGCCACGAACCACCCTCAAGAAACTGCAGCTGCCAGAGTCGAATGGTGTAGAGGCCCAGAACAAGCAGGATCACCCACCCCAAGAGGGCGACACGCGGAGACTTGACGAACCAAGCTGACCTTGACGCGCCATCATCGGTGGACTCACGCCCCTCACGCCGGCGATCACCCAATCCTGCCCTCAGCAAGCCAAACCGGCGGCTCATTGGGAAAATCCTCCCAATTGCGCGCGGGAGCGATGGTGGAACCAGACCAGGAAGGTGAAAGCGAACGGCGAGAGCAGGAAGTTCAGCACGGCCGCTGGGAGTGCCACTGTCTGGAATCCGCGGCCAAGACTCACTACATATCCCAACAAGATCATCGTCAACAGGAGGACCAAGTGGCCCAGAACCGTTCCCAACGCCGACATCAGGGCCAGCCTCATAAGAGTGGGGCCCAGCGCATGAACCCAGGGCTGCCCGGCCAGAAAACCAACGACGGTCAACGACAACGTCCAGAGCCCGAAACTGCCTCCTGAGAGCAGATCGCAGCAGAGTCCGCCGACGAATCCCCAGACGGCACCCTCTCTGGCGCCCCGGATAATCGACCAGGTCACGACCAACAGCAGCACCAGATCCGGACGTCCGCCCAATATCTGGACATCCTCCAGCCACGAGCTCTGCACCACCGCTGCGATGAGGAGAATCGGGATACCATAGTAGAGGCTCATGGGATGGCTAGCTCATCCAGATCCGGTTGTGGGAAATCCGTGATGACCAGGACCGTTTCGATACGGCGGAAATCAACGGCCGGACGGATCACAGCCTGCTGGAACAGATCTGACTCCAGATAAGTCACGGACTCGACCTGACCCAAGATCAACCCGCGCGGCAACATCCCACCGATTGAGGACGTGATGATCGTCTCACCTTCGGCGACCTCTTCATCCGGAAGGATGTTGGTCATCAGCAACCGCCCCTCCTCGGTTCCCTCCACGACTCCCATCACCCGTGACTGCTGCAGCATCGCCACGACGAGGCTGGCCGGGTCATTGATAAGCTGAACATAGGAGAGGTTGGGCGAGGTGCGCGCAATCCGGCCGATCATCGCCGCGCCGCCGGTCACCACCGGCATGCCCACGGCCACGCCATGCTGCGAGCCCACAGTGATGATAACGAAGCGGAGATAGGGGTTGGTATCCTGGCCCACCACAGTGCCGCAAGGGAAGATCGTGCAGCCGTGTTCCACAACGTCAACGCCGATGGAACCATAAGTGGGGTTCTCTTGGTGGAAGTTGAGCTGGCGTCGCAGCTCCTCATTCTCCGCCTGGTATTCCCTCAGACGGAAGTTCTCCTGAACGAGCGCTTCATTAGCAGACGCTAGCTCAGCCACGCGCTGCTGCAACTCAGCAACGTCACGTGTATCGCCCGCTACAGAGCCCACGCCCTTGACGATCGCCGAGACCGCGCGCTCGACCGGTGCAACCACGAAGCTCAGCACTCCTTCTACGGGGCCGAGAGCACCGGACTCACTGAGAACAATGAGGACCAGGGCAAGGATCAACAACACCCAAGCCAACCAGAGCCCGCGGTCGCGCTTCATTTGGCACCCTCAACGCCGCTGTCGTCCCCCCATCTGGAACGTCGATCTCTCATTGGCATACGACGCTGCCCAGTGACTACCAGGAAGCAGAGCCTCCGGGGCGCCAGTTGTCATCGGAGAATAGCGTTGCCCGCAGTGCATCGAAGTTCTCCAACACCAAACCCGCGCCACGGGCCACGCAGGTCAGCGGGGCCTGGGCCACCCAGGCCCGGATGTGCGTTTCTTCGCTGATACGTTCCGCCAGCCCCTTGAGCAGGGCACCACCACCGGCCAGACAGATCCCTGTCTCCATCAAGTCAGAGATCAGCTCCGGCGGTGTTTCATCCAGCGCATCACGCACCAGATCGACGATAACGTTGGTGGAACGACTCAAAGCCTCGCGGATCTCGATACTGCTGATCTCGATCTCATCAGGCAGGCCCGTGATCAAGTTGCGGCCACGCATTGCCATTGTGCGCTCTTCAGGCAGGGGATAGGCCGATCCGATGTTGATCTTGATGCGCTCGGCCATGCGCTCACTGATAGCGAGATTGTACTTCTGGCGAGCGTACAGCACAATATCCTCATCGAGCTCGTCACCGGCAATACGCAGGCTCCGGCTGACGACAATGCCCTTCAAAGCAAAGACGGCGACCTCAGTCGTGCCACCGCCGATGTCAACTATCATACTGCCCTGCGGCTCTGTCACCGGCAGGCCGGCCCCCAGAGCCGCAGCCATGGGCTCCTCGATCAAGTAAGCTTCACGGGCCCCGGCTTCCAAAGCTGCATCATGCACAGCGCGCTTCTCCACCTCAGTCACACCACTCGGGATACCCACAACAACCCGAGGACGGGGAGTGGGTATGTGGATCTGTCTGTGGGCCCTCTCGATGAAATGACGCAGCATTACCTCAGTGACGTCATACTCCGAGATCACGCCGTCACGCAGGGGCCGAATGGCGACGATGTTATCAGGAGTCTTCCCTACCATCTCCTTCGCCTCAGAACCCACGGCCAGAATCAAGCCACTGTAGCGATCCCGCGCCACCCAGGAAGGCTCATTGCTGACGATACCCTTGCCGCGCACGTAGACAAGCGTGTTCGCCGTGCCAAGGTCGATGCCTATGTCCAGCGAGAAGAGCCCTAGAAGCCAGTCAATTGGGTTAAACAATCGTTACCTCGACCTCAGTTTATCCAGAAAACACCTGAATTATACCATAACGACCTACGAGAGCAACGACTACGCCGGGCCCGGTGACGTAGCACCATCGCCCCACACCAGCAACCTGAGATCGTCCAGCGTCACCACCGGCGCAATGGACTGGAGGAATTCAGCCGGCGTTTTGCTCAGGGCCCAGACCTGGCGCACCAAGGGCCCGATAGGATCCTCGCCGGCTGCGCCGCCTGGCGTGCTGGCATAGGCCCCGTGAAAAGCAAAATAGGCTTGGTTCAGCTTGCGAATACGGTACCCGTTGGCCACGAAGTAGCGCCGCTGCGCTTCCATATACCACTCGGCCTCGGTGATCTTGCCCTCGGCCAGCATCCCATCCACTGTGACACGCGTATGATGCATCTCAGCTCTGAAGTCAAACACCTGACCCGTATCACCCTCATCGGGCGGCGCAGCCACCAACGCCTCAGGCAGCTCTTTGCTGGCGACGAAGAGCGGTTCATAGAACCGCAATAAGATCTCCTGCCCCGCCCAGTCGCCAATCAGGGAAGCGGTCGTCTCGTTGATCGTGCGGGTCTCACCAAAGCGCATATAGTTCCACCCCAAGGGGAAGAAGGTGAGGTAATGGTGCACCCACTCGTGCGCGAACACATCCGTCACCCAATCGATCGACGAAGTCTCCAGCAGCATGGCTGGATAGGCAGCCAATCCCCCGATCTCAGTCACGTAGGAAGCATAATCCGGTTGCGCATCGATGACGCGATCCTCAATCTGCACCCGCTCGGCGGCCGTGAGGCCGGCCACCAACTGCTGCTGGTAGGTGCTCTCGATCTTGTCACGTGGGGAGACCACCAGGATGGTAGGAAGAGGGGTGAAGGTGCCGGTCACTGGGGGCAGAATGGACGCTAGCACGCCAACCCCACCACCGGCCAGGATCAGGCTCACCTGAGCCTGCAAGATAGCCTCCGCAATGGGCGCTCGTCGGGCCATCCTGCTGCGCAAATCAGCAAATGCCTTCTGCTCCTTGTGACTGGCCGTGTCAGGATGGGCGATTTCGGGATCGGAGTAGATCCGGTCAATCTCATCAGAGAGCTGGCTTGCCTCACCGACATCTTCCAGATACGCAAGAACGAAACGGCTCTGCTGCTCGTCGTCCAGGAATCGCTGAGGGGAGAGCAGCCCATAGAGGGCTTTCTGCAACAACGCATCGACCTCCCAGGAGAAGAAGTTGAATGCCTGACCTGCACTCAGCTGATCCAGTTCTGCCTGCAGATCAAGTGACGGTGTAGTACCGCTCCCCAACAACAACGATATGCCTAGAAGCGTCAGAGCCACGCCCAGCCATCGCTCCCCACACCCACGTTGTTGATGTTGACGTTTCATAGGCGGAAGTCTACCCCAGCCGTACCGGAAATCAATGAGCGCATCACCCGATGACATCACTTGTCCGATCAGCTGTTTTCGCGTATAGTTAGATATCTTCAAGCTTAGACCACCTTCTAATGTTGGAGACTCGACCGAGCTATCAGAGAAATCACTGGAGATAACATATGCCTTTCCGCGATGAGCTACTGACGTGTGAGACCTGCAGCAAGAACTTCGTTTACCGGGTAGAGGAGCAGCGCCTCCAGCAGGGAATGGGACTCGAAGCAGAGACACCGACGAAATGCCCCAGCTGCCGCGAGCCCGTTGATGCTGCCCCGGGATTGAGGGCGGGCGTGGTCAAATGGTATCGTGACGACAAACATTTTGGCTTCATCACACAGAGTGCGGGGAGTGACGTCTTCTTCCACCGCAGCGGCGTCGATGGAGATATTAGCAGTTACACAGAGGACACCCCGGTCTGGTACGAAGTAGAGACCACTGACCGCGGGCTGCAGGCCATCAATATCCACCTGCGGGAGTAGGCACCTCGCTCAAGCTTGGGGCTAGACTCCCTGCCCCCCAATTCCTGTGGTATGTCCAGTTGTGAACCACAGATGTCTCAGATAGCGCCGATCCCCCGCTCCGGCTGATTCGGTACTCCGGCCCAAGCCTAGAACGAGGGCTGGTCACCTGAGAAAGGGCACCCATGCGTATCGTCGTCAACGGATGGTTCTGGGACGCGCCCGCAACCGGCAGTGGCCAGTACGTCCGGCGGCTGGTCACGGCGTTGGCTGCGCTTGAGCCATCCCTGGAACTGGTGGTTCTCCTCCCCTATGGGCTGCCGCCACACGCGGAACGTCGCCCAAGCCATGCCAGGGTCACGCTGGTGCCACACCCCACCGGACGGACCAATGTACACAAGGTCTGGTGGGAGCAGATCACCGTGCCAGGCTTGGCACGGCGGATGAACGCGGACCTGCTTCACGTCCCCTATTGGGCGCCGCCGGCCAGCAGGGCCGTGCCGACCGTCGTCACCGTTCACGACCTGATCCCGCTGCTGCTTCCGGCGTATCGAGGCAACGCGATGGTCAGGCTGTACACGGCATTGGTGAGCGCCACAACATCACGGGCCCGGATGGTGCTCACTGACTCCGAAGCCTCCCGCAGGGACATCCTGGAGCATCTACATCTGCCGGATAGGACCGTCCGCGCGATTCATCTCGCTGTGGATGAGAACTTCACCGCCGGGCCCGGCCCGCGCGACCGCCAAATCCGTGAGAGGCTCCGATGCCCACCGCGCTACAGCCTCTATCTCGGGGGCTTTGATGTGCGCAAGAACCTTCGGGCACTCTTTGGCACCTTCAGCACCACCCGCAGAGCGTGCGAGGATGCCGAGCTGGTCGTGGCGGGACGGCTCCCCACGTCCGACACGGCCTTCACGCCGGATCCCCGCCGTCTGGCACGGGAGGCCACCATTCCCGAAGAGGCGGTCCACTTCCTCGGGTTTGTCCTTGAGGAGGATAAGCCCGCGCTGCTGCGTGGGGCCAGGGTCTTTCTCTTTCCCTCAACGTATGAGGGCTTCGGATACCCCCCACTGGAAGCACTTGCTTGCGGCACGCCCGTCGTGGGCAGCGACCAGTCCAGTATTCCCGAGGTGGTCGGCAACGCCGGTGTGCTGCTCCCTCCACAGGATGTGCAGGGCATGGCCGGCGCTCTCATCCAGCTGCTGACTGACGACGAGTTCCACGCCGCCCTGAGGTCAAACGCGGTACAACAGGCACAGACATTCTCGTGGAAGCGCACCGCCGGTGAGACCCTGGACGGGTATGCTGCTGCGCTTGCGTGAGAAAAAGAGATTATGCTATAATCAATTATATGGAACCGAACGAAGTCCTCGCGCATCTAAAAAAGGTCCCAATGTTCTGGGATCTGGAGGAAGAGGGAGAACAAGAACTCCTTCGACTGGTGCCCCACGTTGAACAGCACGCCTACGATGTCGGCGATGTGCTGCTGCTTGAAGAGGAAACGCCCAACAAGACGATTGTGATCCTGGAAGGGCGCGTCAAGGTCACCCATCGGCTCCCGGAGCAACCGCTCGAGGTTCAGGACCTGGGCGAAAGGGAAGCAGGGGTGACCATGGGACGCACCAGCCTGGAAGTCGGCACTCTTGAGCGCGTCACCGTCGAAGCGGTGGTGCCTACTCTAGCTCTGGTACTCCCATTCCGCGACCTGATCCGCATCTATCAGCAGAGTCGGTATCTGCGCGAACACTTGGTGGCCCCCCTCAAGCCCAACCATCTCGTTACCACGCTGCAAGAGATCCCCCTCTTCGGTGCACTCTCGGATCGTGCCGGCGAGCTTGAGCTGTACAGCATCGCCCAGATCACACACGAGCAGGTCTTCGGCAACGGCGAGTGGCTCTTCCGACAGGGCGAGATCTCCGATCGCCTCTTCCTAATACTCAGCGGGCACGTTCAGCTGAACGCCGTCGACCAAGAAGGCATAATTCGGGACCTCGGCACACTGGGGCCCGGCGATGAGGCTGGGGAGACCGGCCTCCTGGTGGGCGACTTCCACGACGTGACCGCAGCCGCCGACGGCTATGCGCGTGTTATCTACCTACTGCGCTCCGAGTTCACCGACCTGCTCGCCCAACGGCCTTACCTGCGGCGCCGGCTGATGGTCTCAGAAGAGGTCGAAAAGCGCCGCAACCTGCGGCAGTTTGACTGGATCCGTGACGATGAGTGGGTGATCGTCGTCGTCCAGCGGCATTGGATCCGCCTCCTCCGCCAAACGGGGGTACTGGGTGCCATCCTCTTCATCCTCGTACCTGCCATCATTGCCCTTATCATCACCGGCGGCCCCGCCAGTCTCTTGATCGCGGCGATCCTGTCGCTGCCCGTCTTGGGACTCAGCCTCGGCATCATCTGGCACTATATAAACTGGCGCGACGATTTCTTTGTCGTCACGACGCAGAGAGTCATCCACATCGAGCGCGTCGGCCCTTTCTCCACCCAACAGGAGGAAAGCGCGCTCGACAACATTGAGGACCTCTACGAAATCCAACCCGGTTTTTCCGCCAACCTGCTGGGCTACGGCAACTTGGTGCTGCAGACCGCCGGTGAAACCGTGAGTATTGACATGAGCTACATCCCCCAACCGGGCGAGATGCGGCGGCTGATCTCACAGCAGATCGAGCGATCAAAGGCACGCAATCTCCTCCGAACCCGTGGCCAGATCCGCGATATGCTCGCCCGCCGGCTCGTGGTCGGAGAATCACCGCCGTCGTCGCCGCAGACCGTGATCCAGAACCGCACCGAGTCGCGCACCAGCTTCCTGCCCGCCATTCTGCTGAATTCGATATGGGAATACTTCTTCCCCGCATCCTGGGTGGAGACGGACGGCGACACCATCATCTGGCGGCGCTTCTGGCTCCCAGGACTACTCCGCTATTCAGCCCCATTCCTGATCTTCCTGGTCAGCACCCTCGGCGGCATCGTGGTACTGAGCTCAGTATGGGGCGCCGAGAACTTCCTGATCTGGATGGTTGGCTGGCTGGTGCTCGAAGCTGTGGTCTTCGGTGTGCTGCTCTGGTTTGTGGAGGATTGGCGCAACGACTACTTCCAACTGACGTCGAGCCACATCATCCTTGTCGAGAGGCGCCCATTGCTGCTCCAGGAATCCCGGCACGAAGCGCGGCTCGACCGCATCCAGAACCTGGGGTTCGAAGTGCCGAATATCGTTGCACGGGCGCTCGACTACGGGCACGTGCAGTTCGAGACCGCCGGTACCCAGGGTAAGTTCGAACTGAAGTTCGTGCGCCGTCCGGAGGAAGTCCAGTCGACGATTTCCAACCGCCAGTACGCCTATCGGCAGCATCAACGGGAGATCGAATCCAACCGCCGTCAGCAGGAGATGCTCACCTGGTTCGCCACCTATGACGATCTACACCGCGACATGGGACGCGACATAGGAGCGGACAGAGGTCAAGATCAGACATAACGCGCCCGTCACTCAGGCGCACAACCGTGTATAATACCGGAAGAAAGGCTGCGATATTCTTTGGAGGCAAAATGGCTCTGCGGGAGATAATTACTGTTGGGGATCCCCGCCTACGTAAGCGAGCACGCCCGGTGCAGGCAATGACGCCTGAGATTCGGCAACTGGCCGAGGATATGGTCGAGACCATGGTCGAGGCCGATGGGGTGGGTCTGGCGGCCCCCCAGATTGGCGAGCTGACTCGTATCATCGTCATTGAACTGCCGGAGGATGAGGAAGTGTGGGGAAGCGGCAAGCTATTCGTGGTGATCAACCCCGAGATTATGAGGGAATCCCGCGAGGTCGAGACCGGCATTGAGGGATGTCTGTCCGTGCCCGGGTACGTTGGCGAAGTCGAGCGGGCCACTGAGGTGCTGGTACGTGGTCTGGATATCAATGGAAAACGGTTCCGCCTGCGCCCTCGAGACTACCTGGCCAGGGTGTTTCAGCACGAGATCGATCACCTCAACGGTGTACTCTACATCGACAAACTGACCGCGCCGGAGAAGATCTGGGAGGTCAAGCCGGGCACAGAGGAAATGACTGAGGCCCAGATGCAATCCACGGAAGCAGCTGCAATCTGAGCACGCACAGCCCCAAGATGCCTATCGGGCTACGGGGGCGTGACGCCGCAGAATGAACAGCCCCCTCTTCGGGGACCCCCTCTTCGGGGGCCTTCTCCTGGGAATCAACAGAAACAACAGACTCTTACACTCAACGGAGGAAGACGTGGTTACAAAGGAACAGGTGCTGAAAGCACTGGAGCAGGTCATCGATCCAGAACTCCACCGCGACATTGTGGATCTGGGCATGGTTCGGGACGTCGAGGTCAATGGCCAGGACGTCAAAGTCACCATCGCGCTCACGGTGCCCAATTGTCCACTCAAGGACGACATCTCTGCCGATGCCGGCAGTACTGTCGACGCACTCGAGGAGGACCTCAACGTCGACATCGTCCTCGCCTCAATGAATGAGGAAGAGCGCGAAGCGCTGCGAGAGAAACTGGGCGGCCGGCAGGAGCAGCAGGGCAACTTCCCAGCCGGGAACCTCAACCGCATCAAGACCGTCATCGCTGTGATGAGTGGAAAGGGTGGCGTCGGCAAGTCCACCGTCGCCGCGATGCTGGCCGTGCTGCTGCGGCGCAAGGGCTATCGCGTGGGCGTGCTTGACTCCGACATCACCGGTCCCAGCATTCCCAAGCTCTTCGGTGTCGGCGACGCCCCCACGATGTCACCCTTGGGCATTATGCCCCCGCAGACCTCGATGGGCATCAAGATTATGTCAATCAACCTGATGCTCGAGGACAAGAGTCAGGCCGTGATCTGGCGCGGGCCGATGATCACCAACGCGATCAACCAGTTCTGGAATGACGTCTTCTGGGGCGATCTGGACGCTCTGGTCGTGGATATGCCGCCCGGCACATCGGACGCCGCCCTGACCGTGATGCAGAGCCTGCCCGTCACCGGGATCGTGCTCGTGACCTCGCCGCAGGACCTGGCCGGCATGGTCGTCAGCAAGGCCGCGCACATGGCAGAGCACTTGGGCACACCGCTGATCGGCGTGGTCGAGAATATGTCCTACGTCATCTGCCCGCACTGCGGCGAGCGCTATGAGATCTTCGGCAAAGGCGATACGGCGACCCTGGCGTCGACCTTCGACACGCGGTTCCTTGGCGAAATCGGCATCGACCCTGAGATGTCCAAGTTGGGCGATCAGGGCGCAATCGAGACCTACGACGGTGCGGGATTCACCATTGTGAGCGATGTCGTGGATGAGATCATCAAGGCGACGCCGGAACCCGGTTTCGCGGGCCAGAGTTAGATCCAAGAACCTGATCACGCACAGGCAGTCTTGGCCGGGAGTCACCTGCACTACCGACCAAGCTCAAGGCCAAGACTGCCAGGGTGCGGGTCCGAATGAAAGTGGGACTGCGCCGCGGTCAGTCAGAGAGCCCTCTCGGCGTCTCTGGCCCTTTCCAAACCGCACCCGTATTGGCAGGCTGGCCTCCCCAGCTTCCTCAAGCCCGCCACACGCAAGCATTCGGCGGATTCGTTCCCCGCAGCGGTTCAGCGATTCAGAACCCCATCGCCAGGTTGCTCTGCTGACCTCCGCTGCACGCGTCCGACGTGGCTCTCACTCCACGACCAAAGCGTCGGTCAGCGTAACGCCATCATCAACAGGGCGGCCTTCAGGATCGACAACGGCCACACTCTGAATGTCGGGGTAAGTGTACATACCGGCGCGCAATCGATATGTGCCCGGCGCCAGCTCCGGCGGTAGCGACAGACCAAACCGGCTGAGCACCAGGTCGTCCATCTGCCACTGATCCGAGGCGAACGCCGCATGGTCATCCTGACTGACCGGCGCACCTTCCGCATCGAAAAGCTGCACCGTGAAATGATAATCCGTGTCCCCGGGGACGCCGGCCCGCAGCCACCAGGCAAGCCACACATCGAAGCTTTCACCGGCCGACACCCGAACCGGGGCCTCGTAAGCGGCGAAGACCACGTTGTTGGCAAACGGTATGCCCATCGCCAGTGGCGCCATCCCCGAGACAAGGGCACTGCGATCCGCACCGGTCCACTCATAGGTCTTGTACGACACACCATCCGGAAGCTCCACAACTGGGCCGCCTTCCAGTAGGGAGAGCGACGCCAGCCGGGACAGGCCAATCTCCAACGGGTGGTCCCCATCCACCGGGGGCGCCAGCGGACCGACGATGTAGGCCACTTGCTCGCGCTGGGGCAGCGGGAGAGCAGAGCGACCATCAGCGAAGCGATGTGGCACCGTAAAGAGCAGCACATCGAAGACCGTCGGCGTCTCCGTCATGATCGGCCGAGTATCCTCCGCCAGGACAATGATCTCGCCCTTGGGCGCGAGGGCCCGCGCCTCGACCGCGGCCATTCGTGTGTAGCGCAGTGGAATGCCATAGCCTCCTGTCGTCGGATGCGCCACCATATAGCCGCGCAGGTGCGCCGTGACCAGCACCTGCCAGCCGCACCCAAGCACCAAGCCACCCGCGACTGCACCCCAGGCAATCTGGGCCATTCCAACGCGACCGTGGGCCGTGGTCCAGCGCATCACCCAGGCTGCGGCCTGCACCAGGAAGGCACCTATCAACATATACTGCACGGGATAGTGCATCACGTAATAGTGGCGCTGCGTCGGAGTTGAAGGTTCAAGCTGCAGCAAGATGGGGACGAAGAACCAGAGCAGCATCAGTGTCAAAGTGCGCCGCCGACTCTGGTCGTGGTTCCGGAACGCCTCCACGACGCCGTAGACAAGTGAGGCGGCCAACAGCACACTCAACACATAGTTGAACCACCAGAAGGGCCCCAGCTCTTGCCGGAACTGCAGATAGAAGGGGCCGGCCTGCCCCTCAATCCCCTGCCCGCCGAGCAATGAGAGAGCGTACCACACAGCGTCCCAGGAAAACACCCCGCCACCGCCGGCATATCCCAGGAGCCCCAGCGTGTTCTGCCATCCTTGGCCCGCATCGTGGAGCGCGTAGGGCAACATCAAGAGACAGAAGACAAGACCCCCGACCACCAGAGGGCGCCACGCTACAGCGTCTCGATACAGAAGGATGGCCAATCCCAGGATGGGCACAAAGGCCAGGGCCTCCAACTGCAGACCCAAGAGCCCAGCCAAGCTGACAAAGGCCCCCACCAACGCCCACTTGCGCCGCAGTACAAAGGTCAGGAACAGCGACACCATAAAAGCCAAGGTGAAGATCGGCAGTGTGCGCGACCAGATCTTGCGCGCATACAGCACGGCCCAGGGGCTTACGGCGAAAAACAGCGTCGCTAGCAGCGCCTCAGTCTTCCCCAGACCAGTGCGCGTCAGCCAGTAGCAGACCAGCAGTGCCAGGCTGTTGAGCAGACACGTGAAGACCACCGCCGACAGGGGGTCAGCCCAGACCCGCAGTGGCAGCGCAGCCAGATATAGCGTCAACGGCAGATTGTCGATGCCCAGAGAGGAATCCACCCCCACAGCCGGCAGATACCCCTCGTAAGCGATCGCCTGGCCCAGGCGCGCGATGGTCGCCTCGTCGCGCTTGAACTCCACCAGTGTGGGTTGCAGGAGCCGGAGAGCAAACCCCACAGCCAGGATCAGCACGAGCAGTATCAGGTGGATGCGGCGCTTGGTTAGCATAGGATCACTTCCATGCGTGATGGTCGGAACGCGGGGCACACTATAGCGCAGTCAAAGCGCCAGTCAAACGGGGAGGTTTACTAATCACACTACCTGCCTATAATAGACCAAGAGAGTACTTTGGTATTCCAAAGAGTGTCGTCACGAAACCGTTAAGGGGGATATCCATGTTGAGTTTCATGAAAGACACGTTGGGCGTCATCATGGGAGGGGGACCCGGAACTCGACTCTATCCTCTCACAAAGCTCCGTGCCAAGCCGGCTGTACCGCTTGCCGGGTACTATCGTTTGATCGACATCCCGATGAGCAACTGCATCAATTCGGGGATCAACGGCATCTACGTGCTGACCCAGTTCAACTCGGTCTCCCTGCACCGGCACATCGTCCGCACCTACCGGTTTGACACCTTCTCCGGCGGGTGGGTTCGCATTCTGGCCGCGGAACAGACACCGAACAACGAGTCCTGGTATCAGGGAACAGCGGATGCCCTGCGGAAACAGCTCTTCCAGCTACAAGTACCCGAACCACGGAATATCCTCATCCTGGCGGGCGATCACTTGTACCGGATGGACTACTCACTCTTCGTGCAGTTCCACGAGAGAAATCAGGCGGACATTACGATAGCCGCGCAGCCTGTAAGTGCAGCGGACGCTCCTCGATTGGGCATCCTGAAGGCGGACAGCAATGGCCGGATCACCGAGTGGCAGGAGAAACCTTCTGCGGAGGAACTCCCCAACCTGACCAGCGGGGACGGAGAAAAACCCTATCTGGCCTCTATGGGGATCTACGTCTTCGCAGCCAATAGCCTGGTGGAGACGTTGCGCGAGGAGTCAGGTTCGGACTTCGGAACGGACATCATTCCGGCAGCCATCAAGAAGGGACTCCGGGTTTACGCCTATCCCTTCGAGGGCTACTGGGAGGACATCGGTACAATGCGGTCCTTCTATGAAGTCAATCTGGCGTTGGCCGGGCCCAACCCACCCTTTGATTTCTTCGCTCCGGAGTGGCCCATCTACACGCGTCCGCGATACCTTTCGGGCAGCCGCGTCATCGATTCATCGATTCGCGGGGTCGTGCTGGCCCCCGGCTGCCGCTTGGACCATGCAATGGTGGCCGACAGTGTGGTCGGGCTGCGCAGTATCATCAACCCCGGCGCTCACCTACGCAAGGTCGTTATGATGGGCGCAGATTTCTATGAAACGATGGCCCAAATCGAGGAGAATCGCCGGCTGGGACTGCCCGACATGGGTGTAGGCGAGGGCAGCGTCATCGAGAACGCAATTCTCGACAAGAACGTCCGCATCGGACACAACGTGGTGATCCGTGGCCGCAAGGACTCCGAGGATCTGGAGACTGAGAACTACGTCATCAAAGATGGCCTGGTGATCGTTCCCAAGGGCGTCACTATCCCGGACGGCACGGTCATCTAGTTAGTGCCCCGAGAGGGCAGCACGTCTACAGCGTAGTCGACGAAAACGACGGGGCTTCGGCTCCGTCGTTTTCGTTGACCAGCCACGCACCCCGCCCCGGACGGCTGACGATCACTTGAGGTGCAGTCCCGGCCACCGCGGACGGCACCGCTGCAAGCACCGCCCCAAGGGATGATCCCTCACACAGCAGATGGACGCTGGGCCCTGCATCGAGCGTGAACGCTACGGGCAGCCCGTCCCGACGCCACAGCTGCACAGCACGGATCAGCCGCACCGTCGCGGGTTCCATGTAGAAGATACCGCTCAGCCATGGGGCACCCTCACTGTGAGACGTCATCGCCACGGCATGCAGCGACCACGCCTCCCGCTCGACCGCCAACCCAAAGCTCGCGAAGTCGCGCGCCAGCAGCGCCTGACGCACAAGGTCCAGCGTGTGCGGCATCTCCTTGAGCCGCGCGCGATAGAAGGGGCTGGTCGGCGCCGCCCGGTGTCCGGCCAAGGACGAGATCAGTTTGGGCCTACCGGGCAGCACAACGGTCACCACGCGGAGATCCCAATGGTTGCACGGCGCGAGGCACCGCGCGTAGGAACTCGCATCATCCCAACCGGGAAGCCACTCGACGAAGCCATCCGGTATGGAGCGACACGCCGACCCCGATCCCTTGCGCGCCAGGATCGAGAGATCATACAGGTCAAGATCGAGACCGGCAGCTCGCGTCGCCGCCAATGATAGCGCCGCGAAGGCCGACGCGGAGGACGCGAACCCGACATCCGCGGGGAAGTCGTTGTGAGAGACGACACGCGCCCGGGTCGTGATGCCAGCCAGTGCACGAACACGATCTAGGTGCGCGCTGACACGTGTCAGAGTCGGGGTATTGGCCACGACATCATTGAGTGTGACGTCATCTTGTCCCTGCGCCCCATCGAAGGTGACCGTCGTTGTGGTCGTCGCGCCGCTCAGGTTGACGGAGATCGAGCCGTTCTCCGGGATGTTGAGTGCGGCGTCGCGCCGGCCCCAATACTTCACAAAGGCCAAGTTCGGATGAGCTGCGGCAGTCGCGGTCGGCATCTTCACCTCCTCTGTTTCGAAAGAGCCTGTGAACCCGCCGGCGTGAGCTCAGACCGATCGGCCCTCACACGGATGGCATCAGGATCGACAGTCAGCCTCGACAGACTCAAATCCGCGACGTCCAGCCACGCGTCGGGGCTAGCGCTTGAGCCCATGCGCAGGCGGCCGTCCGGCGGGAAAGCAGCGTATTGGTTGTCGATCCACAACACCAGGCCGAGCTGACCGGTCGGCACCACCGGCGTGGAGAACGCGACAACACCATCCACAGTCACGCGAACCACATCCTCTGTCCACGTCAGGACATACGTGTGCCACTGCGCGGGATCCAGCGGCAGGACCGCCGCGTCCTCACGCACAAACCCGCGCGCCACACGCCGAACTGCACGCGCGGTACAGGGCGACATCAAGAGCGATGCAACCGGCAACCCCAGTGCCAAGAGGGCAGCCGGAAGCTGCGGAGAGGAAAACGTTGCAGCCAGCAGTCCCTGCGCAGGGTGATCATCACGCAATGCCAGGTAATTCGGAGGCGCGGCATAGAAGACCCAGGCAGCATTGGGCAAGGCCGGCAACCGCCGCGTCGCGCCGCCCAGCCCCAGCTGCAGGCTGAAGGGATCGTTCCACCAACCGAACCCCCACGTTCCCGGGAGGTTGGGCGCCGAAACGCGCGCCGTCACACGCAACTCAACAGGCGGCGTCCACGGGAAACGAGACCTGGGCAGAGCCGTGGTGTCGTCCAGTTGCGCGACCCTGTAGCTATCCCCCGGTCCCTCGGGAATCGAGAGCCGGCGACAGCCGGGGCGCCGCGCCTGGATGTGTCCCCCGATGGTGACCCGTCCGCGAAGCCTCAGGGTTTGACCGCTCATGATGTCGCTACACCTCCTCCAAACGCACCGGCCGCTGCAAGATCAACACCGGCACCCGTACCGGCAGGGCAACGTCATCCACCACAGTCACCTGGAATCCCAATCCGGCCACGTGAGCGACATACCATTCCACGCTATCTATGTCCGATCCAGCGAAAAGAGTGCGCAGAAGCCGCAGAAGCCACGGCCGGTCAGACCGGAAGCCCAGCCCAGTGATCACCAGACGCCCTGAGCCACCGCCATCCACAGAACGGGAGAGCACTCGCGTGACCTCGCTGAGGGAATCCGGGTCGAAGATGTAGCCGGACGGAAATGTCGAGATAGCAGTGTCGAAGGACCCATCTGCGAAAGGCAGCAACTGCGCCGTGGCACGAACACGTGGTGCTCCCCGGCCACTGCGGCGCATCCGTCTCGTGGCAGCACGATGCATTTCCGGCGATGGATCTGCTCCAAATATGAGCATACCCCGATCAACAGCCGTCTCCAGCAACACCCCGGTGCCAAACCCGATCTCCAACACCCGCCGGCCGATCACGTGGTCAAGAGCTTGGCGGCGCCAGGCATCCCACCGGCCCAGACTGACCACCCAAGCCACGATCTCATAGCCCCAGGCGAGCTCGTGATAGAGTCTTTCCGTGGCCCAGCCATAGAGCGACCTGTAAGCGCGACGCAGGCTTAGCAACCGTCCCAACTATGTCCCCTTTAGCTTGTTGGTCTTGGCTCAGACTCCAGTATAGGAAGTTCCTCTATGATTTCAAAATCACACTTTGACAGACACGCCTGGCGTGCGGTAACGACGCCTGTCAACGCTGGATCGCGGGGCACACGGACTACAGAGAACTGGACACGTTATTTCCGACATGCGTCAGAGACATCAGGTTTCAGGTGATCCCTTCGGGCCAGGTCACCTGCAACACCTGTCGCCGCACCCTCAGACGCGGCAGATTGGCCAAGGGCGGGACCGTCGGGGTGATCATATAGAGGTGCATCTGGGGGGGCTGATAGTCGAGGATCCGGCACACAAGAGGATGAACAGAATGCGCTTCGACGACGCCATGGCCGAAGATCATCAGAGCGAAGTCCGAGGGCACGTCCAGGATCGCGTTGACAAGGTCGGTGACGCGATCCTCGATTGACAATCCTTGCGGCACCTCCAGCTGGATGATGCCATCAAGCGCACACTGCAACCGATTCAGGAAAGCCTCGGGCTGAGCATCCGCGCGGGTCAGGGACAGCCGCTTCACCGGAAAGACCTGGCTACCGGCCCAGCTCTCAATCAAGGATATCTCACTCGCTCCCGCCGGCAACGAACCGTTCACGCGGTCGGGGATCAAGACCAGTGTGAGCTTGACGCGCATCCCGGCGTCCAGCGTGCAGAGTAACGCTTCCTCTGGGCGTGCGGACGAGTGGGAATGTATGGGTTGAGCGCTCATAAATGAAAGACCCTATGCCCAAAACGGGTAGGCGATCCTCTGACCGCCCACCCGTCCGTCACCGGCTAGATCTGGGTGATCATCGCGATGACATAGGGCACCAGCGCCAGCAGTGCCATCAGAGGATGCCCGCGCTGAGCATCGTTCTTGCTGTCCCAGTTGAAGAGGTAGATCGCCAGGCCAAAAGCCAGCACTCCGCTGCCCGTTAGAACTAACACCGCGCCAAGCGGCGAAAGCAGGGTCTCCTGACCGTAGGCATAGCCCAAGTACGCCTGCATCGCGTGCGAGGTGGGCAGCAGCAGAGAGAAGGGACGCACCGACTCAGGCAGCACATCCAGCGGCATCATGACCCCACCGATCAACATCGCGGGTAGGAAGATCAGCTGAGAGAAGAGAACCACCGCGCGCGAGTCTTGTGCAACCACACCGATCAGAGACCCGATACCGGCACAGGAGAGCACTGCAACCAACGTCACCCCCGCGAAAGCCGACCAGTTCTCCGGCGCAATGCCGTCAAAGAGTGGGACACCCGTCAGCGCGATGATCGCCGAAACAATCAGAACGTGGAACACCGTCGTGAGCACCGGCATCAACAGTATGTTGGCCGCGGGGACGCCGTTGATCCTGTAACTTCGGAAAATGCCTGCCTCCCGTGACTCCACGAGCGGCGTCGGCATCCCTAACAGGGTGCTCGCCATCGCGGAGAAGACGACCATCGCCGGTATCATCGTCTCTGCGAACATAGGATTGATCTGCGTCATCACCAGACCCATCATCACATAGAAGCCCAATGGGAAGAGGTAGTTCATCATCAATAGGGTTGCATTACGCAGCCCCGTCCTGAACTCAAACGCGAAGTGGTTCACCAAGGCCGTCATGCCGTCCCTCCGGTCTGTGTAATCTCAAGGAAACGCTCCTCGAGCGATGGGCGCTCAACGCGCAGATCAACTAGCGTCTCCTGCTTCTCGGTCAGATAGGCTAGGACCCCACTCACTGTCGGGCCGGGATCTTTGCTGAAGTAGACGGTGTACTCGTCCTTCACCAGCCGCCGGTGCACTGCGGGGAACGCGATGCCGTTCTCACAGAGCAACGACTTCTCGGTCCGTACGGAGATCTTTGTGAAACCCGCACCGGTCGCCGTCAGTTCCCGCGGGGTGCCCGTCACAACCACCTTACCCTGCAGCAAGATAGCGACGCGGTCGGCCATCTTCTCAGCCTCAGCCATATCGTGAGTGGCCAATATGATCGTGGTGCCCTCTGACTGAAGCTCACGGATCAACACGTGCAGCTCGCTGCGGGACCCAACGTCCAGACCGGCCGTCGGCTCGTCCAGGAAGAGCACAGCCGGGCGATGAGCGACCGCAAGCGCCAAAGCAAGGCGGCGCTGCTGGCCGGTCGAGAGCTCCGCGTACTGGCTGTCACGCTTCTCCGACAAGCCAAGCCGGTCGACCAGGTCATAGCGCGGGGTCACACCGTGGTAGGCAGAGAAGAAGCGCATCGCTTCATCCACCTGCATCGTCGCCGGCAACCCTGAGGTCTGCAGCTGAACACCGATAAGATTATGGAGCTTTCGCCCATTCCGGCTGGGATCCACCCCCATCACATCCAATGCACCCTTGGTCGGCCGCCGGATGCCCTCAAGACACTCCAGTGTGCTGGTCTTGCCGGCACCGTTCGGCCCAAGTAGGCCGAACACCTCGCCCTGCTCGACACTGAAGCTGATCCCATCCACGGCGACGAAATCACCGTAGGCCTTCGTAAACCCGGTCACCTGAATCGCTTTGCTCTGCATACCGTCCTCGCCTCCTCTAACTGTATTCGATCACAGTATAGCCCACGAACGACCCAACGTCACCACCCGTATGGGGGATTCGACCAGGTGATTGCTGCTGGGGCTCCCCCTCACCCGGTCGTGTGACGCGGGTGAGAAGCGATATCACGAGGATAGCCGCAGGGCTACCGCATCTGGTGGCAGGCCGGATTCCATGCCCCTACACGTGGCGGTCATCCTAGCCAGGATCGCCTGACGCGAAGCCCAATGCAGACGCTGATCTTCTACTTCGGCACAATCAGGGCGAGACCACGCTCGACCAGGGAACTCAACATGGATGGACAGGATACACAGGATGCTCTTTTCCGATCCTAGACATCCTCGCCATCCATGTGGATATGGCCCTTCAGCCCCTCTGCCACCTGCGGCAAGCGGCCCTTCTCGTCCAGCGTGAGAGAAGAGACAAACATGAATGGACGGGACAGGGGGATCTCCAGATGGACATTCAGGAGAGATAGGCGAAAGGGATTCCTATGGAGGCATTCCGGACGGGCAGAGTCAGGGCAGTACAAAGTTCCTGTACATCCTCTCCATCCATGTGAAATGTCTGCCTATCCATCTTCCAGTTTCTTCCTTCTGGTGAAGCGTCCTCTCATAGACGGATTCCAGGAATCCGGCACCCAGCTCGTTGATCACCTCAAAGGCGCAGCCCAGGACGGCCTCTGTGATCCCCGCAAGCCTCATCCCGGTATCCTCCCCATCTGGTGGTTTGGCGGTGGGTCAGTACGAGGTGGCCATCGTTGACCTGCTCCTTGACGAGCCGTTGTGGATTGGGCGTGACCTGCTGGTAGCCGATCATCGACTCCGGCACCGGGAAGGACATGACGCAGTGGTGGTTTCCGCGCCGACTGCGCGTAAACCACCTATATCAGATTCAGCTCCCTGGCTCGCAACGTCGCCTCAGCGCGATTGCGCACAGACAGCTTACCGTAGAGGCTCTTGGCGTGCGTCTTCACCGTGTTGACGGAGATGAAGAGCCGGTCCGCGATCTCCTGATTGGTCAACCCCTCAGCCATCAACGCCAGCACGTCCAGTTCTCGATCCGACAGCGGCTCGATCAGGCTATCCTGGACAGGCCCCCTTTGGGGCGCGGCATCCGCCGTCAGCAAGCGCGCGGTGTATTCAGGCATGGACGTCACCCGTTCCAGCAGTCGCCGCATCGGCTCACCGAGATCGACAAAGGTCCGCACGTAGCCCTCGGGCTGCGCCAGTGTGAGCGCCTGAGTCAGTGCCTCAAGGGCGCCAGGACCGTCCCCCTGGCTATCCAACAGCAGGGATTCCAGGGCCCCGGTCTGGACCAGGCGTCCTTGACGTCCCCCACCCTCGGCGCCTGCCCTGAGACGCGCCAGCAGCCCGTCCGCCCGATCCAGATCCCCGCCGGCAATACAAATGCGGGCAAGGATCAGTGCTTGGTCTTCCATCGCATACGGTATCCCGCCGTCACCAGGGATCCCAAAGCTGGAGGCCCACTCAAGCGCCTCACCGAGCCGGCCCGTGCGCATCATTATCAATGCCCGGTGCGCGTAGAAGACCGGCATCGCCAACTGCATATCGATGCGCTTTGCCTCGGTCTGCCACTCATCCAGAATCGCGAGGGCCGTGGCATCATCACCGCCGGCCAGCGCGACATCGATCAAGCTCGCATATCCGAGGAACAGAATCTCCCAATGCGACCACTGCTTGCCTAGCTCCAAGCCCTGTCGCAGGAGCTCGTGCGCACGATCAAGCTCATTCCACTCATAGAGCAGCCGACCCATCCCGACAAACGCCAGCCCGCTCAGCGGAGAACGGGAGGGCCAGTCACCGACGGATTGGCACGCGGCATCGTAGGTGGTACCGGCGGCACGGAGTTGCCCGGTCTTGACCTGCAACTGGGCCAAATGGCTTTCGGACATCGGGATCAGGTGATGGTTCTGGTCTTGCAGAAGTAGCTCGATAGCGGCCTCGAATGCCGCCATAGCTTCGCCACTCTCACCGCTGTACTCATAGGCCAGCGCCAGGTTAAAGGCCGCCACCGACTCAAGCGACAGCCGTGAGTTAAATATGCGTTGATCCGGATCATCGGCCAGATAGACGCCCACCAGCCGGCTGTATCTGCGCACAGCGTCCAGGTCCATCCGGTTGAACGACAGAGACCCTCGGAGCGAGCATATTTCGGCCAACGCACGCCGTGCCTCGGGCGGAAGGTCTGAGTTATCCGACGCGCTATCAGGTGAAACGCCGAGCGTGCGCTCAATCCTCTGCAGGTGCCTCTCGACCGCGTCAGAATCACCGGTGGCCAGGTTGGCCCAGGCAGCTGCAATGCTCAGGAAGAGACTCTGCGCAATCAGATCTTCAGGGAGGGTGCGCAGCCACCGCAACAGCGTGAGCAGCTCGCTGCGCTGGAACATATCCGTCACCGCTGCGGTGATCAGCGCCGCGGCGCGATCGAAGCCCTTGGCATCCAGAGCGTGCTGGATCGCCTCAGGTAGGTCGCCATGCGCCGCGTGCCAGTCGCAGGCGCGCAGATGCAGCGCCGCAACCGCCTCGGGCGTTTCGCATTGCTCCAGAAGCGACCGCAGAAAATCAGAGAAGAGATGATGGTAGCGGTACCAACGCCGTTCACGATCGAGAGGGACCACGAACAGGTTGGCCTGCTCAAGCTGTTCAAGCACGCGCTGGCCATCCTCAAGCCCCGTCACCGCGTCACAGAGATCACCGTTCAAACGGTTGAGCACCGCTGTCTGCATCAAGAAGCAACGCAGTTCCGGTCGCTGTCGGTCGATAACCTCCTGCGCCAGATAATCGAAGACATAGCGATGACTTCCTGAGAAAGAGGCCACCAATGCACCAACGTCGGCAACCTCCTGGATCGAGAGCGCCGCCAGCTGCAGACCGGCAGCCCAGCCCTCCGTCAGCATCTCCAACGCGGCAACATCTTCCGATGCCAGCGCCAGCCCCATCACCATATTGAAGAAAGTGTCGGCCTCCGCACGGGTGAACCTCAGGTCCTCGGCTTTGATCTCAAGCAATTGACGCCGCGCCCGCAGCAACGGCAACGGCAGTGGTGGATCCGTGCGGCTGGCGAGGATAAGCAACAGTTGAGGCGGGGAGTGCTCAACCAGGAAAGCCACGCCCTGATGGATTGCCGTCTCCTGGATCACGTGGTAGTCATCCAACACGAGGACCGCGTGTCCCTCTTGACCCGCCACGTCATTCAATAGTTCCGTGAGCACCCCCTCTATGGCCGGCGGCTGGGGGGCCTGAAGGATCTCGGCAGCCCCGGCGCCTACACCGGGCCAGACCGTCTGCAACGCGGCAATCGCATAGGCCCAGAATCGCGCCGGGTCATCATCGTGATCATCGAGCGAGACCCAGGCAGCGGCCACGTCGCGCTGGGCGATCCAGGTACTGAGCAGTGTGGTCTTCCCAAAGCCGGCGGCAGCGGAGACCAAGATCAACCGGCACCGCAGGCAACCATCGAGGCGGTCCAGCAACCGCGGGCGCGACACCAGCTCAGGGTGAGCGTGGGGCACGAATAGCTTCGTACGCAACAAGCGTAGTGGCGAAACAGGGGAAGAGCGGCCCTCGGTGACCTGACCCATAGCCATATCCTCACGATATTGGCCCAATTGTGACTTCAGTCCTGCCGGCACAGCAGGCCAAACCTTCGGTCAAGTCTAGCACGAGGCGGCAAAGGGGCAACAGCCGAGACCGGCAGGGGCGTGTTTCATAATACTAGATTAGGCCACTGATCAAGAGTAGCGGTGAAGCCTCTGCTTTGCCCCCTCCGGGGGAAAAAAGAAAAGGGGGAGGCCGGGCTACCCTTACGCGGCCGGTAGAACTCTGATAGAATAGCAGTTATCGGAAGATATTACGCTTCCACCCATACTGAGCGCTGTACGGGCCCCGCCCGAGGCGTGCACAGCGGAGGGACGCGCATGGCGTTACGCAAACTCGCTATCACCATCTGCGCCGCAGTAGCTATCGCGGTATTCATATCTCCCGGCTCGACGCTGACTGCGAAGTCTGCGGCTCAGTCGCAGTATGTTGCGCCATCGGTCGTGCCGGCCACGTTGCCGCAATCCATCATCCTCTTTGTCGGGGACGGCATGGGATCAGGGCACCGCCAGGCAGCACAGTGGCAGGTGGTGGGCGAAGCGGACGCGCTGCAGACGGACGCGCTGCCGACCCACGGCGCCCTGCGCACCGGATCGGCGAATTCCACGGTCACAGATTCAGCCGCCGCCGGCACAGCACTGGCGACCGGTGTCAAGACCAACAATGGGATGATCGCCCAAGATCCCCAAGGCAACAATCTGATCACCATCCTTGAGTTGGCCCAGATGAAGGCTATGTCCGTGGGACTGGTATCAACCACACAGCTGGCACACGCTACCCCCGCCAGTTTTGCCGCGCACGTGGACAGCCGCGCCAAGATGACGGAGATCGCGGCGCAGATGGCGGGCGCCGGCATCAACGTGTTGTTGGGCGGCGGCGAGGATGAATTCCTGCCGGACTACGAGACCGGCTGCTTCAGCGAGATCGGCGAGCGGCAGGATGGCAGGAATCTGATCACCGAGATGGTCAGCGCCGGCTATACCTATGTGTGCCAACCGGGGGCGCTCACGTCGGTCCCGACGACAACCACGCATCTGCTCGGGCTCTTCGCTGACGAGGGTATGGGTCGTCCGCATACACCATCGCTGGCGCAGATGACTCAGACAGCGATCGACACTTTGTCCCAGGATCCCGACGGCTTCTTCTTGATGGTGGAAGGGGGGCAGATCGATTGGGCCGCGCACGCCAATGACGCCACATTGGTCATCTCGGATGTGCTTGCCCTGGACGAAGCCGTGAGCGTAGCGCAGGCATACGCCCAACAGGCTGCAGTTGCGCCGCTGATCATCGTCACCGCCGACCACGAGACCGGGGGGATGGGGCTGCGCTTGACGCCATCCGGTGCGCTGACCGAGGACGGCCCCTTCACCATGCCCGATGCCACGCCGTTCTGGGTCACCTGGACGACGACTTCGCACACGGCGCAGGATGTGCCCGTCACAGCCCAGGGGAACTTGGCCGACCGACTAGTAGGCACGCACGAGAACACGCACGTCTTTGACATGATGCGCCGGACCCTGTTCACCTATGCAATGTGGCTTCCCGTGATCTGCGCCGAGTAGAGCGCGGGGCGGCGCCGGACCTGTTCGTACACACGAGTGCACCCGACACGCAGCGCGGCGATGAAGTTGTCGCCGCGCGCGCTCTTCACAATGGCACGGAACCTGGGCCATCTCCCAGCATCCAGTGTCCAGCTTCTACCCCACCGACACCGGCCCGTCCACGCACGCCAACCATCCATCCTTCTCGCGCCCGTGGACCTCGCACTCACCGCAGAGCCCCATGCCACAACGCATCCGCGCCTCCCACGATAGCTGGTGAGGGATCCCGTGGCTGCGGCACAACAACTCGACCGCCTCCAGCATCGGCACCGGGCCGCAGCCATAGACGGCTGCAGGAGTGCGCACTCCCATCGCGGCCTCAACCGCCGCCGTCACCAGCCCCTGGCGACCAAGGGTGCCATCGTCCGTCATCACGTGCACAGCGGCGCCCAAGCGCCCAAATGCATCCGCCAACAGCACGTCATCCGCGGTCCGCGCCCCGATGCAGACCTCGAAGGTCACCCCCAACGCAACGGCCCGCTGCGCCAGGAAGTACAGAGGTGCGACACCGTACCCGCCGCCGGCCAGCAGGATGTGCTGGCCCGGCTGTTGAGGCAGCCGGAAGCCCTGTCCCAGCGGGCCGCGGATCCACACACGATCCCCCGGTTGCAGAGCGTGCAGGGCCTCGCTGAACGGGCCGACGGCGACCACCGTCATCGAGAAGGGATCGGCCCCGGCGATGCTGTAGGGTCTCTCATCGACATCGGGAAGCCACGCCATGACAAACTGCCCCGGTTCCGACAGCAGTGCACGCTCAAAAACCAAGGTCTTCGTGCGGTAGTTTTCGCTACGAATCTCAGCAACCGTGAAGGTCTGGTGCATATGTCCCCTCACCGGCGGGCCAGCCCGCGGAATTCGTCCAGCGTCCGGTAGCCCTGCGCAACCATAAACGCAGCCAACTCGGACACAATCTCCCCCAGGGCCTCGGCGCCCCGGTACCAGACCACCGACCCTACCCCGACCACCGTGGCACCGGCCATCAGCATCTCGGCGGCATCCCGCCCTGTGGTGACGCCCCCTGTGCCGATTATGGGAACGTCCACGGCGGATGCCACTTCGGCCACGCAGCGGAGCGCGATGGGTTTGAGCGCCGGACCGGAGATGCCACCCGTGTGATTGGAGAGCACCGGGCGTCCCGCCTCAGCGTCGATGACCATCCCGGGCATTGTGTTGATGGCCGTGATGGCGTCGGCACCGGCCTCGACCACGGCCTGCGCAATGCGGCCGATGCTGGGGACATTGGGCGCCAACTTCACGCTGATCGGCACCCCCCCCACAGCGGCCTTAACCGCTGCGGTGACCGCTGCGGCGCTCTCGCAGCTGGCGGCAAAGGGCGTGCCGAAGTCATCGGCCACGTTGGGGCAGGAGATATTCACCTCGATCAGATCAGGCTGCGCTGTCGCGATCGTCCGGGCCACCTGGCCGTACTCCTCAACGGTCCCCCCGAAGATGCTGGCAATCAGCGGCACACCCATCGCCGCCAGCAGCACCTTGGCCTCTGTCAGCAGCACCACCTCTTCTTCGGCTCCCGGATTGCTGAGCCCGATCGCGTTGATGATGCCGTGGCCCCAGTCAACGGCGACCGGGTTTGGATGACCGGCACGCGGTGCAGGACCCACGCTCTTGGTCGTGACGGCCCCGGCACCGGCCTTGGCCGCCCGCACCAGTAGAGATGCGCTGGTTCCCAGGATCCCCGAAGCCAGAACTATTGGGGTGCGTAGACGCACCCCCGGCAGACAGCACGTCAGATCACACGTGGTCACAGCTCACTCCGCGACGAAGCCAGGTAAGTCTGGACCCCGTGCAGCGTCGCTGTATCAATCTGATGCTCCTCGTATAGCGCCTTGAGGATATCTCCCAAGGTGAGCACCGCGTGCAGACGATAGCCGGCCTCTGCCAGCCGATTCCGACCGCCTTGCTCCCGGTCGACCAGCACAACGATGTCCCGTACATCCAGCCCCACCGCCTCCATCGTGGCGATGGCTCTCAGCAAGCTCCCCCCGCTCGTGACCACATCCTCGATCGCCACAGCGGTCTGCCCGAGCTCGAACGCGCCCTCAACCAGCCTGCCCATCCCGTGGCCCTTGGCCTCTTTGCGCGGGTAGACCATCGGCCGCTTCAGCCGCATGGCAATGGCTGCCGCCGCAGGAAGTGCCGCGTAGGGTACCGCCGCCAGCCGGTCGAAGGTGAGGGGCTGCACCAACTCTGCGTAGGCCTCAACAACATGGTGGAAAAGGTCGGGATAGGAGATCACCCGCCGGAGGTCGATGTAGATCGGCGACTGCTTTCCCGAAGCTAGGGTGAACTCGCCGAAACGGATGCACTCTGCCTCGAAGAGCCCCAGGATCAGATCGCGCTTGGCGTCGCCGACACCCCGATGCACGTTGATGCGGCGCCGCAGGGTCTGGGCCGCCGCCCGTGGGTCTGCTGCATAGATGACGCCGCGCGAGACCGCCACAATCATACCGCTGTTGTTCTCATCCAGGCCAGCCGTCAGTGCTTCGGCCAGATTGCCGCCCTGTGCGCCAATGCCGGGAGACAGGAACCAATGGTTCGGCGCCAGCCGACGGATTGCCTTCAGCGCTCCAACCTGCGTCGCACCCACGACAAAGCCAACCTGTGCCTTGCTGCCCCACGTCTGGCCCCGCCGGACCACGTGCTGGTACAGCTGCGGTGTGCCGTGACGCTGGATATCCGCGGCCGATGGGTTAGACGTGTGACACAGCAGGAAGACACTCTTCCCTTCGTAGGCCAGGAACGGGGTCACGCTATCGCGTCCAAGGTAGGGGCTCACGGTGATCGCGTCGGCGCCCCAAACATCGAACGCAGCACGCGCGTACGCTTTGGCCGTGTTCCCGATGTCGCCGCGTTTGGCATCCAGTAGCACTGGGATATCGTTGGGCACCGCGGCAATCACATCTCGCAGCGCGGCCATGCCATCAGGGCCGGCCTGCTCAAAGAAGGCGGCATTCGGCTTGTAAGCGCAGACGAGATCCGAGGTCTGCTCGATGATCCGCAAACAGAATGCGCGGATCCGCGTTGCCTCGTCGGCGTCCGGAAGGAACGTGGCGGGAATGCGCGTGGGGTCCGGATCCAGACCCACGCACAGCAGGGAATCATTCACACGAATCGCTGTTGCCAGCTTCTCAGCAAAACTCTTGGTCATAGTCTCTCCTTGTCCCCTATTGACAATCACGCCTTACCCAAAACAGCTGCCAGCAACGCCATCCGAACGTACATCCCGTTCTTGACCTGACGGAAGTAGGCTGCGCGGGGATCGTCGTCCAGCGCAGGATCAATCTCACCCACACGGGGCAGGGGGTGCATCAACGCCGTGGTTGACTTGGCACGCTGCATAATCTCCGGCGTGAGCTTGTAGCAATCTTTGACCTCCTCATACTGGGAGGGATCGCTGAACCGTTCTTTCTGAACGCGAGTGACGTAGAGCACATCCGCGTTCTCAATGACGTCAGCGACATCGTGGGTCTCACGAACCTTAATGCCGCGATCGATCAATTGATTCATTAGCGACATCGGCAGGCGCAGCATCTCGGGGGAGACGTAGCGCAGGCTGACATCATACTGCATCAACAGACGGGTCAGAGAGTGAACGGTACGTCCATAGCGCAAGTCGCCCACCATGGCGATCTTGAGGCTATCGATAGTCCCCAGTTCCTCGCGAATCGTGAACAGGTCCAGCAAGGCTTGGGTCGGATGCTCACCCGTGCCGTCACCGGCATTGATCACCGGCACGTGCGCAGCCTCAGCCGCGCGCACGGAAGAGCCTACCTCAGGATGCCGCAGCACGATCACGTCCGAGTACTGTTCCAGCGTGCGGATGGTGTCAGGGAGGCTCTCGCCCTTGCTCACACTGCTGAACTGAACGCCCTGGGTGATGGGGATCACACTACCGCCCAGACGCTGCATCGAAGCGATGAAGGACGCACTGGTGCGCGTGCTAGGTTCATAGAAGAGACAAGCCAGAATCGAGCCCTTGAGCAGATCACAGCTGCCAACGCGCTCCACCATCTCGCGCATCTCGTGGGCACGATGGAAGAGATAAGATAGCTTCTCACGATCAAACTGATCGACCGAGATAATGTCCTGGCCGGTCAGGCCATTGCTGGACGTCTCGGTTTCCGGCACATCCGCAAGATCAAACAAACGTGGCAAATCCTGAACATAGTCCATCTCTTCTCTCCTCCTTGAGTGATTCGCAGAAAAAAAGCCCGCAAATGCGGGCTCTTCTGACTACACTGGTGATCCAACAGCGGGCGTCTTCCCCTCACAATACACCGTGCGGCCGCGCAGCTGCACGCGGTGAACGCTTCCCCGTACAGCCATACCGGAAAAAGGACTCCATCCGCATTTGGTCTGGAGCCCCTGGTCATCAATGATCCGAGTGGTACCTATGTCGACCTCGATCCACGTGTCGGGTTGCGCCGGCAACCCGTAGATACGCCGTGGATTCGTGTCCATCAGCGCGACGAGCCGATCCAGCCCCAACCGCCCCTCGACCACAGCCGTGAGCATCAACGGTAGCGCCGTCTCAAGCCCCGGCACCCCGGGCGGCGGGGTAGCAGATCGCTTCTCAGCCAGGGTGTGGGGCGCGTGATCGGTGGCAATGCAGTCCACCGTGCTGTCAAGGTGCGCCCACAGCGCATCGACATCCTCCTGCGTCGCCAGCCGCGGCCGCATGTCGCCCAATGGACCCAGGTGCACAGCATCGGCCTCGGTGAGGAAAAGATGATGCGGCGTAACCTCGCACGTCACCGGAAGTCCCTGTGCCTTGGCCTTGGCGATCAATCGTATCTCCACCTTGCGGCTGACGTGGCAGATGTGCACAGGTCGTCGGAACGCGGCAGCCAGACCGATAGCGACCGCGATGTTGGCGTCCTCGGCGTGGACGGCGATCATTTTTCCGGTCGGCCAGTTCCGGAAACAGGACAATAGCGTGAGCAGGCCTTCCACCCGCAGAGGTCCGTAGGTCTGGTCCATATAGATCTTCAGCCCCACAGCTTCTTGTCCCAGAGCCGCCAATGCCGCCGTGTGATCGGCCGAAGCTCCAGCGAAGTGGCGGACATCGCAGAGCGCCTGAGTCTCGGCGTGCTGTTGTGCAGCACGGACGTCCGCGAGCGTGACAAGAGGAGGTTGTGTGTTGGGCATCGCAAGAATGGTCGTAAATCCGCCGGCCAGTGCGGCGGCGGTGCCACTGCGAACGTCCTCTTTGTGCTCTCCTCCGGGGGTGCGGAGATGCACGTGGACGTCGACCAAACCCGGTAGTCTAACGTAGTCACATTTTGCCATAAGGCTTGTTTACCAGGCGTGGGTCTCCCCAAACCCGATAAATTCTACCAGAGGTTGTGAAATACGCAAATCTACAGCGTACATGGCTGGTCAAACCCCTCGGAGTAGCTCTTGATGTCCAGGATCGGCGTGCCGTCTAGCGCATCCAGTCCCCTAACCCACAGCACGTTGCCGTCAATCCGCACCACGCGGACCGTCACCAAACCGATCGGGCTGGGCCGCGCGGGGCTCCGCGTGGCAAAGACGCCCCGCAGAGGCCGGGTCACGTCACCCCGTGGGTGCACCTGCAGGACATCGTGCGAGGCAAGGTGGAAGTAGGTCAGCAGGACGAGGTCCGCACCGGACTCCACGCCCAGCAGAGCGTCGACGAACCGTAGGTCCAGCACCAGTTGGACCGTCTCGGCGCGCAGCGCCGCGATCTTGTCGCCACCGGAAGGTGCGGCTTCATCCCGCGAGACAGTGCCGATGGATGTCAACGTGATCTGTTCAGCAACGAAGTTGTTCTTCAATACGATTACGTACCTTTCCTATTCTAGGACAAACTCAACGACCAATAGGCCCGTGCCTTCCCCTCCCCAGAGGCAACCCATCTGCGCCCCTCTGCGTAGCGCGAAGTGGTACTCCCCCCTCCGCGTAGCGCGAACTGTTAGTTCGCCCCTCTCCCTGGAGTAGAGCGTAGATATTGCGCGCACCGGCGAACCTCAGGACGCCTGCCTGAGCAGGTGGTCGAAGCAGCGCTTCGACCTACGCGGACAGCAGACCATCGACCGCCCCTCTGCGTAGCGCGAA
>CAZEXX010000002.1:0-3268 GCA_964516885.1 uncultured Anaerolineales bacterium | reverse complement strand
GCGCTTCGACCTACGCGGACAGCAGACCATCGACCGCCCCTCTGCGTAGCGCGAAGTGGTACTTCGCCCTCTTTGTGACAGGAAGTCGGCATCACGGGCACCGACGAATGTCAGGACGCCTGCCTGAGCAGGTGGTCGAAGCAGCGCTTCGACCTACGCGGACAGCAGACCATCGACCGCCCCTCTGCGTAGCGCGAACTGTTAGTTCGCGGCTCCTCGCGGCAACGCCGCTTCCATTCGTAGATAGCATACACCAGTCAACGTGCTATCGAACCGCTCTCAACTACCCCACGCGTGTGCCGTGTCGATCGCCACGCGCAGAGCGTCCCAGCTTAGGTCACCCAGCACGGTGCAGTCGGCCGCAAGAATAAACCGCTCCGGGGCATCCCTCAGGACCTCTCGCACACGATCCCGGATCGCTACCTGATCACCCGACGCGATCACTCCGTGACGCTCCAGCCCACCCATAAAGGGGCGATGGAACATCTCAGCCATCTCGCGCAAGGCAAGCTTGCGCTCCCCCAGCTGCAGGCTGGCATTGACGACGTCACCGGGGTAATCCAAGAACGGGCTCAGATCATCGTAGCCACCGTGGTAGTCACAGACGTGGAGGATATTGAAGGGACACGCCACGTCGATCTCCGCCATCAGCGCCAGATCGTAGGGCTTGATATAGGACTCAAAGATCCCCGGCGCAGCGCCCGCGAAGCGGTGCGCCTCCCCGCCCTGCGTGGAAGCATAGAACCCATCGACTCCGATGTCGATACACGCCCGAACAAAGATGAGCAGGCTCTCGGTGATCGCCTCCAAACCCGGCTTCACCACCTCGGGGTCCTCCTTGAGATGCTCCGTGATCGTGGTATCGCTCGTCGTGTGGCCCGCACACATGAACGGCGAATAGAGCGTCATAAGAACCAGCGTTTCATCCTTCACCGCCTCGACCAATCCCTTCGCAACTTCAAGGGGCGCCTCATAGAAGGAACTATCGTAGACCGGCATCTTGCGCCAATCCGCCGGCGTCTTGATCTCGGCGATCTCCGGAAAGACGTGCTCATACTGGACCTTGACGAAGTCCATCCCGGTGTGCCGGAAGTAATCCAGGTGCTTGGCAATCGCAGCCGGGCCTTCGTGGTACGCCGGCCCAAAGTGCATAAAAAAGGCCGCAGGTATATGTGCCGGGGAAGCTCCAAGGTCAAGCAAGCTCATTACGACGTCGCGTTTGTTCATATCGGCTTCCCTTCCGGTCCTAGATAGTCTTTTCGGTTCGCGAGATGATCTCGTCCTGCAGATCCTCTGTAGAATCTATCACGGCTCTGCTGATACCCAGATCGGGGAACTCCACGCCCACTCATCATTGACCTGCCGCACCCGCAGGTAGTAGACGTCCGTACCGTCACGCGAGGGCGCAGGATCCTCAAAGGCCGCCTGCCACGCCAGCTCCCCCCACGCGGGCGCCCGATGGAAGCGGAAGGACGGCGAATCAATCTTGCCCAGCCGTCCGGCGCGCGCGCCGGCGCGCAGATCGGCCAACGTATGGACCTCGCGGTGACCGTTGAGCTCCGCCCAGACCTCGGCCTCCGCCGGCATCGCCACCTCCAGACAGACCGCTTGCGTAGCCGGTGTGCGGTTGTTGGGATTCCCGTAAGTCACAGTCCGGAACCGGACACCGCGCTCGCCATCGAGTTCCCAGTGCGAGGTGTGGCCGGGCGCCGGCGTGCCTGACACAGCCTCCTGCGGCGCCACGATCTCCGGGCCGCGGAACCGCGGCTCGACAGCCAGAATCCGGCCGGCGGAGATGCCGAAGCGCACATCCCAGTCTGCACGGCGTCCGCGAGCCCCCCAGCCGACCTCTAGGGTGAGCTTTGTCCGAATCTCCGTCTCTTCCGCTGGAGCAACGATATCCGTTCGCGAGAACCGCCGCAGCAGCTCGCCATTCTTGATGACGTCCACACAGTCAATCGGCGCCCCGCCGACGACGTCGAAGGCAAGCTCACGCCGGTGGGTGGGCGGCAGGACCGTGCCCATCGGCTGATCGTTAAGGGTGAACTGCAACCGGATGCGGTCGCCGGTCAACGCGTAGCTCCTCCGCGCCAACAGCGCCTCCCAGATCGCGTCGCGGGTCTTGGCCCGCGCCCACACGCCGGTGCGCCCGTGACCGTAGCTGCCCGGGTGGGCACTGTGGTGATCGGTGCCGCCGATGGCCCCGGCGATATGCCCCTGCGCCAGGCCATACTGCCACGTGCTGGCGTGGTCCGCCGGCCCCATCGAGTGCAGGAAGGGGCGCGGGCCCTCGTCCGCCTCACTGCAGCCGTGCATCGAGATGATCTCCACCACCGGCGCGAACTCGGGATCGAACGTGGCCCAGTTGATGCCCCGCTGCCCCTGTTTGTATCCGATATGGTGGGGGAAGGCGATCACGCCGATCCCGGCCTCCCGCAGAGAACGGAGTTGACGATGGAGATCGGTCAGCCCGGTCGCCTCAAGCAGATCCCCCTGGGCCCCGTTATAGAGGATCGTCCGGTCGCCATCGGCACAACCGTGCATCTCGAAGCTCAGGAAGGTCACGAACTCACCCTCACGGTGATAGGCAGCGGTCGTGCACTGCACATGATCCCACTGCTCACGAAGCCGTGCAAAGCCCTCCTTGTGGAAATCGATGATGGTCTGGATGTTGGCATCAGGTGCCGGCATATCGGGCCACAGCGCGTGGCCGGTCACCGAGCAGAAGTCGAGCTGCTCCCGCGCATTGCGGAACGCATCGTCAAGGCTACCGTGCCCGTAGGAGATGCCACAGTGGTTGTGCAAATCGCCGTAATAGGCCTCGAGGCCATCATAGGTTGCCATAGAGTATCCTTCCGAAGAAAGAGAAATTCAACGTGTGCTGTCTGCTGCAATACACTACACCACCTGACCTTTCGCCGCTTCCACCGTCCACACCGGCAGAGATCCTGGTGCTCTTCCTATCAACTCCTCTACTCCCCTACTCCCCTGTTTCCCTGCTCCCCTGCTCCACGGCCCCACGGCCCCACGGCCCCACGGCCCCACGGCTGCGAGTATAGAACTGATCATACGACGCGCAACCGCCGGCAGCTTCCGGGTCAATCTCACAAACGATGAGACAGTGAGCCACTTCCTAAATTCGACTCCTGCACCTAGCCAATCTCCGCACCGGCGATGGCGTACTGGCGCTCCGGCATACCGGTCGGACAATCGCACCCCAGAATCATGCGCGTGTAGGGGCGCTGGGCCGCAAAGCCCAGGCTCTGAA
>CAZEXX010000001.1:0-51437 GCA_964516885.1 uncultured Anaerolineales bacterium | reverse complement strand
AAGTCGACGTGTGTCCGCAGGAAGCAAAACCACGGTGCTCAGGAGTGAGCACCGTGGCTGTTTGACGTTATGTGTTCGTCCGTGTCGTGGACGAGAATGCGGTTACTTGGTCTCGCGGTAGGTGACGTGCTTGCGGACAAAGGGATCGTACTTCTTCAGCTCCAGCCGCTGCGGGTCGCTGCGGCGGTTCTTCTCAGTGTAGTACATGTGTCCGCTCTCGGTGCTCTTCATCTTAACCAGAATTCGGGCGCTTCTTTTTGCCATTATCCATCCTCCTTATGAGTCTGCACCAAGCTGCGGTCGGCGCAGCTCATCGGCAAGATTTCACTATTCTTAGCGTATCCAGCATTATAACGGGTTTGAGATGACTGTCAAGCTGTCCGCATTTGCCAGCTAGCATCTTCGTGGTAGAACTCAGCGTAGAGCAACTGCGGGAATGGAAAGGACGCCATGATAGAGAAACATACAGGTGATCCCGAGCTAGACATCTCCATAGTTTTGCCTGTCTATAATGAGGCCGGGAATCTGCGCTCATTCATCCCCGAGCTATCCGTGGCGCTGCAGGCAATAGGGCGATCGTATGAGATCATCGCTGTTGATGACGGGAGCACAGACGATAGTCTCGAGGTCCTGCGCGAACTCAAGGACGACGAACCCAATCTGAGGATCGTCAGTTTCAGGCGTAATTTCGGCCAGACGGCCGGCTTCGCTGCGGGATTCGACCTATCCCGGGGCCGGTATGTGATCACCATGGATGCCGATGGCCAGAATGATCCGGCTGATATCTCCCGGCTCCTGGACGTTATGGACGAGGGGTACGATATCGTCAGCGGGTGGCGGAAGGACCGCAAGGAGCCTTTTCTGTCGCGCCGTCTGCCCTCGATGATCGCCAACCGTATCATCGGCCGGTCGACCGGCGTCGTGCTGCACGACTACGGGTGTTCGCTCAAAATCTACCATCGCGAGGTGGCCAAGCACGTGAACCTCTACGGTGAATTGCACCGGTTTATCCCGGCCCTGGCTTCCGGCATCGGGGTGCGAGTGGCTGAGGTCGCGGTCAATGATCGCCCGCGGGTCTATGGTAAGTCGAAGTACAATATCTCGAAGACGGTTCGGGTCATCTTGGATCTGGTGACGATCATCTTCCTGCTGAGTTATCTGGCTCGGCCGATGCAGCTCTTTGGGTTGGCGGGGTTGATCAGTGGGGGGGTGGGATTTGCCATGGCGCTATACCTGACACTGCTCAAGGTCGTGGCTGGCGTCGATATTGGCAGTCGTCCGCTGTTGTCGTTGGCCATTTTGCTGATGATCCTGGGCGTTCAGTTCCTGGTTATGGGGCTGCTGGGGGAGATCCAGGCGCGTACCTACTTCGAGGTCCAGAACAAACCGATCTACGTGATCCGCTCAGAGGAGTAGCGTGGTGGGGCGCCAGTCGCTTGACGAATCACCGATCCGAATAGCCATACTCAGCGCCGCGATTTTTATCGTGGCGCTTTCCGTGCGCCTTGTACCGTTGGGGTTCTACGTCACGCCCGATGAGCCGATCTGGGTGATGCGGAGTGTTGAGTTTCTGCAGGCAATTAAGGCCGGCGATTGGGCCGGCGTGCCGCAGACAGGACACCCCGGCATCACGACGATGGCGCTGGGTGCCCTGGGCGTGAAGGCCATGGCGTGGCTGCAGCCGGATGCGTCTGCGGCGCATCAAGATTGGATCGCCAGCATGGCCTGGCTCGCCCCGGAGAATGCTGAGGCCTTCGAGCACCTTGCCTACTTCCTGCCTGCCGGACGTGTGCTTGTGGCTGTGGTCACCAGCGCGGGCCTGGTCTGGGCCTATCAGCTTGGGCGACGGCGATTCGGAGCGCGCACTTCCCGGTGGATGGCGCTTTTCCTGGCACTGGACCCCTTTCTCGCGGGGCATTCAGGCCTTCTGCACACCGATGCGCTCCAAGCTACTTTTGCTCTGCTGGCTGTTCTGTTGGTACTCCCGCGGGCTGAACCTGATCCTGCACCCTACACCCGCCGCCGGCGCGTACGCCGGGTGATGCTTCTAGGCCTCGCGGCACTGTGTCTGGCCCTTTCTGGGCTGACCAAGACGCTGGGATTGTTGGTGGCGCCGGGGTTAGCGTTGGCAATTCTTCTGTGGGGTGAGGGGACGCTGCAGCAACGGTCCGTACAGGTCATCTTCGTTGCTGTCCTGACCGTGATCTTCTTGCTGCTGCTTTATCCCCCTTTCTGGGTGGCGCCGCGTGCCGCCCTGAACTCGCTGGTCGGTGCGGTTACCTACCACGAAGGTATTGGTCTGCGGTCGGTGTTCTTCCTTGGTGAGATGCGCACAGATCCTGGGCCAGCCTTTTATCCTCTGGTCCTGCTGTTCCGGATGACGCCGCTTGTACTTCTTGGTCTAGCCGGCGCGCTGTCTGGCGTTTCACGCTGCAGAGGCGGTGCCTCAGTCGGCGATGCACGCCGGCTTCTGTGCTGGGGGGCCTTGGTGACGCTGTTCTACTTGGTCGCGCTTACCGTAGCGGTCAAGAAGTTCGACCGCTATATCCTCACGGTGATTCCGTTACTCACCCCGGCGGCTGCATCCGTCTGGTCGCAGGCCAAACGTGGTTGGCGGCGGGTGGCCTTGGGACTGCTTCTGCTGCCTTGGGCGCTTGTTGCCATAGTTCCTCTCCATTACGCATCCCCGCTCCTCGGCGGCCCCTGGGGTGCTCAGGCAGTTATTCCCTTGGGGTGGGGCGAGGCATCGGGGTTCGCGGCCCGCAAGCTGAACCGGCTGCTGCCTGCGCCGGAGACGGCTACCGTTCTCACTGAGAATGTCAGCGGCACGGCACCCTTCTTCTCCGGTGAGACCTGGCCACGGACCGTTTCGACTGTGGGATGTACCGATGCCATCATCGGCCAGAGATCCAGCGCCGCCGATGGCTATGCGGTGGCAGCGCGACTGCGGCTCGCCGGTCGTGAAGTGGCGACGATCTATACCGCCACTCCGGCTGAACCTTCATCCCTGCCGTTGCTGTCCGCTGGTCCGCTTCCGGGTCTCTCGTCCCTAGCGGCGGCGGAGGGAGCCACGCCGGATGGTCTTGTGGCCTGGCTCAATGCGACTATGGATCCGGCGACATCCTTCTTGTGGGTGCACGCTCCACTGTGCTATCCGATCACCGAGGCTCAGCTTGAGATGCTCTTCGCTGCAGGTGAGGAAGCTGGGCGTCTGGTGTGCGAGCCCGCAGCGCCGGTGGGCGGCTTCGAGGCGGAGCGATGCCGGCTGTCTACGGCGCTGCGGGCGCCGGAGCCCTATCTGGCCCGTTTCGCCGGTGCGGTCGATCTGGTCAGTATCGCGTGGGCCGATCCGGTGCGGGCCCTGGATCCTCTGACTGTGCATATGCGGTGGCTGCCTCGTACGACGCTTGGGGAATTGGAGATATATTTGGCCCTGAAGACCGGTGACGGGGCACGGGAGATTGTCTGGGCCGACGGTGGGCAGCGCGTCGTCAATGGCTGGGGCTGGCCCGCACCCGACTGGCTGACCGGTGCAGTCACTGACGCCGAGGCCTACGTTGCCATACCACTGGATCTTCCGCCCGGCACGTACACTCTGGTGATGTCGCTGTCTGGCTCGGACGGTTGGCTGGGGCTCACGCGCAGCGACGGTTCCTTTGGTGGCACGCAGTTGGTGCTGGGGGATGTGGTCGTTGAAGCCCCGCCATATCCTGCGCCGCAACTTGACCGGCTGATCGCTCGAGATGCTGAGTGGCCCGGGTTACGCGTCATCGGCGTGGGACCGCCAAAGATGCAGCTGATGGCCGGGCGGGCGATGCCGTTCTCCCTAGGCCTGGAGCGTCGTGAGGGACCGTCTGCAGATGCACTTGCGTGGGAATTGGTCTGTGGTGCAGCGCCAGAGAGCCGCACTGGGGTGCGGCGATCCCAGCTGGGTCTTCTCCAGTGGGCCCCGTCCACCCCTGAGGCGTGGCCAGTTGGGCACCGGTATGAAGTGAAGTATGCGCCGCTGCTCTCCCCTGACCTACCTGAGGGGACATGCACGTTGGCCGTGTGGCCCGCGGCTGGCAATGGACTGTCGGCTGGTGCCGTCATTGTGGGCGAGGTCTCTGTGCAGCAGCGCTCGCGGGATTTCGTGTTACCGCGTGTGCCTGACATTCCGTTGGCGGTCAGGGTTGAGGGGTTCGGTGAGCTTGTCGGCGCGGATCTGGCGAACCTTGAGCCCCGGCCGGGAGATGATCTAGATGTCACGCTCTACTGGCGAGCTCAGGGGCCTGCAGAGGCTGACTATACGGTCTTTGTCCACCTGGTCGATCCCGACAAGGGGATCCTGGCGCAGTCCGATGCCTGGCCGGATGGCGGTGTTGCACCAACAACCACATGGTCTGAGGGCGAGGTGATTGTCGACCGCCACGTCTTGAGGGTGCCGGCGGATGTGCCTGCCGGCGATTATGAGCTTTATGTGGGGATGTATGATGCTAAACGTGGCACGCGGCAGGCACTTTACGGGGCGGGTACGCGATTGGGTGAGGATCGTGCAAGACTCAGTTTGATTGAGATCCAGCCATAGCGTGGGCGTGACCAGCTCAGGGCACCGGTCGGGGCGCTACTCGCCGCGCCGAGAGGCCCGGAGTCGTGCTACAGCTTCGTCTATCCGCTGCTTGTGTGCATAGAGTTCCTCAAGAAGTGAGAGAACCTTGCCGTGCTTGGGATTTCTCAGATACCCGTAGTGGTGTAGAGCTTCCTCGATCACCTGAATCGCCATCTCAGTCTTGCCCATTTTCTCAAAGAGACGCCCGATATCTGTGAGATTGTCCGCGATGCACCGTCGATCGGCCAGTTGGCGGCACATCTGGAGGCTGGCAGCAAAGCGCTCCAAGGCGCTCTCAGGGCGATCCATCCGTTCCAGAATGAGTCCCTGTTCGCGTTCGACGATCGCCAGATTATTGGGGTAGGCAAGGACTTCGTAGTGCTCTTTGGCCGCCTGGCTGCATACAAGGGCCTGCCGGAAATTGAGGATTTCCCGATAGGCGGTGGCCAGTTTGTAGAGACATCCTGCTTCTGCCTCCCGGTCTTTCTCCTCGCGTGCAATGCGGAGCGCCTCTCTGTAGCTTTCGATCGCGGCTTTGGGGTCGCTGAGTCGCTGCTTCACGTTGCCGGTGCGCAGCAGGACGTAGGCACGCTGGATTCCCGCTTCGTCGGGATCCAAGGACTGGTAGACATCCTCGTAGACATCAAGGGCTGTGGAGAGCGGACCCTCTTCCAGTTTTAGTCTGACAAATGACTCGACCTCATTGCCGGTGCTCGCGCCGCTATCGCTCGCGCTGAGCATCCGTTGCAGTAACTCTCTGGACAGGTCGCGCTGGCCCTGTCGATCAAGCACCGGTGCGATAGTCTGGATGATCTCTGATGCTGCTGCGATGTCCCCGGCCTGCATCAGGTGATACTGCCACGCGTATGCTGAAGCCACCAACCGGGCCTTTCCCTCAGTTGTCTGCTCCTGTCGCAGCCACATGCCCAGAATGCCGCCGGCATCTCGCGCCAGCCAACCAATTCGGTCCTCCGCCCAAGTGGTTATGTTGCGCGCGAGTACTTGGCGTCGCGCCGCATCATAGTATGGCGCCGCGTAGGAGCTGGCGGCTTGCAGATGGAGCGCTTTGAGCTCATCGTCACTCAGCCCGTCCAAGACAACTCGGCGAACCGGGTCCGTTATTCTGAACTGCTGCGGGGCGTTGTCCGGGGCTACGGGTTCAGCCAGGCCAAAATAGAGCCAGTTCTCAATCAGTGGGCCGGCATGCTGGGCGGTGACCATGGTGAGACTGGAGATGGTCTGTTGAGTGAACGGCTGCGTCAGAATGGACAAGGCCTGAAGAACGCCATACTCACCAGGATCCATCTGAGTCAAGATGTCCGCAACTAAGCTGTCAACCCAGGTTGCTGCTGATCCAGACTCGGTCGGCCTTAGTTCTTCGAGCGATTGCAGGTTATTGCCCAGGATCAGCCATCGATCCAGAATCTGGAGTGCTAGAGGATGTCCCCCAAGCTGTGCATAGACGGCTCGCTTCTCCGCTGACGAACCGGCCATCTGTCGCAGGGCCGGCAGCTGGTTGATCACCTGTGTGGCGTGCTGCAGCGAGAGCAGCGGGAGCCGGATCTCTCTGCGGAGCTCAACGGCAATGCCGGCCAGGTCTTCCCAGCGATGTTCGGCTGTGAAGAAAAAGAGCGCCTTGCTGGGCTCGCTGAGCATTCCCAATAACGCCTGGCGCAGCGTTTCGTTTTGCAGCCGGGTTGGGCCCTCTGGATGTGGATCAAACCAAGTATCGAAGTTTTCAAATACGAGCAGGTAGCGTTTCCGTGCCAGGAGTTTCTGGGCCTTCTGTGCGCGTTCGAAGGGGGCTTGATGCGCATCAAGCAGCAGGTCCGCTGCCTGTGGATCAGCCTCGCGTAGGCTCGTTCTCCAGAAGTCAGCGATTTTGGCAAGGGCAGTGAGGGGATCGAGTTCTTGCCGACAACGGATGGTCAGGACTGCGCCAGGCCTCACGGCAAGATGCTCTATGGTGTATGACGTGAAGACCCGTTTGCCGACCCCCTCGTCGCCCAGGATGTAGAAGATGGTGGCCTCTTCGCGAAGTGCCTTCCGGATAGCCTGGATTTCACGGGTACGTCCTACCAAAGGCATCGTGGTCAGTGGGTCGATCGCCGTGTGGGTCTCGGAAGTATCATTCTGTGTGGATCCTCGGGGCGGAGGCTGAACGAGCGTGAGATTTGCCGCTCTCTGAATCAGTGCAGGTACTCCCCACTCAAAGCGCTGCTTTCCGCTTTCTGTCTCCCGGTCGGCCTGTTGCATTGCCACGCGTGTCCTGTGCAAGCTCTCCTGGACAGTCTCACCTTGAGCGATGCTGCCGTAGAGCGTCTTGTAGAGGACCGCAGCTGTGGCTGCGGAAAGGCTGGCCGGTACAATCAGCACGCCGGGGATCTTGTAGTCCATAAGTTCAGCGGCAACGCTCTGGAATGCGTCAAGAATGCCGACCTGGAATTTCTGGCAGGCGGCCAGCGTGAGGAGTCCGGGGGGTTTCCCGGCGAGAAATCGGGCCAACTGCGTACCGCTCAAAAGTTCCGCCTGGCCGAGTTTGTCTTCAAAGCACAGGAACCCCTGATGCTGCGATAGGTGGTACGTGGCATGTCCCACGTAATGGATGATGTGGTAAGCTTTGTCGCCGGTTCTCTCGAGGAGCGCGCTGGACGTGGGTTCCGGCAGGACATCCAGCTCCACTATGCCGCGGGCAAGCCACTGTTCGAGGGATGTCTGGAGGGTCTCCAACTCCGCCGGTGCATCAATCGCCACTTGATCGGTTGGCGCAGCCACAACGGCCAGGATACGCAGCGGCGAACCGGCAGTGGGCGCGGCGTCCAGGGAGGCTGCAGTGGATGGCCGGCGGCTGAGTAGCAACTCGCCGGTCAGGCACGGGAAGTGTTTTCCATCGAAGAGGTATTCCCAGGGCTGGCGTGCTAGTTGAGCCGCCTCTGGGGTGAAGACAAGGGTCAGTTGGTAGCTCGTCTCGTCCGGGTGCTGGGCTATGTAGCTCCTCAGGACGGACCCATCGCCGAAGAGATTTCGGAAGAGTCTCCGGCCTTGATCGGCTACATGTGCCAGGCTGGACTTACCCTTCAGAATGCCACTCAGACGATGCTTTTCCTCCGCGACCAGGCTATCCTGATCAATGAGCCAGAGCGGCCCCAGATAGGTGAGGTGCATCGTCCCGTGCTGGAACTCGTTCCGTAGAATCTCTTCCCCGTCGCGGCCCGTGGTGACGGCAACGTAGTGATTCCCTAGTCTGAGGATCCTTACCTGAAGTTCAGGGCTCACCGTTCATTCCTTGCGAGTGTTGGTCATATTAGGGTCAGCGAGGCAATCCCTCGCCAACCCATCCCCACGATGGCTGTCGGCACGAGTCCAACGCTGATGCTAC
Source organism: uncultured Anaerolineales bacterium (assembly GCA_964516885.1). Lineage (GTDB taxonomy): Bacteria > Chloroflexota > Anaerolineae > B4-G1 > SLSP01 > PWVB01. The sequence goes on along the minus strand of CAZEXX010000001.1, from coordinate 43,470 downwards.
TGGTTACCTCTGCTCGTCCGACGTCCTTTGAATGTCACATTGATGGGAGTGCCAGGGAAGGGGAAGATGTTGCGGATGCAGTTCTTCAGGTACCGTTCGTATGAGAAGTGCACGATATCCGGGTTGTTGACGTAGAAGGTGAAGTGCGGCGGTGCGACCCTAGTCTGGGCGCTGAAGTAGATTACCAGCCGGCGTCCGCCACTGCTGGGTGGTGCGTGGTCTAGAAGTGCTTGCTGCACCACATCATTAAGCTGGACAGCGGGAATGCGTTGATATCTGGCTTCGACAATCTCAAGCGAGGTTGGAAGAATACGATTCACGTTCATCCCGGTGAGAGCTGACATGAAGAGCACCGGAATAAAGTTGAGGAACTGCAGTTGTTCACGGACATGGTCTTCGATGTCTTGGCGGAGTAGGCGCAGTTCCGGCTCGACGGCATCCCACTTGTTGACGAGGACGACGACGCTGACACCTTCGGCGACGGTCATACCGGCTATGTGGGCATCCTGTGCGGTTATACCTATCGTTGCATCGATCAGCAGCAGAGCCAGGTCAGCCCGTTTCAGGGCTCGGGCTGTCCGCAGCACACTATATTTCTCCACGCCCACATCGATCTTGCCGCGACGCCGGATGCCCGCTGTATCCACCAGGATAATCTTCTGCCCTTCCCACATCATCTCTGTGTCCACCGCGTCACGCGTGGTACCCGCTACCGGGCTAACGATGGCGCGTTCTTCGCCCAGAAGACGGTTCAGCAGTGAAGACTTACCCACGTTGGGTCGACCAATCAAGGCAATGCGGACGCCTTCATCCTTGGGTCCCTCAGGGTCCTCAACACCCGGGAGTCTAGCCACGATGTCGTCAAGGAGGTCACCGACCCCCATCCCGTGGATGGCAGAGAGGGTGCGCACCTCTCCCATACCCAGTTCGTAGAACTCAAAAGCGGTCAACTCGCGGGCCTCGTTCTCCGCTTTGTTAGCGGCGATCATCACGGGTCTCTTGGATTTTCGCAGCAGGTCAGCTACCTCACGATCCGCGCCGGTGAGCCCCGTGCCGGCGTCGGTCAGGAATATGATCAGATCAGCTTGCTGAATCGCGACCTCGGCCTGCGCTCGGATCAAGGGGATAAACTCTGCGGAATCTTCCAGCAGCGGTTTCACCTCAGGTGCACGGCGCCCCGCATCCACCGTCGGTGGGCGGATCTCGATGCCGCCTGTGTCAACAATCAGGAAAGAGCGGCCATTCCATTCGGTTTCAGCCACAATTCGGTCGCGAGTGGTGCCCGGGATATCGCTCACAACCGCCCGGCGCTCGCCGACGATGCGATTAAACAGCGTTGATTTGCCCACATTGGGGCGTCCAACGATAGCTACAAGTGGTTTTACCATGAATACTCCAGAGCTCGGCGCTCCTTAGAGCGTTCGGGCAAGATTAGCAACTTAAGTATACCTAGAATAGGCAACGACCGCAATCTAACTTGGCATCTCGGGCGTGTTTCAGAGTTGGGACGACTGCCCAAGACAGGCTTGTCGCCAGACTGCTGGACACTCGTTCACCCCTAAAGGGAAATATGCCGTGAAGCTTCTGTCAGGCCCGAATCCACTGGGCTTTGCCGGATGTGTGGAGCGTCGCGCGTTGATACAATGACTGCCCTGCCGTTTGGCATTTCTGTCCCCTTGTGGCACAATGGCCCCAGATCAACCATTATACCCTATCTGTGAGGTGCGGTTGGATGAGACGTGACATTGATCAACTGATGGCTGACCGGAACCTGGATGTGATCCTGGTCAGGGGAAAGGTTCTCGGCAACCCACCCTTGTTCTATATGCTGAATGGTGTGCACCTCACTCAAGCTGTGGTTATCAAGAAGCGGGGAGAAGCGCCCACGGTAGTTGCCGGGCCTATGGACCGAGCCTCTGCCGCTAAATCAGGTCACACGGTTGTCCTGACGACGCGTTACCGGTATGGTGAATTGCTCCAGCAACATGAAGGAGATCCACTTGCTGCGTCGGTTGCCTACTATCGGAAGATCTTCGAGGATCTCGGGGTTTCCGGGCGTCTGGGATGCTATGGCTACCTGGACCAGGGATATGCTTACGCCTTCTTGACGGCGCTGGATGCTGCTACGCCTGATATCGAGATCGTTGGTGAGATCGAGGCGGACTTGATCCGCGTAGCTCGCGCGACAAAAGATGCTGATGAGGTCGCGCGCATCCGCGATGTGGGACGGCACACGGTCGCGGTGGTGAAGCAGACTGTGGCGTTTCTTCAGTCTCACGAAGTGGGGGACGGCGAAATCCTGCGCAAGGCCGATGGTGATCGCTTGACGGTCGGCGATGTTCACGCCCGAATTGCTCGGTTGGTTGCCTATGAGGGGCTCGAAGATCCAGAAGGGTTCATCTTCTCTACTGGGCGGGACGCCGGCATTCCCCACAGCCGGGGACAGCTAGATGCACTAATCCGCCTGGGTGAGTCGATTGTCTTCGACATTTTTCCGCGGGAAGTTGGCGGCGGCTATTTTTACGATCTCACGCGGACGTTCTGTCTGGGCTACGCTCCTGAGCCGGTGGCTCGCTTGCACCGGGATGTTGTTGATTGTCTGATTGCGCTTGAGGCTGATGTGCGTGCCGGCGAGATGGCGAGCTACTACCAGCGCATGACCTGCGATTTCCTCGGTGACCGTGGACACCCTACGGTGGCTGAAGACCCTGCAACACAGCGGGGCTATGTGCACGGGATCGCCCACGGTGTCGGTTTGGATGTCCATGAAGTTCCTCGATTCCACGATGATCCGAGTAACGGCACACGTCTCCTGCCGGGGCACCTATTTGCGATCGAGCCCGGGCTCTACTATCCCGATGAGGGCATGGGGTGCCGTGTCGAGGACGTTCTGTGGATAGCTGAGGACAGCACAGTTCACAATCTGACCGATATGCCCTATGATCTGGTTGTCCCCATGGGGTCAGACCTGGTCTAGAAGGAGCATTCCTATGACGATTCGCATTCTGGGCATCGAGACATCCTGCGATGAAACGGCTGCGGCTGTTGTGGATGGCGGACACACCATACTCTCCAACATCATCGCCTCACAGGCTGAGTTCCATGCTCAGTACGGCGGTGTCTATCCTGAGATGGCTTCGCGCATGCACGTCGAATCCATCGCCTTGGTTGTGGACCAGGCCTTGGTTGCAGCACATATTGGCTGGGACGACCTGGACGCCGTTGCTGTCACGTATGGCCCCGGACTGCCGGGTTCGCTGTTGGTTGGTTTGAACTACGCAAAAGGCGCTGCACTCGCGACAGGCTTACCTTTGGTTCCCATCAACCACCTAGAAGGACACCTGTATGCGCATTGGCTTGACACAGGTGCTGAAGGCAGTGGTGCGGGGAAGCTGAGATTTCCTCTGATCGCCTTGATCGTCTCGGGTGGGCACACCGACTTGGTCTTGGTTCACGGTCACGGGCAGTATCAGCGGCTTGGGAGCACCCTAGACGATGCCGCCGGAGAGGCGTTTGACAAAGTCGCCCGGATGCTGAAACTTGGGTATCCTGGTGGCCCCGTGGTTGAGGAAGCCGCGAAGAAGGGCAATCCGGCGGCGATTGACCTACCGCGGGCTTGGTTACCCGGCACGTACGACTTCAGCTTCAGCGGCCTCAAGACGGCTGTGTTGCGTATCCAGCAGAAGTATACCGGACCGGTACCACCCCGCTTCTATGCTGATATGGCCGCGGCATTCCAGGAATCTGTGGTCGATGTCCTGGTTGAGAAGATACTCGCGGCGGTGAAGGAATTTGGGCCCAATGCTGTTCTGCTTTCGGGCGGCGTTTCGGCCAATATTGCGCTGCGCGAAGCTGCACGTGCGAAAGTTCCGCTGCCGGTATACGCGTTGCCCAGCGTGCTTTGCACGGATAATGCTGCGATGATCGCCGCCGCTGGCTTCTACCGCTATCAGGCGGGGGAACGCGCGGGGTGGGATCTGGATATTGATCCGGGGCTACAACTCACCTAGTGCTGCTAGCCGGCCCCGGGGCTGCGGAGGGCTGGTCGCTCTCTTGCGAGGGTTGCCTGAAAAGGATTTGGATTCTCCGCCCGCTTCCAAAAAAGCTCCTACGGTGTGCGGAACGTCCCGGGGATGAAGACGCGCCACGGCATAATCTCCACGGCGTACGTCCGGTTCAGAAAGTCTGTACCACTCCACCCTCCGACAGTGTAGATGGCTGTCTCCCAGGGCACAGCGCCGAGGCTGCGCCACTCACCCACGATCGGCGTTTCCATCACGTTCCATTGGTCGGTTGCCGGTGTGTACCGCTCGTTGAAGCCCAAGGGTGTGTGCCAACCCCCGCCGATTGCGTACAGGCGCCCACCGATTGCCACGAGACTCAGGCCTCCGCGTGGCTGCAGCATAGATGGGCAGCTGTCCCAGCTGTCGGTGGCCGGGAAGTAGACTTCGCAGGTGGACCACTCGCGATCTCCATCGAATCCGCCGACATAGAAGATGCGATCAGATAGCGCCGCAGCGGCGCCGAATCCTCGGGCCTGCTGGGGAGGGGCCAACTCGCGCCACGCGTTATCTGTCGGCGAATAGACGAACGTGAGCGCCCGGTAGGTCTGACCGTCCCACCCGCCAAAGAGGTAGATCTGATCCTCGTACGCCTCGCTAGCGTAGGCACAAAGAGGCGTCGGCATAGGGGCGGCTTTTGACCAGGTGTCTTGTTCAGGCGTGTAGCTGTCCGTGGTGTTACTGGGTACCAAGCTGTCATCACACCCGCCCGGAACCCAGATCCGATCTCCGAGAGCCACGGCTCCGGCGTTAGCCAGCGCCACCGGCCGGGATTGGCCCTGCCCCCACGTGTCTGACGCGATGTCGTAGATGTCTACCCGCCCGCTGGGGCCATCATTTGCCATGCCCCCGATGGCATAGATCTTGCCGGCGTATGCCAGCGTGCCCATCGCCGCACGTCGCACGGGGAGAGGTGCCAGCTCTTGCCAGCTATCCCCAGCGGCGGGCGCCAGAAGGTTCGGCGCCGGATCATTGGTCCCGAATATGTCGCCCGGTCCGGAAGAAGCTGCCGGTGCAGAGTACCGTTGCGGCAGCAAGAAGATGATCAACACCAGCCCCAGCCCACAGGCCAAGGTAGCCCAGCGCTGCCACGGCCACCGGGGCCACCAAGCACGCTCAGCTGCCGTGGCAGCGGCGGGCGATCGGGTTCCCGGTTCCGCTTCGTCCGTCGCGGGTGGCGCTTCTTCTGAGCCACCCGGCAGATTGATCCAGCCTTGCTGCACGGCCAGCATTGAGAGTTCAGTACGTGAGGCCACACCTGTCTTGGTGAAGATGTTGCGAAGGTGCACCTTAACGGTGTTATGACTGAGGTAGAGCCGCACAGCTACTTCTCGGTTGGTGAGGCCTTGGGCGACGAGTCCTGTGATTTCAAGCTCGCGCTCGCTCAGTGGTCCGCCGTACTCAGCTGCCAACGATAGCCTCCGGCTTGGGGAATCGAACCGCTTCCTTCCCAGCCAGCTTGGCCTCGATGCGATCCGCGATGATCTCTAGGTGCTCCGGATAGCGAACAAAGTCCAGGTCATCGCCGGGGATGGTCAAGACGGGACAGAGATCGAAGTGGCTCATCCATTCGTCGTAGTAGCGCCCCAGTAGTGTGAGGTAGTCCTCACTGATGGCCGACTCGATGTCTCGGCCCCGCTTGGTGATGCGGTCGCAGAGAGTCGGCACACTGGCCTCTATGTACACCAGCAGATGGGGCCGGGGAAGCTTGGCGGTTACCAGTTCATAGAGTGCTTGGTAGGCCCGGTAGTCTCGATCTGACATGTTGCCCAGCTCGTGCAAGGCTCTGGCAAAGATGTGTGCGTCCTCGTAGATACTTCGGTCAACAATGGCTGACGCCGGCATAGCATAGAGCGCCTCATGCTGTCTGGCTCGATGTCCCAGGAAGAAGACCTGAAGGTGAAAGCTCCAAGCACGCATATCGGCGTAGAAATCGGGAAGGTAGGGGTTATCATCTACTGACTCGTAAGCAACGTGCCACCCCAATCGACTGCCAAGACGTTCAGCGAGCGATGTCTTTCCTACGCCTATGTTGCCAGCTACGAGGATCAGGTGCTTAGTCATTGAGTTTCCTTCGGGCCTCTGGCCTCGTTGTTATGGCTCAAGGAAGCGTAAGTACATCACACGTTTTGTGTCGGTACGGACGAGAGCTTCTTCACTCAGCCGAAGGCCGGCGACCCACATGATGCGGTCATCGGCCACTACCAGCGGTAGCCGATCGCGCCAACGTTGAGGGATCTTGATGTTGATCAAGAAGTCGCTTAGCCGCACTTCAGATCCTTTCATACCGTGTGGACGGAAGCGATCTCCGGCCTGTCGGGTGCGGAGCAACGGTGTCTTGCACAGAGCACCCGCATCGAGCCAGGCAACAAGAGGGTTCGGGTTTTCTTTGATCACCTCGAGGTCCCAGTGCGCGACCTCTTTGGCCTGAATTGCCCACCCGTTGCGCAAGGGTGTCATCCCAGGAATTGAGATGCGAATGTCGTTGTCCACATCCAGCCACGGCCGTTCGGATGGCAGATGCAGAGCATCATCTGCAGCGATGGTTAGGGTCGTATAGCCCACCGTCAGAGCCAGTCTGTGGGGCAGCACCGCTTGTGCTCCGGTCTGACCTCGCTGGGCGACATCTACCGCATGCTCGATATGATCGAAATCAACGTCGCGCAGCGTCCGTCGGAGCCAGTAGGCCGCACGGCGAACGATGGCCCTCTGGATGGCGAGGGGTTGTTCGCGCCAGCGGGCCAGATTGTAGACCAAAGCGTCAGGATAGGAGGTTACCAGCAAGGTATCCTGTGCCACACTGACGAACTCCTGGTGTAGCTTGTAGTCCGCCCGCACCACCTCAGCCAGATTCTGGAGTCGTTGGGAGATCTGCGGGTTGATCTGGCCAAGATACGGGAGGACCTCGTGCCGAAGCTTGTTGCGAAAGTACGTCGTGTCCAGGTTGGAGCGATCGAATCTTGTTTCCAGATTGTGCTCTCTGCAGTATGCTTCGATGTCAGCGCGCGGTGTCGCCAGTAAGGGCCGGATAATCGTCAGATCTGTGGGTGGTCTTGAGGAGCCCTGCAGCAACCGGTAGTCCCTTAGCCGGGTGCTTGGCAACATACCTCGCAGTCCGGCAGGGCCGGCCCCCCTCAACAGGTGCATCAACACGGTTTCTGCTTGGTCGTCGGCGTTGTGACCGACAGCAATATGAGTCGCACCGATCTGTTGTGCGATGCGACTGAGAAAGCCGTACCGCGTGCGCCGCGCTGCTTCTTCGAGTGCCAGCTTTTCTCGGGAGGCGATGGCAGGCACATCAATGCTGTCACTCGTGAACGGTAGTGCCCATCCAGCAGCTAGATCATGTACAAACGCTTGATCGTCGTCGGCATCTTGGCCCCGGATCCGGTGGTTCAGATGCGCGGCATGCAGGCTGAGCTCATAGGGGCCGGCCAAGCGTCGCAGTAGATGCAGCAGTGTGACAGAATCCGGGCCTCCGGATGTGCCGACGACAACACTCGAACCAGGTTCGAGAAGCTGGTGTCGTCTGATATAGTGATCTACCTCGCGGAAGAGATCCATGGCTGCTTGCGCTTGCGTTGCCTCAACGGCTGCTCCGACTTGACGGTGTGCTAGATGTTGATGGTAGCGCCACAGTACTCGCAAGTGACTTGCGGCATTCCCTTGAAGATGGGCGGTAGTGGTGCGTTGCAGCTGGGGCAGACGGTCGGCAGTTCCTCCTCGGGTTCGGCAGTTTCTTGTTCGAGTTGTGCCGCCAGTTGTTCATCAGGTGCCGGCGCGCCGAATCGATCGCCGTCGATCTGACCGCTCTTCGCCCGGCGAATCAGGCTTCGCCAGGTATCGTTGTCCGCACCCTGGAGTTGCAGTGTAATGTCGCCGGGAATCTCGCGGGTGCGTTCACTGAAGCGGATCGTGAGCATTTCCTTGCGCTTCAGGAAAGATTTCTGGTCCTCGGCTTCGAGTTCTTCCACCGCGCCGATCGGGGATTCCCATAACTTCTCCTGGATCAATTCCTTTTTGGTCGTGATAAACAGGACCTTCTTCGTGGCGATTTCCTGCCGCTGCTCGAAGATCAGGCGAGCATCCGTCAGGAACAAGAAACCCTCCGGCTCTTGATGATCGCTGACCCAGATGGACCGGCATGCCGCGATGGCGTGCTCATCCGGGAATAGATCGAAGCTCGATGCGTCGAGTGCATCCATGACGAATCGGGCTGCGCTGATCTCTTGCTGCAAGGCGTCTGCTTGCTGCGTGGTTGCGTCGAAGGTCTGCCGAACGCGGGTCTCAGCGCTTCTGGCATTGCTTTCCAGTGCTCGGATACGGCTTTCGGCTGTAGAGATCAGACCCGCATTTCTAGCTGCCCTCTGCAGAAGCATGTCGATGTCGCTCGCGCCGCGCTGAAGCGTTCGTTGTTCGTTCTGCAGCAAGCGGGTTGCCTGACTTCGTTGCTGTGGCCATCGATCGTTTAGCGATCCTACCTGCGTTTCCCAATCCCGCCCGAATCGGTAACCCCGTGCCCGCACGTCAGCCAGTTTCTGCGACAAGCTGTCCAAATCGCCTGTGACGTCGTCGAGGACATCGAACAAGGATGCAAGGGCTAGCGTGCCGGCTACGCGTTGCCAGCTCATCTGCACGGCAGAGAGTCGCTGAGCCTGCGCATCCGTGGCGGTCGACCCTGTGTGGCGAGGTGTTGTCGAGCTGCTCCTGCTGATATCCCGGCTGCTTCCTGAACTAGATTTTGACCCGGATACGCTTGACGAGAGCGTCCGGTTGGATCGGGATGTCGAGGACGAGGACGACTTCGACCGGGATGATTTGCTGCCACTTGATCTGGTGGACGACTTACTGCGCTTGCTGGCCATCGGTTACCTCCGTTTGGATTGGCAATCAGTCTGCGCTTAGCGTAGCGCGCAGGTATGCTTCCATGAAAGGGTCTAGTTCGCCATCTAGTACCGCTTGCACATTGCCGGTCTCATGGCCTGTGCGGTGGTCCTTCACCATCTGATAGGGATGCAAAACGTAGGAGCGGATCTGGTTTCCCCACCCCGCGTCCACATGCTCTCCTTTGAGATCGTTGATTTGCTTGCGATGTTCTTCTTCCTGCCTCTGCATGAGTCGCGCACGCAGGATTCGCAGCGCTGTTTCGCGGTTCTGTCCTTGAGATCGCTCGTTTTGGCAAGCAACGACGAGGCCCGTTGGAATGTGAGTGATACGAACGGCCGTATCGTTCTTCTGCATATGCTGCCCGCCGGCTGATGAGGCGCGGTAGGTGTCGATTTGCAGATCTTTGGGGTCGACAGTGATCTCGGTTTCCCTTTCTAGATCAGGCCAGACTTCGGCAAGGGCGAAAGAAGTGTGGCGGCGATGTGCTGCATCAAACGGCGACAAACGCACGAGTCGATGGACCCCTCGTTCTGATCTCAGATATCCGTAAGCATACCTGCCGGCCATACTCACTGTGACGCTCTTGAGACCCGCGCCCTCACCCTCCGTGGAATCGAGAATCTCTGCTTTGAAGTTCCGCTTCTCTGCCCAGCGAAGGAACATCCGCATCAGCATTTTAGCCCAGTCCTGAGAATCCGTACCGCCCGCGCCGGCATGGAGCGCGAGAATCGCATTGCCCCGGTCGTACGGGCCCGACAACATCAGCCTGAACTCCGCCTGGCCTAACTCCGATTCCAAGTGGCTGGCCTCGTCTACCAATTCTGGACCAAGATCATCATCACCCAGGCCCTCAAGCTCGATGGCGTCGGCTACTTGCTGTCGTAGGTGTGTCCAGTACCCGATGTCCTCTTGCAGCGCCGAAAGTCGCTGCATCAGCTCTCGGGCGTTTTTCGGATTGTTCCAGAGAGCCGGATCAGCGCTCCGTCTCTCCAGTTCCTCAAGTTCTGTCATCCGTGCGGATAAGTCAAAGACGGCTCCAGATCGACTCAATCCGCTCAGCCAGTTTTTCCAGACGATTTGATAGTTCGCTCATAGTGATCCTCTTTGTGCTTGTGTCTTTTCCAACTCGGGCCGGCGTCTCAGCCACTGCCCAACAGACCGTTCACAAACGCCTGACGGTCAAATAGGGCCAGGTCTTCGATTCTCTCCCCTGTTCCTACAAAGCGAACCGGGAGATGTAACTGGTGGCCGATGGACAATACCATGCCCCCTTTGGAACTGCCGTCCAGTTTGGCCAGGACGATGCCACTGACCTTAACAACTGCAAGGAATTGCTGGGCCTGAATCAGCCCATTCTGACCGGTGGCGGCGTCTAGCACGAGCAGCGTCTCGTGCGGAGCCCAGGCGATGCGTTTGGAGATGACCCGTTGGATCTTCTCCAGCTCTGCCATCAGGTTGTGCTGGGTGTGCAGGCGTCCTGCTGTGTCAACGATCAGGACATCTGCCTTGTGAGCCTGCGCGTACTCCATGGCGTCAAAGGTTACCGCACTGGGGTCCCCTTGCTGTGGACCGGCAATGACCGGAACGCCAGCGCGCTGCCCCCATATCTTGAGTTGGTCCATTGCCGCCGCACGGAATGTGTCCGCGGCAGCCAGAACCACTTTCTTGCCCTGTGCCTTGAACTGATAGGCGAGCTTCCCGATGCTCGTTGTCTTGCCCGATCCATTGACGCCTACGATCAGCACGACGACCAGCGGCCAATCCAGGTTCAGTGGCTCGGCTTCGGGGAGCAAGGCGAGTATTTCCTCGCGCAGAATCCGCTCCAGACCCTGGGTTCGGTAGATGCCCTCTTTGTCAACTCTCTGCTGTAGTCGCTCCACAAGTGCAAGTGCAGTCTCGACGCCGACGTCCCCTTGAATCAGAAGAGCTTCCATGTCTTCCCAGGTCTCTTCGTCAATATCACCAGCTCCAAGTAGACTGACGATCTGACCAAAGACGCTGGTGCGGGTTCTGCGCAGGCTTTCGAAGATGCCTTTCATCCGGTTGCTTCTCCTCCGGTGGTGTCTCCTCTAGCTGAGGCTTCGGCTGTGATTATAGCTGTGGCGTGTTGGACGGTCAAGAGACACAGGAATCGCCCGGTCCAAGCTGATATGATTGGGGGTAACCTTGCAGCGTATCGCGCGTATCTGCACGCCCACCTCTGCGGCAGCGCGCAGTGCGTCGGCGAAGTCCGGATCGGTTCTGTCGTTGGGGGTGAAACGTTCGGCGTCGCTGCGCTGCACGACGAAGATGACCGAGGCTTGGTCTCCCTGGTGGACTGCGGAGATGAGTTCGTGAATGTGCCGACGTCCTCGGCGGGTGGGGGCATCCGGGAACTTTGCCAGATGTCCTTCGACCAAGGTAACGGATTTGGCCTCTATCCACCATTGCCGGTTGTCCTGGCCGAGTAGTAGAAAATCAAGACGGCTCGCGCCGAGACGTGCTTCGGTCCGGACTACTGCGTCTCTGTCAACCCACGGTAGGTGTCCGCCACGCAGGGCTTGGGCCAGCAGCGCATTTGGGAGATGCGAATTCAGGGAGACCAGTATCTCGCCATACTCGATCAGGGCTAGATCGTAGTCGGTTTTTCGATGTGGCCGGTCGGCGCGCTTCAGCCACACGGTACGGTTGGGAATCAGCAATTCCTCCAGCCGTCCTGGGTTTGCCAGATGCGCGGAAGTCACTTGGTGGCCGACGCGGACCTCGACACGGAATCGGTTCGTTCTCGTGAGGAAGGTTCCCTCTACGAGCGTGCCCAGATCTACTCCGACTTCATTCAGGCTAAAACCTAACGTGGTGTTCATGAGCCAATTCTACTGAGACATGTCTACCCGTCAATCTGTAACGTAAGCGATATTGATCCTTAGTTGTGCTGGAATTTCAGCTGTGATAGAATGATGCATGATAGCAAGGGGGGGAATGGCATGCTCTGCCACAATGCTAACCTGATATCCGTGTCATGGACTACTTCCCCCCGTTGATTCTTATATCTGCATACTCCAGTCGCTGTTTTGTTAAAAATAGGTTATAATGGAACTAGAGCGTGCACATACCATTAGCTCTGAGTTCGGCTTCTTGAAGGACTCTGGCCATAATTATCAGCGATCACGTCCTGGTTCAGTAAGGAGGCTCCTATGCGCGGTAACAGAAGTCTGGTCATTATTGCGTTGGTATTGATCGTCCTGGCTGTCGCGGCCGGCGCGGTCTACTTCTACCTCAATATGATGGCCCCCGGAAGTGGGCCGGACTCTGATCTGGAGGCGACTCCGGAACTTCAGCAGGTGGCTACGACTGAGATTGTCGTGGCCATACAGAACATTCCTCGCGGCATGCCGATCAGTGTTTCTGATAACGCGATCTCGCTGCAGGAGTGGCCGAACGCCAATTTGCCTTACGAGTACTATGCCTCCCTGGAAGAGGTCGACGGCAAGTTCGCCCGGATGGAAATTCCCCGTGGTATGCCGGTTATGCCCGATATGGTCGGGCGCCCAGGGGGCATGCTTGCGGTCAATGGCTCTGCAGCAGCTCTGTTTGAGCCAGAGGACAGAGTTGCCTATGCCATCCCCTTTGACACTCAGGGGGCTATCGGGTGGGCTGTGCAGCCAGGAGATCGTGTTGATGTGCTTGCCGCTTTGCATATCGAGCCTGTGTACACGGACTTCCTGGACGGTGGAGTGAAGCAGTTCACTTACCTTCTCAGTGGAGCGGAGGGCGAGGCTGCTCAGTCTAGTCAGTACGGTGACTTTGAACTTCTACCTAATGGTCAATGGGCAGCCATCTACCCGGTGGATTCCCAACCCGCCGTGAATCCTGCGTTGCTCGTTCAGATGACAGTTCAGGACGCGGTGGTCTGGCATGTTGGGTTATGGGATCAGGACGCTGAGGCCGGCGATCCGTCAGGCCTGGAATCTGGTGTTGGGGGCGAGGGTGGCTTGGCACCCTTGGCGGGCGGGGCTGCGGCTGCGCCAACGCCTGTGCCCATAGCCGATGAGGTCCGGGAGATTGAACTCGTGACGTTGTTGGTGACGCGTGAGGATGCTTTGGTGCTCAAGTACCTCCACGAAATGGGAGCAGATCTGGATCTGGTGCTGAGACCGGCCGGCGTGAAGGGCACGCTGATGCAGACTCAACCGATCTGGTTCCGTTACATTCTGGACAAGTATCAGCTACCCGACTCGATGCCCGCCGACGCTGTGGCCCCCGTACAGGTTCATCCTCCTCTAGAGGTGCTCCCTGAACCGACTGAGGTACCGCAGGAGTAAGGGCAAGGAGAATAGAGCCAGGTATGCCGGATCGAATAAAGGTATTGATCGTAGACGATATCGCTGAGACACGAGAGCAGTTGCGAAAACTGCTCTCGTTCGATCCTGATATCGACGTGGTGGCAATGGCGGCCTCGGGTGAGGAAGCTATTGGTATTGTTGCGGAAGCCTACCCGGACATCATCTTGATGGACATCAACCTTCCTGGAATGGACGGCATCGCTGCCACCGGGAAGATTATCGAGATTGTCCCATCGGTTCAGGTGATTATGCTTTCGGTTCAGGGCGAGACGGATTACCTTCGTCGCGCCATGATGGCCGGGGCACGTGATTACTTGACGAAACCGCCTGGTGCCGATGAGTTAATGGACGCAATTCATCGTGCCTTCAGGCTGAAACAGAAGATGGGCACTGGGATGTTGCGTCCATTGTCCCAGCAGGACGAGCAGCAGGCACAGGCTGCCGCCTCTGGGGTGATGGACGCCAAAGTCATCACGTTCTACAGTCCCAAAGGCGGAACAGGATGCACGACTCTGGCAGTGAACGTGGCGGTCGCTTTGCAGTCGATCTTGGGACCCGAGGCCCGGATCTGCTTGGTAGATGCTAACCTGCAGTTCGGTGATGTGTCGATTTTCATGAAGCTGCAGCCATCACGTACGCTGGCGGATTTGGTTCCGCACGTCGGTGACCTGGATCCAGATCTGCTTGAGACGATCCTGGTGACACATAGCTCGGGTGTAAGGGTGCTGGTAGCACCGAGTTCACCGGAAGAGGCGGAGATATTCCGGGAGTCCGGCACGGAGGAGAGTGGCGCCAACGCAACCCTCCGGTCCATTCTTCAGTTTGCTTGTCCGCTCTTTGATTACGTTATCATCGATACGGCCCATCAAGTGGACGAGATCCTGCTGGCTGTGATGGACATGACGGACCTGCTGCTGGTCGTGACGCGCCCGGTGATCCCTGAAATTCGTGGTGCCCGGATGTATATAGACCTGTTGCGAAAGCTTGATTATGGCTTTGACAGAGTTGGTCTGGTCATCAACAGCGTGGACCGTAAGCGGATGGGTATTCAGCCGGAAGCGATAGAGCGTGCGATGATGCCGGCGCTTGCCCACGTGCCATTGGACGAGCGCACGGCACTGCGCGCTGCCAACCTTGGTGAACCGGTGATGGTCAAGGGTGCTCGGACCGCGCTGGGGCAGGGCATTCTGGAGTTGGCCAATACGATTCACGAACGGGTTCACGTGGTAACAGAGGAAGAGCGGCCGGAGGTCGAGACACCACGCCGCTCCGGTCTAGGCCGTCTGCTTTAGTCTCTGGCGCCGGATTAGCAGGATTCAATGAGGTGAGGCATGTCGCTCTTACGCAGGATTGAAAAGAAACCAGGAGGCGCTTCGGATGGGCGCCGGAAGAGTTCGTCCTCTCCCCAGCCTTCGACTGCTTCGGACCGCGCTGTACAACGTCGCCCAGTGCCACAGGCTCGTGATGCTTATATGGATCTCAAGAACCGAGTCCAGAACCGGCTGATCGCGGAGTTGGATCCCGCGATGGATGTATCTCGGATGGATGAGGTGCGTGGCACGATCAAGGAGATGTACGATGCAATTCTCCAGGAGGAGAGCATCATTCTGGGGCGGCGGGAAAGGGACGCGCTCTTCGAGCAGATTGTGGCTGAGATACTGGGCTTGGGGCCGCTGGAGCCGCTGTTGGCAGATGAGTCCATCAGTGAGATCATGGTCAATGGGCCCAAGAAGATCTTTATCGAGCGCGGCGGCAAGCTTCTGCGCGTGAATGTCTCGTTTGAGTCAGATGAGCATTTGATGCGCATTATTGAGCGCATTGTGGCACCCCTGGGGCGACGCATTGACGAGAGCAGCCCCACTGTGGATGCTCGGCTCAAGGATGGCTCACGTGTGAATGCCGTTATCCCTCCAATTTCTCTGCAGGGCCCGATTCTGACGATCCGCAAGTTCTTCAAGAGGCCGCTGACTGTGGAAGATCTGATTCGCTTTGGCACGGTAACGGAGGAGTCCATTGAGTTCCTCAGGGCATGCGTTGTCGGGGCAGTCAACGTGGTGATCTCAGGGGGCACTGGTACAGGCAAGACGACGTTCCTGAACATCCTCTCGAGCTATATTCCGGCAGACGAACGCGTTATCACGATCGAGAATGCTGCGGAGCTACAGCTTCGTCAGGAACACGTTGTCACGCTGGAGTCACGTCCCGCCAACGTTGAGGGTAAGGGTGAGATTGCTATTCGTGACCTGGTAATCAACTCATTGCGAATGCGCCCCGACCGGATTGTCGTCGGTGAGTGTCGTGGTGGTGAGGCCTTGGATATGTTGCAGGCTATGAACACCGGGCACGAAGGCAGTATGACGACGTTGCATGCGAACAACACGCGCGATGCGCTCTCCCGTCTGGAGACGATGGTGCTCATGTCCGGTATGGAGTTGCCTCACCGCGCCATCCGGGAGCAAGTGGCGGCCGCTATCGACATGATCGTTCAGCTGTCGCGCATGCGGGATGGGTCTCGGCGTGTGATCTCCATCACCGAGGTACAAGGTATGGAGGGCGATGTGATCACGATGGCAGATATCTTCAAATTCGAGCAGACCGGCTTTGAGAATAACAAGGTCATTGGCCGGCTTCGCCCGACCGGGCTTCGCCCGAAGTTCATGGACCGTATTGAGCAGGCCGGTATCCATCTGCCTCCGTCCATCTTCGGTGTTGCTCAGCGATTGCGTTACTGACCCGAGTCCGCATTATCAGCCAGTCCGGCGGCCGGAGTGGGCTTGGCTGGGAGGAGGTTGATCAGTATGGGTTTCATTATCTTAGTCGGCGCGATACTGCTGGTAGCCGTTATCCTCCTGGTGTTTGGCCTGTCCAGAGCACCCACTGGTCAGGCTCTGGTCGAAGAACGGCTAGGAAACCAGGCGGTTGCCGTTTCCGATACGCCATCGGAGCAGCAAGGTGGACCCGGCTTTGTCAGTACTGTCGTTGATCGAGCCGTTGCGGGACGCGGTTTTGCGGCTAACCTGTCAACACAACTGGCTCGGGCAAACCTCAAATGGACGGTCGGTGAGTTTCTGGTTCTGACGATGCTTGCGTCGCTAGTCCTTGGTCTGGTTGCGTTTGCTATCAAGCGCTACGTTTTCATCCCCGTTGGTGTCATCGCGGGTTTCTTCATTCCTCGGATTTATCTCGGCTCGCGGGAAAGCAAACGTCTTAAGGACTTCAACGACCTGCTGAGTGATTCGCTCAATCTGATGGTCAACTCCTTACGCGCTGGTTATTCCACAATGCAGGCCCTAGAGGTGATTTCCAACGAAATGCCGCCTCCGATTTCGGAGGAGTATGGTCGCGTCGTTCTTGAGCTCCAACTGGGCGTCTCATTTGATGCGGCTATGGCCAACTTGCTTCGGCGTATGCCCAGCCCGGATCTGGATTTGCTTATCACAGCCATGAGTGTACAGCGCGAAGTCGGTGGTAACTTGGCTGAGGTCTTGGATGCGATCAGCTTCACCATTCGCGAGCGCGTCCGGATCAAGGGAGAGATCAAGATCCTGACGTCACAGGGTCGTGCTACAGGCTTGCTGATCACGTTCCTGCCGGTTGTCCTGACCGGCGTGATCTCCTTGATCAATCCTGAGTTTATGGCCCCACTCTTTACTGATCCGTGCGGTTGGATGATGTTGGGCGTGTCCGTTGTGATGATTGTGGTGGGATACATCGTGATCGACAAGATAGTGAGCATAGAGGTCTGAGGAGGACACGATGGGGGGCGTACTGATCATTGCTGGGCTCCTAGGCGCTGTCGGGGTCGTTGTTTTGATTGCTATGCGCAGCCGTGGCTCCACACAAAGCGTGGAAGACCGGCTCAATGAGCTGGCTGCTTTGGGGCAATCGGTGACGCTTGAGGAGTTGGAGCTCTCACAGCCGTTTAGCCAACGCGTGATAGTCCCGATGGTCGAAGCCTTGAGCAAGGTGGCACAGCGATTCACGCCGGCTAACACGCTTGAATCAACCCGACACAAGTTGGCGCTTGCCGGCATCGGACACAAGGTCAAGGCCGCGCAGTTCCTCGGCTATCGTGTGGGGGCGGCGCTGCTGCTGGGCATGGGCTCGCTGCTGGTGGTCTTTGCTTCTGACATTCCCTTTGGCCAGCGGTTGCTGATGGTCCTCGTTGCCTTTATGATGGGATATCTTCTTCCCGGCACATGGCTGGGCTCCAAGATCTCGGCACGGCAGGAGGAGATCCTCAAAGCACTCCCTGATGCTCTGGATCTCCTGACTATCTGTGTTGAGGCCGGCCTTGGGTTTGACGCCTCCATGCAGAAGGTGGCGGAGAAGTGGGACAATGAGCTGAGTCGCGCTTTTCAGCGCACCGTTCAGGAGATGCAGTTGGGTAAACTGCGTCGCGAGGCACTGCGCAATATGGCTGCGAGCATGGATGTCGCCGACATGACGACGTTTGTCGCTGCGATTATCCAGGCTGATCAGTTGGGTGTCAGCATAGCCAAGGTGATGCGGATCCAGTCTGACACTATGCGTATGAAGCGGCGACAGCGCGCTGAGGAAAAGGCCCGCCAGGCACCGGTCAAGATGATGCTGCCGCTGGTATTTCTCATCTTTCCGACAATCTTGATTGTGCTTCTGGGGCCGGCGATTCTGTTGATCAAAGAATCGGGTATGTTCGGCGGGTAGATGCCCGCAAGCTGTTGTTCCGGCTCGCGATAGCCTCCTTGCACAGGTTAGGTGTTGGGGTGAAGCGGACGACAATTGCCGTCAGGCGACTCTATCGTCTCTTGTTGGATCTGGTTCTCCCGCCCTGCTGCGTTGTCTGCGGCAAGGTCGAAATCTGGCTTTGCGATGGCTGTGCAGAGCAGATCTCTTTTGCTGATCGCCCCGTATGCCCGCGTTGCGGTGATGCGTGGGAAGGACCAGGGCTTTGTCCGCGTTGTCGTACCTCTCCGCTGCGCGCCGCGCCGATCACGTCAGTGTTTCTGTTCCAGGACGCTATCCGTGATGCCATCCACGTGCTGAAGTATCGCGGGGGCGTCCAGGTTGTCGATCCCTTGTCTAGACGTATGGCTGAGGCTTGGCGTTGTTGGGGGCTCAGCAGTGATCTGCTTGTACCGGTGCCGCTCTTCAGCGACCGTGAGGCACGTCGCGGTTATAACCAGTCCATCCTGCTGGCACGAGCACTCTCGACCCGAGTTGAAGTGCCGATAGATGAGACTATACTATTCAGGACAAGGGCGACGGCCTCTCAGACGCATCTGGGGAGACAGGAGCGCTGGGACAATGTGCGGGATGCCTTTGCATGCTCGGATGCGCGTGATCTATCCGGACTACGTATCACTCTGTTGGACGATGTGGCGACGACAGGCGCCACATTGGATGCTTGTGCTGTGGCGTTGATAGCCCAGGGGGCTAGAGCCGTGAGCGCATTTACCTTGGCACACGCCCTCTAGCTCCAATCCTAACACTAAGGAGGATTCACCTATGGAAATGCTACAGATCTACTCTCGGAACCTGGAGTTGACCGATCGCTTGCGTGATCACGTTGAAGACAAGACCTCCAAGCTCCAGCGGTACCTGCCGAATCTTGACAGCATCCGTGTTGATCTCTCCGAAAGCAATGCAAGGGATAGTTCTCGACGCATGGTTGCGCAGATCACCATTTATGTCCCCAAAGCGATTCTACGTGCTGAGGAACGGGCTGCCGATATCTTTGCGGCTGTTGACTTGGTGATGGATAAGATGGCTCGCCGTGTGGAGCGCTATAAGGGGCGACGTCGAACGATGCGACGTGTCCCAGAGCCGGTTGTGTCGGCGGATGTCTCGGACTTGGAGGACGATGAACTGTTGTTGGAGGACATGCCCAGCATTGCTCGGGTGAAGGAGTTTGAGGTTAGCTCAATTCTGTCCGGCGAAGCAGTTGAGCAGATGGAACTGCTCGGGCACCAATTCTTCCTGTTCGTCGACGCCGCTGATGGACGGCTCAGCGTGGTGTACCGGCGTGAGGATGGCGACTACGGTGTCTTGAAACCGATGTACTAGACGTAACCAAAAACACAGTGAGGCGCCCCGAAAAGGGCGCCTCACTGCTCTTCAGCGAGTTCCTAGACTTCTGCAGACGATGGAACGAGCGCGGATTCCAGGACCTCGTCCATAGTCTCGACAAAGGCCAATTCAACGCCATTCAGGACTTCTTTGGGAATGTCCTGTATGTCCTTCTTATTGCGCGTAGGCAGTACGACTGTCTGCACGCCGGCCCGATGGGCGGCCAGTAGTTTCTCTTTGAGTCCACCGATGGCTAGAACTCGCCCCCGCAGTGTGATCTCCCCCGTCATCGCTACGTCGCGGCGCACTGGCTGTTCCGAGAAGGCTGAAAAGAGTGCTGTGGCGATGGTGATGCCGCCGGATGGCCCGTCTTTGGGTATACCACCCTCCGGAAAATGAATATGGATATCTGTCTTATCAAACTTCTCCGGACTGATGTTCCACGCTTCTGCCTGCGATCTCAAGTAGGTCAGTGCGGCTTGCGCGGATTCCTGCATCACGTCCCCCAGGTGTCCTGTGAGCGTGAGGATGCCTTTGCCCGGCATCAAGGCCACCTCGACCGGGAGCAAATCCCCGCCGTTGGATGTCCATGCCAGTCCCATGGCGACGCCCACCGTGTGGTGGGTTTCCAGATGCTCCTCCTGGAACCGCGGTGGGCCAAGATAGCGTGTCACTGATTTCGTTGTGATCGTGTGGATGGGGCTCTTGTCCTCAGCCAGGCGACGGGTTGCCTTGCGGCAGATGCTCCCAATCTCCCGGTCCAGATTTCGAACCCCGGCCTCATATGTGTATTGGCGTATCAGCGTGTGCAGGGTGTTGGTAGGGAAGGTGGGGGGATGAGCAGAGAGACCGACTTTCTCGATCTGGCGAGGAATAAGGAAGCGCCGGGCGATTCCGATCTTCTCAAGCTCAGTATAGCCAGGGAACTCGATAACTTCCATCCGGTCTTCCAGCGCCGGTGGAATCGTGTTCAGTACGTTTGCCGTAGCGATGAACAGCACTTTGGAGAGATCATACGGTATCTCAATGTAGTGGTCGGAGAAGGTGTTATTCTGCTCAGGATCCAATACCTCCAGCAGCGCAGAAGATGGATCCCCGCGGAAATCCATCCCCATTTTGTCCACTTCATCGAGCATGAAGACCGGATTTACTGTTCCGGCGCGGCGAATCGTCTGCAGGATCCGCCCAGGCATCGCCCCGATATACGTGCGCCGATGTCCCCGGATTTCCGCTTCGTCACGGACGCCGCCCAGTGAGATGCGGACGAACTCACGGCCTAACGCATCCGCGATGGAACGTCCGAGCGATGTCTTGCCTGTACCAGGCGCTCCCACAAAGCAGAGAATGGTGCCCTGCTGGGCCTGTGGCGCCATCTTTCTCACGGCGATGTACTCAAGGATCCTCTGCTTGGCTTTCGGCAAACCGTAGTGTTGGGATTCGAGGATGTTAGCAGCATGTGCTATATCGAGGTTGTCTTCGCTGGCCTTGTCCCAGGGAAGATTGAGCAGCCAATCCAGGTAGGTGCGGATGATCCCGACCTCCGGCGCCATCGCCGGCATCATTGATAGGCGTTTCAGTTCGGCTTCCGCTCGTTCACGGACGTGATCAGGGAAGTCTGCGGTCGCCAGTTGCTCGCGGATTGTGAGGACGTCCTGGGTGAAGGCGTCACCTTCTCCCAGCTCCTGCTGGATCGCGCGCATCTGCTCCCGCAGGAAGTACTCGCGTTGGCTCTTGTCGACCTCCTCCTGTACCGTTGTCTGGATCTGATTCTCAAGTTCCAAGACGTCGAGCTCTCGAGCCAGGTGTGCGCTGATGCTCTGAAGTCGCTCGGTGACATCCTGTGTTGCGAGGAGAGCTTGTCTGGCTTCTGTTGGTAAGTTGACGATCTGTGCAATAACGTCGGCTAATTGCCCGGGAGCGGCCACGTTCATCGCATAGACGTAGGCCTCCTCGGGTAATGCCTGGTTGAGCTGGACCACCTTCTCAAACATCGTCAGAACCGCACGCACGAGTGCTTCCGTAAGCGCGCCTTCCTCAGAGGGTTCCGGAAGCATTTCGACGCTGGCGATCAAGTAGGGGCGTTCCTGAATGTAATCCAGAATCTTGACTCGACCCACGCCCTGAGCGATAGCGCTGGTGGTGCCATCAGGTAGTCGAATTGAGCGGGCGATCACGACCTCTGTTCCGATAGCGTAGAGATCTGCACCGGCCGGGTAACTTTCTGTGTTCCTGTTCTGTTGCGCTACGACGACGACGGGCCAGTCTTCCTGGACCGCGACGGACAGTGCTTGCAGGGATTCATCTTGTCCGACAAAAAGGGGTGTCACCATCTGCGGATAGACCACCAGCTCCTGCAGGGGAAGGATGACCGCCTCGAAGGGGCCTTCTCCGCCAGTTCCTGTGTCGAAAGCTTCTCCGAAGAAGTCCTCAGGTGTCAGTGGTAGTTTGTCCCAGCCCATAGTCTACTCCCAGGGTTCGTCGACCCAATCTCCCTTCGGGAGATCAAGATGCGCATCCTTGGCCCAGGCCTCGCGAGTGTCAGCTACGAGGAAGATCGAGCCTGTGGCGATGATGCCCCAACCGGGTTGCAGCCTACGACACGCCTGCTCCAGACCACGTTGGGGATTCACAGCGATCTCGGCACCCTTGCCAAGGTCGGCACAGATATCGGCCAATACGTAGGGGGCCGCTGCGCGGGGGTGATAGGAACGCGTAACGATCACGTGCTCGCAGATGGGCAGCAGTGCCCTAAGCATGCCAGTGATGTCCTTGTCATTGGAGGCCCCATATAGCAGGATCCACGAGGTGTCGGGGAACCACAGTTTCAGCGATCTAGCCAATACTTGGGCTGAATAGGGGTTGTGGGCGCAGTCTACAATGAGTCGCGGGTTCTCATTCAATATCTCCATACGTCCAGGCCAGCTCACGGTCTCCAGGCCCTTGTGCACAGCCTCCGGCGTAGCCCACGGATGGCCGTTTGCCTGCAGGACTGCTGATGCGGCGACGGCCGTGGTGGCGTTCTCCAGCTGGAATTCGCCAAGCAGCGCAAGTTCGTAGTCGCCATCAAACGGCGATGGGGCTGCCGTATGGTTGATCCGCAGCGTCTGGTGGCTGCGTGATCGGGAAACGGGTTCCCAGGTCACGTCTTGGCCCACGATGGTCAACGGTGCTCCTCGCTCTTCGGCAACACGCCGTAGAACTTGAAGCGCGTCCGGCTTCTGCGGTGATGTCACAACGGGTATGCCTGGCTTGATGATGCCGGCTTTTTCAAAAGCGATTTCCGCCAGTGTATCGCCAAGCAGGTAGGTATGGTCCAGACTCAGCGAGGTGATAAGGCTGACCTCAGGAGTGATCACGTTCGTGGCATCTAGCCTGCCGCCCAGCCCAACCTCCATCACGGCCAGATCGACATCCGCTCTCAGGAAGTGCAGGAACGCCAAAGCCGTGGTCACCTCAAATGTGGTCAATCCAGCAACTGTCTCCACGACCGGCTGGATTTCCTCGACCAACTCGGCTATAGCGGATCGTGAGATCGGTGTCCCGTCGACCTGGATGCGTTCCCGGTACGTGTGTAGATGGGGCGAGACATACAGCCCCGTATGCAGCCCCCCGGCACGGGCAATGCTCGCCATCATTGCGGACACAGAGCCCTTGCCCTTGGTTCCCGCGATATGTAACGTTGGATACGCTTGATGCGGGTTACCCAGTTTTTCAAGAAGCTGTATGACGCGCTCAATCTTGAAAACGCGGGCTGAGTAACGCTCGATACGGCGTTTCTCATAGTCTACGAGCCCATAGAGGTAGCGCAAGACGTCGTGATACTTCATACCTATGGTCGAGTGATCCTTGATTGCTAAGTAGGCTATGAATGACTGCTGTGGGTCAGGCTGAATATCCTTGAGTAGATTGCAGGCCTAGTCTATCTGAAGTTAACTCGGGATTCTACCCGCTTTCAGGGCGTTGACAATGCTGGGAGTGCAAACTGGGCGTGCTTCAGAATGGGGGGTGAATGGATAGGAAAGGCTTGTTGCTGGACCACAAGATTGTCTCCGGCCCACTCTGAAACACTCCTTGGCAGTCTTGGCCCCGACGATGCCCAGTCTAGTGGGTGCTACAAAGCCACGACTGCTAACGGCCTTCAGTTTGTGCCGATTCCAAACTTGTCTCTGCCCCGAAGATGGAACGCACCCAGCAGAAACCGGTGGATGCCGCTATCGGGCACCACTTCGGTTTGACCGCGGGGTCATCTGTCTGGGCCACATCCCGGGTTGCCCGGCGGTTTCTCCTTTTCGCTGTAGTGTGCTACAGTGGTTCTGTATGGTGATCTCTTAAGGAGGAGATGGATGGCGGCTGTGCGCGTGGGGTTGCTGGTCTTCTACTTGACGGGAACCTATCTCCTAAACAGATATCTGCGGGGGCATCACCCTACTTCAAGCAGTCTTCGTGCGTCTCCAGGGAGCGAGCCGTGGATGGCACTCTTTCGGGTGTGGGGACCGACGCTGTGGATCTTCCCCGGGGTGCTGTGGATCGGCCTCCTGGACCTGTCTCCCCTGTTCGTGCTATCGTTGTCTTTCCTGCTGCCTCTATGTTGCCTCAGCCTGTTCCTGCTCTTCAGTGGGGTCTTCACGTCATACGGGCAGTCGGCGAATCGCCCGGCCTTGATTCTGACGGCCGGATCGATTCTGCTTTTCACAGCTTTGGTCCTTCTGGCTGCTCTGATCCAACCCGAGATCTCGTATGCCAAATTCGGGCTCTTCTGCCTCTCATCAATCACACCAACAACTGTCTCGGTCTGGCTCTTGATCATCTGGGCACCCGCTGTGGTGCCGATGAACGATGACGTCGACGCGCCTTTGCGCGTAGCATTGTCGCTGGTATTGGGTTTCTTCTCCTCAGTTCCCAAGACGACCTGGTTTGTGGAGGACGGCAAAGTACGCAGGCGGATTGACGGGAATGCCGGTCGTGGCATCGGTCCAGGCCTGCTGGTGACCGAGCCTGAGAACGTGGTTGTTCTCAAAATGGGATCTCGGATCACCCGGGTTGCCGGCCCGGGGGCCGTCCTGACACAGAGAGGCGAAATCCCGTTCAGGGTTGTTGATCTGCGAGACCAGACGCGATCTGCCACGGTGAGTGCGATTACGCGTGATGGGATTGAGGTGCGTGTTCCCATTTCCGCAGCGTTCCGGATTCAGCGAGGCAGCCGCCAGATCTCGCTTGGGGTGCCCTGGCCATATCGGGCACAGCGAGATGTGCTGCAGGCGCTGTTTGCTGAAGAAGTGGATCCCTCGGGACGGAGTCCCGTGGATGCGCACACGGCACACCCTTGGGAGGATCTCCCCATCAAGCTATCGGCACATAAGCTGGAACAGGCTGTTTCCTTCTATAGTCTGGACCAACTCTATGGCGGCATCACTGATGCAAAGGCGGCACGCGTTCCGCGAGATCCACAATACGAGCTGTTGAAGACTCACAGGCTCGTTGAGACCTCCTTGGGGCTGTCCAAGGATCGTCAGCTTGGGGATCGCTTGTGCCGGCAGACGATCGGCAAGACTGTGCGCCGGTCGGTTCAGCAAGCCCTGGCGCCGCGCGGCTTGGAGATTGCCGGCGGTGGGGTAAGCGGTTCGATCGAGCCTGTCAGCCGGGCCATCACTGAGCAGCGGGTGGAAGCGTGGAAGTCGCGCTTCATGGCCAAGGTGATGGATTGGCAGGAGAGCATTGAGCGCAAACGTGTCGCGGCACTGGGCAAGATGCGGCAAGATGCGGACAGCAAGATGACCTCGGGGCTGATTGCTGAGATGAGCACGCGGCTCAAGGACGTTGATGGTGCTGCCAAGCGTGAGCTGGTTGCCTATCACGTCCTCGATCGCCTTATTGGAATGGCGCGTAGCTCAGAGGTGCAGCGTATGCTGCCTGAATCGGCGCTTCCGGCGTTGGAGAAGGTCTTCAAGAATATCGAGAGGGATGCCGGCGGAGGGGAGAACCCGTGAATCTACGCAGAACTCTCGTGGCCTTGGTGATCGGCGTGCTCTTTGTGGTCTATGCGGCGACCCTGCCGATCGTGCTCTGGAGTGATGGGCACCAGTTGCTGGGGTCTTCCCAGCGCATCGACTACTTGATCCTTCTCGCAGGATTCGGCATTGCCGTTCTCGTCGCCTTCTATCACGTGCCGCGCGTGCTACGCCAGTACACGCAGGCGCTGCATGACTTGAGTGTGGGTGATGCTGAGGCATTGACGAGTCGTCTGTTGTCCGGGTTGATTCCCTATGCGGCCCGGGGCGTGACTCTGAGTGTGCAGGGCGGACAGGTGGATCTTGACGGCCCCCCAGTTGTCCACAAGGTGGGAGGCCCGGCGAAGCTCAATGTAGACCATAATAACGTGGTCGTGACCAGCCGCTTGGGTAAGCTCAGTCGCATCCTGGGCCCAGGTGTCCATGATTTGCGGGCGTTCGAGAGGGTTTGGGACGTGGTGGATATGCGTCCTCAGCGCCGCACGGTGACGGTCAAGTTCGTGACGCGCGACGGTATCCCTGCCTCTTGTCAAGCCAGCATCGTTTGCCGAATTGCATCGTCTCGGCAGGAGGCGTTTGAGGGGGCAATGCCACCCTTTGGGTATTCGGAAGGGGCAGTTCTCAAGGTCACGACGTCCAAGTCTGTGCGTAAGCATGAGGGGCGGGACCGTGTCTCGGACTGGGTGACCGGTATGTCGATGGGCGTACTGGATAGCGCTGTGAGAGATGTGCTGGAGCAATACCGTCTAGATGAGTTTCTGAACCCGCGGTACTGGCTTGAGGAGGACGATGTGCCGGCTCCGAAGCTCTTGCTTGAGTTCGAGGTCGAAATCGAGAGGATTGTGCGCGACAAGGGTGCTGAGCGGGGAGTCATTGTGGAGCGGATAGAGCTCGGGATGGTACGTCCTGCCGAGGAGGCGATCTCACGCCAGTGGCTTGAGTTCTGGCAGGCTAAGCTGCAGAAGAACATCGACGTGTATCCGATGGAGCCGGGCACAGACCTTGAGCAGCTGGCAAAAGATGCGCGTGTAGAGGCCCAAGTGAGGTTCGTCAATAGAATGCTTGAGGAGGTACAGGGACTCATCAGCGACGAGGCTGAGGTGCCTTCGCAGTTGATCATCGCCAGTTTTCTCAAGGTGTTGTATGCGGCTGTGTCGGATCAGGGCCCTGAGCGACAACGTCTATTTATCTCACAGGCTGAGGACCTTGTGCGTATTGCCACCACCACTCCGCAGGATCCCCAGTCTTCCCCCACCGCTGAGATCCCGGCCGGCCCACAACCCGGGTAGGGCGCGGTTCCCCTGTGCTCGGGGTATCTGCGTAGGGAACTGGCTCCTGTCCGTCTTCTTGAATTGCAGGTTGTCAAGATATCATCCGGTGGATGCGGCGTTTGACGGAACTGCAGGCTGAAGTGGGCTTTGGGCATGTTGCGATGATGATGCCGGATCAGGTTTGATAGGCACACCGCGGCTGTTGATCAGGGAGGGGGTGCAGAATGAGTTACGCAGAGCATCGCGCGTTGGTGGTGGGCGCCGCCGGTCTGGATCTCAGTGTGCGACCTCGCACTGTCGTAATCGAACCTGCGCGCTCCAATCCTGGTCTGATCCGTTGGGGATGGGGTGGTGCGGCCCGCAACATTGCGGAGAACCTGGCGCGCCTTTCGGTTGAGGTCCACCTGATCACAGCCGTGGGTGATGATTGGTGTGGGCATATGCTGCTGAGCCAGCTGCATGACATGGGGATTAACACCGATGCATGCATTGTTTCACATGAGCATCCGACGGGTTCGTATGTCGCGCTTTCCCATTTCGATGAGCAGCCCTGGGTGGCCTTTGACGACATGGCGGTGATTCGTGAGATCACGCCTGGGCACCTTCACCGCCTGCGGAGTTTAGTGCGGGATGCGGACATTGTCTGCATCGACGCGAATCTGTCTGCGCGAACGCTCCAGACTCTGTTCCGGCTTACCTCCGAGTACGATATCCCGGTGTGTGCGGATCCCACGGCTGCACTGCTGGCCCATCGTCTACATCCGTATCTTCCGCAGATCGTGGCAATCACACCTGATCTGGTCGAAGCTGAGGCGCTCGTGGGGCAGAAGCTGCAGGACGATGAGGACATCGGTGCTGCTGCTCGGCGCCTGGTGCAATCCGGTGTGGACTTGGCCATCATCACACTGGGTGCTGCCGGGCTTTACTATGCAACGTCGGGGGAGAGTGGTAGGATTCCTCCTTTCCCTGTGGAGGTTGTGGATGTGACGGGAGCTGGAGATGCCCTGACGGCTGCGGTTGCCTACGGCCTAATCGAAGGGATGTCGCCTGAGGAGACCGTGAGGTTGGGCACGGCGGCTGCGGCGCAGACAATCGCTTGCCATGAAACGGTCTGTCCTGACTTGAGCCCTGAGCTGTTGTACGAACGGCTGGTTATGTAGGCACTGAGCCGTCTTCTGGATGGATGGGCAGTCGATTTCCTAATAGCTGAGGAGGAAGTGTGGTCAAACGTTCGCGGCCTTCTGCTGCTGCATTCCGAGAGGCACGTACCGATGAAGCCTGGCTGACGGCACAGGTTCCGGGTTCCGTCCATACAGATCTGCAGGCCAAACTCAGCCTGCGAAGTCTGGCGGAGACCTGCTGATGTCGATGAAAGCCCTGATGATTCACCAACCGAATCATGTCGATGTACAAGACGTCCCGGTGCCGGACCCCGGTCCCGATGGGGTCTTGGTCCGGGTGGCTGCCTGCGGCATCTGCGGTACGGATGTTCACATCTTCCGCGGTGAGTACCTGGGTGACTATCCGGTCATCCCCGGGCACGAGTTCGCTGGGGAGGTGGTCGCGACCGGCTCGGATGTGCGGCGCTTCCAGATTGGGGACCGTGTCGCGGTTGAGCCGAATATCGCGTGTGACAATTGTTACGCTTGCCTGAACAATCGTCAGAACTTCTGTCTTAACTGGCAAGCGGTCGGTGTGACGCGCCCCGGGGGCATGGCTGAGTTCGTAGTCGCCCCGGAGAGGGTGGTCTTCGATATTGGATCTCTTCCATACGAGCACGCTGCCTTTGTGGAACCGCTCTCCTGTGTTATCCATGGCATCGAGCGCGCCGAGATCAGGCTGGCGGATCGCATCGCGATCCTGGGTGCGGGTCCGATCGGGCTTTTGCTCTTGCAGGTAGCGCTACAACAGGGCGCGGCTGATGTGACGGTGCTGGAGCGACAGCCTGCAAGGGCGAAGCTGGCGCTATTGCTGGGTGCGGCGAGCCGGGTCGATGACCTGGCGACGATGCCGTCCGACGCCTTCGACGTCGTGATCGATGCAACCGGTGTACCGGGCGTGATGGCGCGATCCACAGAGTTGGCGCGTCCTGGGGGCACGATTCTGCTCTTCGGTGTGCCGCCGAGGGGCGCAGATCTGACGCTGGACGCCTTCGCCATCTTTGAGAAGGGGCTGACACTGCGGTCCTCCTTCACATCCAAGCGCAACTCCTATCAGGCGGTTGCGATGCTACACTCCGGGCAGGTTAAGGTGTCGGAGTTGATATCGCATCGTCTGCCCCTGAGGGATTTTGAGAGAGGTGTCGAGATGATAGAGTCAGGGCTCGACGGTGTTAAGAAAGTTCTGATGGTGCCCTCTCTTGCTTGACACTTGATGGAACCGTGGTACTGTTATCAGGAATGAAAACACTCAATCTTGCCTATGGCAATCATTATCATACGATCTTGACACCACCCAATGCGGGAGGTGTGGCTTCGCACGCATCGTGAAGCCTAGCCTGGCTTGAGCAAGACGAACACAGAGCCCCCCGGATTGGACCGGGGGGCTTTTTCATTCAAGGGGGAGACTATGCCTGAACGAACCGATGTCCGTTTGTCCTTGCCCAGCAAGGGACGCTTGGCTGAGAGTGCCGAGGCCTTTTTGGCGGCATGTGGTCTGCGGATGTACAAGCCTAATCCACGCCAGTATGCAGCTACTATGCCCGC
The DNA here is from genome assembly GCA_964516885.1 of uncultured Anaerolineales bacterium. Taxonomy (GTDB): domain Bacteria; phylum Chloroflexota; class Anaerolineae; order B4-G1; family SLSP01; genus PWVB01. Next base: position 14,168 of record CAZEXX010000001.1, on the reverse strand, counting down.
ACTGCCTAACGTGACGGTGTTGCTCCAGCGCCCGACTGACATTGTGGTGAGCGTGCGAGACGGCAGCGTCGACTTCGGTATAACGGGTCTTGATGTGACAAAGGAGTACGGTGGGGGCAATGGGGAGCTCCTGGTGCTTCACGAGGCGCTGGGATTTGGCGCCTGCCGGTTGGCGATCGCGGTGCCAGAGGCCTGGGACAACGTCCACACGGTTGCAGATCTCGCCGTCGCGGTCGCTGATTGGGACCGCCCGCTACGTGTGGCCACGAAGTTCACAAACCTGGCTGGGGCTTTTCTCAAGGAGCATAGTGTCGCGCCCTTCTCCCTTGTTCACTCTGAGGGGACCCTTGAGGTAGCACCTGAGATTGGCTATGCGGATTGTATCGTGGACCTGGTTTCCTCTGGACAGACGCTGAGGGACAATCGGCTGCGTGCATTGGACGATGGCGTCATTCTCCGGTCGCAGGCTGCACTGATCGTCAATCGCGCGGCGCTGCGCAGACGTCCCGAGGTCCTCAGTATCGCACGGACGCTGCTCGAGTTGGCCGAGGCGCATCTACGGGCCCAAGAGCATGTCATGGTTGTGGCCAATATACGCGGCGTATCGCCGGAACTCATCGCCCAGCGGCTGTTTGAACAGGATGTCCTGGGGGGCCTTCAGGGCCCCACGATCTCCCGGGTGGTGAGTGCGAACAGCAGTGAGAACTGGCACGCCGTCCAGATCGTGGTGCGACGCGACGACCTGATCCCGGCTATTGCTGAATTGCGCGCGATTGGCGGCAGTGGTGTGGTCGTGACGCCCGTAACCTACATCTTTGAGGAAGAGCCGGATCGCATCCGTGCCATGATGCGGGCTGTTGAGATGGGAGACTAGCGGTGGCTGCGATGATCGCCATCTATGAGAATGTTGAGTCGGCTGCGGGAATCCTTAAGCGGCGCATCATGTCCACGGTTGAGGATGTGCCCGAGGTCGTGCTGGAGAGCATCAAGCGCGTTTTCGGCGAGGCCTTGACGCCTGAGGCCGCGGTGGCACGTCTGCTGGCGGATGTGCGCGCACGCGGGGACGATGCACTGCGCGAATGGACAGAACGGATTGACGGTGTGACCACGCAGGCTCTGGAGGTCCCCAAGTCAGCGTGGGCAGAGGCCTATGATGGCCTCTCACCTGAACTGCGTGGGGCCACGGAACGGGCTGCCGAACGCATTCGCGACTTCCACGCCCGGCAACCGATCCCCAACTGGACGTCGAATGAGATGGGCGGATTGCTGGGTCAGCGACTGGTGCCGTTGGAGCGCGTGGGCGTCTATGTGCCCGGTGGCACGGCGCCGCTGCCCTCCTCCTTGCTTATGGCCGTCGTCCCGGCACGCGTCGCCGGCGTCGATGAGGTGATTGTGTGCACGCCGGCAGACAGGCAGACCGGGCAGCCATCTCCCCTGATCCTTGCGGCTGCTCAGGTGGCCGGCGTGGACCGGCTTTTCATCCTTGGCGGTGCTTTGGCCGTTGCAGCAATGGCGTTTGGAACGGCAAGCGTGCCGCGTGTCGACAAGGTTGTTGGCGCCGGGGGGCTCTTCACCACCGTTGCCAAGCGGCAGGTCTATGGATTTGTGGGTCTGGACGGCATCTACGGGCCTACGGAGACGGTCGTCGTCGCCGATGACTCCGCCGATCCGCGCTGGGTAGCCGCGGATCTACTGGCGCAAGCGGAACACGACGTCCTGGCGACGGCCATCTTGATGACGCCGTCCCGCGCGTTGGCCGAGGCGGTGCAGGCTGAAGTCGCCCGCCAGGCGGCACGACTGACGCGCAGGGATACCATCGAGAGCTCCCTGGCCGGACAGGGGGGGATCGTGCTGACGCCGGACCTGGCGACCGCGGTCGCGGCGGCCGATGCTTTTGCCCCGGAACACCTGTGCCTTTCCGTGGCCGATGTCGAGACATGGGCGCCGCAGATTCGCAACGCCGGGGGCATCTTCCTTGGTGAACACTCGTTTGAGGTGCTCGGTGACTATGTTGCAGGCCCCAGCCACATTATGCCCACTGGCGGGTCGGCCCGGTTCAAGGGCCCGGTCAATGTTCTGGACTTCGTCAAGGTCATCAACCTGATTGGATTGACCGCGGAGACCGCATCGGCTTTGGCCGTTGATGCTGATCTCATCGCCCGTGCGGAGTCCCTAACCGCTCACGCTGCTGCGGCGCGCTGGCGAATCGTCGGTGGGGATGAGATCGCGTAGGATCACCCAACTGGCCCAAATTGTATGGAGAAGGATATGAAGCCTGCTGACTTAGTTCGTCCGGACATCGCCGCGATGGAGCCGTACACGCCGATCTTCCCCCTTGAGGTCCTGGCCGCGAGATTGGGCCGCGCGCCTGAGGAGATCATCAAGCTAGACGCCAACGAGAACCCGTATGGACCCTCCCCCAAGGTCCGTGCGGCCTTGGGGGATCTGAAGTATATTAGCATTTATCCGGATCCCGAGAGCCGGGCGTTGCGTGAGGCGCTGGCTAAGTTTGTCGACGTGCCTGCAGAGCTTCTGCTCGCGGGCGCGGGGGCAGATGAGCTGTTGGATCTCATCATGCGGCTGTTTTTGGCGCCGGGAGACGAGATCCTGAACTGCCCGCCGACCTTTGGCATGTACGCGTTTGATGCTGCAATAAGCGGGGCCAAGGTCATGTCGGTCCCCCGCCTCGAAGATTATTCGCTTGACATCAACGGGATCGAACAAGCAGTGGACACACGTCGTCCGAAGCTGATCTTCGTCACGTCACCCAACAACCCGGATGGAGGTTGGGTGACGGATGAGATCTTGGAGCGACTGCTGGCCTTGCCCGCGATGGTGGTGCTGGATGAGGCCTACGTGGAGTTCGCGGGGATGGAGCGCAGTCGCATTGGTCAGGTCCGATCACGGGACAACCTGATTGTTCTACGCACCTTCAGCAAGTTGGCCGGCCTGGCTGGGTTGCGCGTCGGATATGGTGCTTTCCCGACTCCGCTGATGCCGCATCTATGGAAGATCAAACAACCGTACAACGTCTCGGTTGCGGCGTCGACGGCGGCAATTGCGGCTCTGGAGGATCTGGCGTGGCTTCAGGATAAAGTCCAGCGCATCGTCGAGGAGCGTGGTCGCTTCGCTGCTCATCTGGCGTCGATTCCCTATCTGCATCCTCACCCTTCGCAGTCCAACTTCATCCTGTGTCAGGTACTGGGACGTGATGCTCAAGAGCTCAAACTGGCCTTGGAGCAGGAGGGGATTTTGATTCGCTACTACCGTAAGCCACGCCTGCGCGATCACGTGCGGTTCACGGTGGGGAAGCCGGAGCAGAGTGACGCGGTGATAGCTGCCCTGGAACGGTTGGTGTAGGGAGACATAGGGAGGAAGAGGATGCGACGAGCAGAGGTGAAACGCGAGACGCGTGAGACCAAGATTGCGGTTGTGCTGGATCTGGACGGTACCGGCAAGCACGAGATCTCCACCGGCATCGGGTTCTTGGATCACATGCTGACACATATATCGGTGCATGGGCTGTTTGACCTGACCGTGCGCGCTGAAGGTGATCTTGAGGTCGATTTTCACCATACTGTGGAGGATGTTGCTCTGGCTTTGGGGACTGCTTTCGATCGTGCGCTGGCAAGTCGCAAGGGCATTGTGCGGATGTCATCGGCCTACGTCACCATGGATGAGACGCTGGCGTTTGTGGCCCTGGATCTGTCCGGGCGTCCATATGCCGTTGTCGATATCGCATGGACGGGTCTTGAGGTCGGCGGTGTCCCTGTGACGGTCTGGGAGCACTTTTTCGAGTCTTTTTCGGTGACATCACGGGCCAATGTGCACGTGCGTGTGCTCTACGGTCGTGACGATCACCACAAGGCTGAGGCGTTGTTCAAGGCACTTGGACGAGCTCTGGATGGTGCCACGCAGGTCGATCCCCGTCGTGGGGACGCTGTGCCTTCGACAAAAGGGGTGCTCTGATGATCGCGCTTATAGACTACGGCGCAGGCAACGTTCGCTCTGTGCGCAAAGCCCTCTTGGCGGTCGGGGCAGATGTCACACTGACGCAGTCACCAGAGGTGGTCTTGGGTGCGGATAAGGTTGTGCTGCCCGGCGTGGGGGCTTTTGCTGACTGTATGGAAAATCTGGCACGGCTGAGGCTGATTGATCCGGTCAAGGAGGTCGTGGCCGGCGGCGTGCCGTTCTTGGGAATCTGCGTCGGCATGCAGGTGCTCTTTGAGTATGGTGAAGAGCTGGGCGGACATGTGGGCCTGGGCCTGCTCCCCGGTCGTGTCGTGCAGTTTACCATTGACCCCGCGCTGAAGGTGCCACACACAGGCTGGAATGAAGTCGAGCCTGTAACCGAATCACCACTGCTTGCCGAGTTGCCGGCAGCGCCCTGGACGTATTTCAACCATGGCTTCTACTGCCGGGCATCACCGGATGACACTCTGGCGACGACGGATTACGGTGGCCCGTTCGCTTCGGTTGTGGGGCGCGGCAAGCTCTATGGCGTGCAGTTCCATCCTGAGAAGAGCCAGCACATTGGTCTGCAGGTCATGCGTAATTTCGTCCACGGAATTGGGACGAATGGTGGAGAGTGAGGAAGTCCAGCCTATGAGTGAGTTCACAGTTTACCCGGCAATCGACCTGCGGCAGGGAAGGGTAGTGCGATTGGCGCAGGGAGATCCCGGTCGCGAGACAAGCTATAGTGATGACCCCTTGCGGGTTGCGCGGCGCTGGGAAGCCGCCGGAGCGACCTGGCTGCACTGCGTCAACCTTGACGGCGCCTTTGGCGAGGAGGGCAAGCAGAACTATCAGGCTCTGACCCGGATCCTGGAGACACCGCTGTCCGTGCAGTTTGGTGGTGGCATCCGCGATATGGCTTCGATCACCCAAGCCTTCGATCTGGGGGCCTCACGGGTGGTGGTCGGCACTGCGTTTGTTGAGGACCCGGGCTTTGTGCTGACGGCGCTGGAGCAGTTCGGCCCGGAGCGGGTGGCCGTGGGCATCGATGCTCGCGATGGCGTGGCGCAGATTCGCGGCTGGCAGGAGGCTGCGATGATCACGGCCGAGGAATTGGCGCAGCGCTGGGCCGATATGGGCGGAAGGTGGCTGATCTTCACCGATATCTCGCGTGACGGTATGGGGAGTGGGGTCAACGTGGACGCGACGACTGTGTTGGCAAACTCCACGGGTCTCCGCGTTATCGCCTCGGGCGGTGTGAAGACGCTGTCGGATGTACAGCGTGTGCGTGATGCGGGGCTCGCCGGTGTGATCATCGGACGTGCCCTTTATGAGGGCCATATCGAACTCTCGGACGCCCTCACCCAGGCATAGGTACAAGGAGGCGCTATGTTGGCTAAGCGGATAATCCCCTGTCTCGATGTCAGGGAAGGACGTGTGGTCAAAGGTGTGAACTTCGTCAACCTGCGTGATGCAGGTGATCCAGTTGAGCAGGCCCGCATTTATGATGTCCAGGGGGCGGATGAATTGGTCCTCCTAGACATCTCCGCGACCATCGAGGGACGCAAGACGATGATCGACATAGTTCGACGGGTTGCGGTCGAGGTCTTCATGCCTTTCACCGTCGGCGGTGGTGTGCGAACGATTGATGATGTGCGTAACCTACTGCTGGCGGGTGCCGATAAGGTCAGCATCAACTCGGCGGCGGTGCGCACCCCGGAGATCCTCACCGCCGGCGCAGAACGTTTCGGCAGCCAGTGCATCGTGCTCGCCGTCGACGCCAAGCGGGTGTCCGCGAACAGCTCCTGTTCGCCTGACCCCGCGAAGTGGGAAGTGTACATCAACGGGGGACGCGTCCCCACCGGGCTGGATGTTGTGGAATGGTGTGTGCGTGGTGTGGAGCTTGGTGCAGGCGAGATCCTCCTGACGAGCATGGATGGTGATGGTACGCTTGCCGGCTACGATATCGAACTCACGCGAGCGGTGGCTGAGGCCGTGCCGGTGCCGGTGATCGCCAGCGGGGGCGCTGGGACGCTGGCGCACTTTGCCGAGGTCCTGACGGAGGGCAAGGCTGATGCGGCGCTTGCCGCGTCGCTCTTCCACGATCGGGTGCTGGGGATCGGCGCGGTGAAATCGTACCTGGCTGCGCACGGTGTGACGGTGCGTCATTGGGAAGGGGGCGACTGAACAGTGTCTGAAGTCCCACTGAAGTTCGATGATCGCGGGCTGATCCCCGCGGTGCTGCAGGATGTCGCCACGGGCCAGATTCTGATGGTAGCGTGGATGAATGCGGACTCCCTGCGGCTTACGCAGGAGACCGGCGAGGCGCACTTCTGGAGCCGCAGCCGGCAGGAGCTGTGGCACAAGGGGGAGACGTCGGGAAATGTGCAGCGCGTCCGCGAGATCTGGGTGGACTGCGATGCGGATACGTTAGTCGTGAAAGTCGAGCCGACAGGGCCTGCCTGCCATACCGGTGAGCAGAGCTGCTTCTACCGGAAGATCTGGCCAGATTGAACGTCTGGCCGGGGACTCGGGTCAAAGACCTTGGGGGGGGCGTATGAGCGATGTGCTGGACGAGCTGTTTGCGGTGATTCTCGATCGAAAGGAGAACCCGACGTCGGGCTCCTACACGGCGAAGTTGTTGTCCGGTGGCGACGAGGTCCTCAAGAAAGTCGGCGAAGAGGCGGTGGAAGTCATCCTGGCGGGCAAGGGGCAGAGCGATGAACGGCTGATTGAGGAGTCCGCCGATCTCCTATACCATCTGTTCGTCTTGTTGGCTTCGCGGAATCTGACGCTGGACGACGTGCGCGTGGAGCTGGCTCACCGCCGTAAATAGTGGCCGTGAGCGTCTTCTGATCAGCGCACCGGGACGAGCGGTTCCAGTATGGACGGCCACAGGTGGGGAGCCTGGAGGCGTTCCTGGCTCTCGTGGGCTAGCTCGATGATATGCTGCATGACGCGCCTGGAGGCCATCTTCACGAAGGTGCGATCCTCGACGTTGCCCTCCACGTGGAGGGGGCGGCCGATGGTGATCCCGTATGGACCGCGTAGCGCCCAGCGGCTGGCAACCCATTCGTTGCCGATGTCGCTCTCCATATGCCAGAGTCCGCGTGGTGACACGCTGATTCCCATGGGGATAATGGGTACTCCGGTCATCAAGGCCAGCCGGGCTGCTCCCGTATGGGGTTCAAGGAGTCCACCTTCGCGTGGGCTGAGGTGCCCCTCCGGGAACAAGATGAGCGTCCCCCCGTTGCGAAGATGTGCCTCGGCAGCCTCAAAGGCTTGCCGTCCCTCCCCTTCGACGACAGGGATGTGCCCCGAAGCCCGTAGGTAGGCCCCGAATCCGGGCACATCGAAGGCGTGGTTGATCACCAGCGTGGCCGATGGCTCACGCAGCGCGTAGGTCGCCAGGAAGGGATCGGAAGTCGTCGGGTGGTTGGGTGTGACAATCTTGGGCCCTTTGGGCAAGCGCTCGTGCCTAACCACATCCAACTTCAGCATCCGCCCATACAGTCCGATAATCGGCCTTGATAGCCAGTAGATTATTGAAGTCAACATAGTCTCTACCTTATTCCGTAGCTCTGAGTTTCGTGGCAGCCTGTAATCAACTATTATTACACACAGGTCCGGTGAGAGTTACGCTTGACGGTCTGAGGTGGTTGTGGGTCGTCGCCTACTCGGCAGGAACCGGCACATCCGGGACGACGCCGCTACGCGTCGTGCCCCAGAAGACCAGTCCTGCGCCGAGCAGGCCTGCGCTGAGCAGGATGACCGTCGCCGGCGCCAGCCAACGCAATAGCCACCACAAGGGGCGCAGCGCGGATAGGGATGCGGTGGCCACGCCTGCCATCGACCCGATCGCACCGATGGCACAGAAGACCAAGCCGGTTGTCAGCAAGCCTCTGCTTGGCCGGCGGGTGTTGACTGTCAGCAGAGAGATCCCGACGGCGATGGGCTCAACCGCCCAGAGGACCGCCCACGCATGCCACCAGCCGGTGATGGCACAGAACTGTAGAATCAGCCCATTGGCGCCGATGATGATTGCCGGCACGAGAAGCCAGTGGGCCTTCGCCTTGATAGCAGCCAGAAGACAGCCGACCGCAACACTGAGAACCTCCAGCGGCCATAGAATTGACCAAACATTCCGCCAACGGAAGACGCTGGCGAAGAGCAACAGCACGCCTGTGGTGACGATGGGCAACCCGAGCACGTAAAGCGCGCCGAGCCCGCGACGATTCCGGACAAAGACCGCCGGCGCAGTGACCAGCAGACCTGCTGTGATGACGACCAAGGGCCATAGCTGCCAAATCCTGAAGCCAAACAGCAGCCCGAAAACACTGGATGCCAGGGCTATGACTCCGACGACGACCAATGTCGCACCGATGCCCGTCATAAGTTTCCTATTCATAATCCCTCCACACTGTGAACCCTATCTGTGTCCATAGTAATGGTCTCCGGCTTATGGTGCCCATCGTTAGGCTAACAGGTGGCTAACATTACATACAACAGCGCCAGGTTCACATCGAACCCGGCGCTGTTGTGAACCCGAGATCTGTCTAGTTGAAGACCCGCTGCACAGTGCTCAGGACGAGCGCGCCACCTTGCACCGCCACTGCTGCCACGAGGGTAGTGAGGCCACCCGCCCAGCCGAAGAGATAGCTGATCTTGTGGGCCTCTTCTTGCTGCCGGCTGAGTTGGACTGACATAATCACAGCAGCTGCAACCACCCAGGGCTCGATGACCCATAGAAAGGCCCAGTGATGCCAGTTGCCCGAGAAGGTGCAGTAGGCGAATATGAAACCGTTGGCTGCGAGAAGGCTGGCGGGAATGGAGAGCCAAATGGTCTTGCTGGTCGCCATCAGGATGAAGAGGGCGCCGCCGGTCAACAGGAGTTCCTGCGACCAGCCGATACCGAAGATGGCCCAGTCCCTGGAAACGGAAGACAGAGTAACGGCGAATAGGTTGCCCAGTGCCACGATGCCGATGGAGAGGAAGATGTTCATGGCAAGGTGTGGTCTGGGTTGACCCCTGGGCGGGCGTTTTGCCTTGGCGGCCCTCGCTGCTTTCCGGGCTTGTCGCCTTGCCTTTCTAGTGGTTGGCGGCTGTGCGTCACGAAGCTGCTGCCCAAGCGTGATGTCGGTGTTCGCCTCGGTAATTCCGGTGTCCACCTGCCCCTGCAGGCGTGGGCCGGAGATCACCTGGACGCTTTCCGATGGTGCCTCAATGGTGGTGAATGAGCGAGGGTGTGAGACGTGGTCAGGGAGGTCGATGCCGCATTCTTCCAGGGCGGCTGTGACCGCTCTTTCCATTGAAGCTGCGTCCGGGTAGCGGTCGCCTGGATCCTTGGCCATGGCCTTGAGGACCACGCGCTCCAGAACGTCCGGAATGTCTGGATTGATCTGGCGCGGTAGGGGCAGCGGGTCATTGACGTGCTTCATCAGAATGGCGAGCGGCGTCTCAGCTTCAAAGGGGATCCGTTGGGTGAGCATTTCGTAGAAGATCACACCCATTGCGTAAATATCGCTGCGGGCATCACAGCAGCCCTTCAGGCCTTGTTCCGGTGCCATGTACTCCGGTGTGCCCATCAGCGCACCGGTGGCGGTGTAGTGCGTGCCGCCGACCATATGGGCGATGCCAAAGTCTCCCAGGACAGCCAGTCCGCGTTTTGTGAGTAGGATGTTGGAGGGTTTCACGTCGCGGTGGATCATGTCTTCGCTGTGAGCGTAGGCCAGTCCGTCCAGGACGTCAAGCAGGATGCGTCCAATCTCTCCCAATGGCATACGCTCGCCTTGCACGCGGTAGTCGTCCAAGCGAGCTTTCAGCGTGTCGCCTTCGAGGTACTCCATCACCATGTAGTAGGCGTCATCCTCGACGTCGAAGTCGAAGACGCGCACAATGTGGGGATGACGAAGGCTCGCCACGGCGCGTGCTTCCCTCTGGAAGCGTGCCAGAAACGCCGCGTCATCAACCAGGTCAGAGCGGAGGATCTTGATGGCAACATAGCGATCGAGTTGGGGATGATACGCGCGGTAGACCCGCGCCATGCCCCCGTGCCCCAGAGTTTCCAGGAGCCTGTATCGCCCCAGTGTCGTTCCCTCTCGTGAAGTCTTGGCCATGTTGTCTCGTTGTCGTTGTTCCGGCACTATTCCGGCCTCCGCCCCATCATTGTCTGAGTTACCAGTAGGTTTCGGATGCCTGCGTGCTCGACGTCTGTCGAGATCCGATTCCTGTCCATATCTTAGGCACAATCTGTGGCGTCTGCCTAGCGTTGAGATAACAGTTGGCTATCCGTGGACCAGTTTGTAGCCTAGCCCCCGTATGGTGAGCAGCAATTGTGGATCGGACGGCTCGGTTTCGATCTTGGCCCGCAGCCGCCGGACGAGGTTCTCGATCTGGTAATCGTAGACATCGCTCTCATACTCCGGCCAGACTGTATGCGCGATCTCATCCTTGGAGCACACCTCGTTGGCGCGCTGGCGCAAGTAGGCCAGCAAGATGAATTCCTTTGGTGACAGTTCGACAATCTGCCGGTTGACGCGCACGACGCCTGCAGACGTATCGATTTCCAGGTTCGGGAAGACCGAGTCGCTGTAGGTGATGTCAGGGTCGTGGAACGTAAACATAACATCGCCAATCTTGACGCGGTCGCGGTCCCGCAGTTCTCGACCCGTCACGATGCGTTCGTTGTTCAAGAATGTACCGTTGGTGCTGTCGAGATCTTCAAGGATGCGTCGCCACCCGTCCCGACGGATGCGCGCGTGCTCGCGGGAGACCCGTTTGCTCGTGATCACGATGTCATTGCCGATCGCACGGCCGATTGTCACGGATTCGCCTGTCAGCAGATGCTCGCGGCCTGTGGGATCCTCTAAGTAGGGGACTGGTTTTTCCGTCGGATCGTTCGTCATTGTGCTGCCTCCACGATTTCTCAGTCTACTCACGCGCAGGTTGCTGTCAAACCATTGATGGTCCTGAGGTGTGCGTGCGACATCCGCCAGAGTTGGCTTGCTCCCAGGATGCAATACAATGAACATATTGAGTTCCCAGAAAGGAGGACAGCGATGACTGAGCGGTTCCCCGACGGTTTCTTGTGGGGCACGGCGACAGCGGCTCATCAGGTCGAGGGCAATAACGTCAACAGCGACCTCTGGGTCTTGGAGCATCTGGCCAACACTGTGTTTGCGGAGCCTTCTGGGGACGCGATCGACCACTATCATCGTTATCCAGACGACATCGCGCTGTTGGCCAACCTTGGATTCAACAGCTATCGCTTCTCGGTCGAGTGGGCACGCGTTGAGCCGCAGCCAGGCCATTTCTCTCAGGCCGCACTCGATCATTACCGGCGGATGCTGGAGACGTGTCACCGTCACGGGCTTCAACCCGTTGTGACCTACCATCACTTCACCTCCCCGCGGTGGCTGATCTCGTGCGGCGGCTGGCGATCTCCAGACACGGTCGGCCGGTTTGCCGACTACTGTGCGAAGGCGACGAGTGGCCTTGGAGATCTGATGGCGGCCGCCTGTACCATCAACGAGGTCAATATACCGTCGATGATCGGTCAGTGGATGAAGCGTGACGCCGGCAACCCAGAGCAGACTACATTTCGGCAACAAGCAGCTCAGGCGTTTGGAATGGACAAAGATGAAGTGGTCCCCTTCCTCTTCGCGGATACCGCCCGGGAGCGCGACATCATCCTGGCGGCACACGCGCAGAGTGCAGCGGCGATCAAGGCTGAACGCAGCGACTTACCCGTGGGGATGACGGTGGCCCTGGGCGATATGCAGGCTGTCGCCGGCGGCGAAGCGCTGCGTGATCAGGCGCGGCGAGAGCTGCAGGATATCTTCTTGGAGGCCGCGCGCGGCGATGACTTCATCGGCGTGCAGACCTATACGCGGGAGCGCTATGGCCCGCAGGGTCCCCTGCCACCGGAGGATGGGGTGCCTGTGACCCAGATGGGCTACGAGGTCTGGCCGGAGGCGCTGGAGATGACGATACGTCGTGCGGTGGAAGTGACCGGACTCCCCGTCTATGTCACGGAGAACGGCATTGGGACAGAGGATGATGCGCAGCGGTTGGACTACTACCGGCGGGCCCTGTCCGGAGTTCGGCGTTGTCTGTCGGACGGGATTGATATCCGCGGCTACTTTGCGTGGTCGGCTTTCGATAACTACGAATGGATGCGGGGCTATGGTCCGAAGTTCGGTATCATTGAGGTGGACCGTAGCACGCAGAGGCGGACGGTGAAGCCAAGTGCACGCTGGCTGGGCCAGGTCGCCAAAGCGAACTGTCTGGATATGTGATTGCCAAGGAGGGTGGGATGGCAGAAAGAGACTCTCGACCGAACATACTCTTGATTATCACCGATCAGCATCGCTACGACACCTTAGGATGCTACGGGGCGGAGATCTGCCGGACGCCGAATCTCGATGCGCTTGCGGCCCGGGGGGTGCGTTTTGATCGTGCCTATACTTCGACAGTCCCGTGTTCTCCATCACGGGCAGCGCTGTTCACCGGCGTCTATCCGCACAAGAACCACGTCCGCGTCAACAACCAGGTGCTTAACCCGGATATTCCCAACCTCGGCTCCGAGTTGAGGCAGGCCGGCTACCAGTTGGGCTACGCGGGTAAGTGGCACGTGGATGATCCCGGGGTGGCCACAGATTACGGTTTCGAGGGAAAGGACTTCCCCGGCTACGGCTATCCTGTCTACAAGGGTCTGGTTGAAGGGCTGCGCTTCGGCCCGCCGGCCGACAGTCGAGGTGCAACCACACACTACAAGGAATACCTCGAATCCCACGGCTTGGAATGCCCCAAGGTCCTTGAGGCGCACTACGGGGATAATCCCGGCAAACAGGGCCAGGAGATGTATGCGCTGCATTCAGGGGGGATAGAGTCCAGTTTTGAGACAATGGTGGCCGAGGACACGATCGACTTGATGCGTTCGATGAAGGAGAAGCGCGATGCAGATGGCGCACCGTTCTTCATCTGGGCTAACTTTTGGGGACCTCACACGCCTTGTCTCATCCCTGAGCCATACTATTCGATGTATGACCCCGCTTCCATTCCGGTGGAGCCTAGCTTTGACGAGACCTGGGAGCGAAAGCCCTTCGTCCAGCAACTCGTGGAGCGCTATTGGGGTCTCTCCGACGGCGGATGGGCCAGGTGGCGCGAGATCGTGGCCCGCTATTGGGGCTATGTGACGATGATCGACGACCTGGTCGGTCTGCTCCTGGCAGAGCCGGCGGCGCTGGGGTGTGACGAAGATACTGTTGTTGTCTTCAGCACCGATCACGGCGATAATATGGGCGCGCACCGGCTGATCGAGAAGGGCCCCTTTACGTACGAGCAGTGTTACCGGCTGCCGATGATTGTGGCACATCCTGAGTGTGAGGCTCCCGGCAGCGTGAGTGATGAGTTTGTCTATCTGCAGGATCTTTATCCAACGTTTCTGGATGTGGCTGGGCGTCCGCCGCCGGAGGAGCCTGATACCCAGAGTATCCTCAGCCAAGTGCTGGGGCGATCCGTGCCCACGGGTCGGGAGAGCGTCTATGCGCAATTCTTTGCCCAGCTCTTCACTTTTGAGCAGCGTATGGTGCGAACGCGTACCCACAAGTTCGTCTACAATCACTCGGATATCGGCGAACTCTACGACCTGGTCAATGATCCGTGGGAGATGCACAACTTGATCGACCTGCAGGAGACCGAGGCGCTGCAGGATGAGCTTATCGAGTTGATGCGCGAGCATATGGTGCGGTTGGACGATCCGATCCTGCGCCAGTTTGACAGCATCCGGCACGTTTACTGAGAGGTGAAGCATGCGTAGTTATCAGATGAGACAGAAGCTCTTTTCGCTGCGAGATCAGTTCCGCATCCGGGATGCCGAGGGAAATGACGTCTATGTCGTCAAGGGACGTCTGATCAGCATCCGTGACCGTTTCTCGTTTGAGGATGTCCACGGCCGGGAGCTGCTGGATATCCGGCAGAAGCTTGTCAGCTGGCGTCTGCAGTACAGGATCTACTGCGGGGGGCGGCTGTGCGCGATCGTGCAGAAGCGACTGCTGTCGGTTCTGGGGTCGCGCTTTGTGATCTCCATCAAGGGCGAGCCGAATCTGCTTGCCAAAGGCAATTTCCTGGATTACGAGTATCGTTTTCTCCGTCGCGGCCGGCAGGTTGCCCAGGTCTCCAAACGCTGGTTTACGCTTGCCGACTCGTACGGT